>JAVKCD010000019.1:359318-718636 GCA_040222855.1 Phycisphaeraceae bacterium | reverse complement strand
AAGCCCCACCCAGGAGCCATCGGCGAATACAACGGCAAGTTCATGTGCAATCAGTACGTCCTCCGAGGCGGGTCCTGTGCCACTCCCGCCAGTCACATCCGCCATAGTTATCGCAACTTCTTCTATCCCGATACGCGCTGGCAGTTCACCGGCTTACGACTTGCCCGCGACACAATCCTCTAAAGTCTCTCTCTCACACAACAGTCCATCACCATCAAGAAAGCCTGCTCTATGACCACCGAGACGCTCCTCGAACTGATCGATCTACATCCCAGGGTCGCCGACCTCAAAGCAGACTGCCTCGCAGGCCTGCGATCCACCCCCAAAACTCTCCCCAGCATGTTCCTGTACGACAAAAAAGGCTCTGAGCTTTTTGACACCATCACCACGCTTCCCGAGTACTACCCCACAAGAACCGAGATGAGCATCCTGCAGGAACAGTCCGATTCCATCGCAGAATCCGTCGGGTCGGGTGCTTTGGTGATCGAGATCGGCTCAGGCTCCAGCACAAAGACCGAGACCTTACTCAGTGCACTCGACGAGCCCGCTGGCTACATCCCCGTCGATATCTCCAAACAACACCTGCTCGAAGCCGCCCAACGAATCTCCGACGACTACCCCGACCTGCCCGTCCAACCCGTCTGCGCCGACTACATGACGAAATGGGAACTACCCGAGTGGGAACGCGAAGTCTGCCAGCGCGTCGCCTTCTTCCCAGGCTCCACCATCGGCAACATGTACCCCCACGAGGCCCGAGCCCTCCTAAACAACATCGCCCGCCTCCTCGGCCCGGGCGGGCAACTCCTCATCGGCATCGACCTCCGCAAAGACCCCGCGATCATCGTCCCCGCCTATGACGACGCCCAAGGCGTCACCAAAGCCTTCACTCTCAACCTCCTCAAACGCCTCAACCGAGAGGCCCACGCCAACTTCGACCCCGACGCCTTCGACTTCACCGTCCTCTGGAACGACGAAGAGAGCCGCATCGAAATAGGCGTCACCAGCCGCCACGACCAGACCCTTACCTTCGCTGGCGAACTCATCACCCTCGCCAAAGGCGAGATGATCCGCACCGAGTGCTCCTACAAATACACCCCCCAACACTTCGCCCGGCTTGCGAATTCCTGGCGACCCAAAGCCGCCTGGTCCGACCCACAATCCCTCTACAGCTTCCAAGACCTGGAAGTCAGCCCAACCTGACCCAACACGCCCAGAAAACCCATGCGATTGGCCCCCCCCGATCCATGGGCTATACTCCCCGATCCGGCGGCAACCCCGCCACACGGGCCATTAGCGCAGTTGGCTAGCGCGCCTCGTTGACATCGAGGAGGTCACTGGTTCAAGTCCAGTATGGCCCATTACCCGCAAACTCATCGACTCTCCATCACCACGATACGCCACAGCCAAACAAAAACCGCCCCGAGTCTCAGGACCCGAGGCGGCTGATCCCATCCCATGGATCATCATGGTCCGGCTACGCAGCCCGGCGCCTGCCCATGCCCAGCGCTGCCAGGCCAAGAAGCAAACCCGCAGACGCTGGCTCGGGAATCGCCAGCGCCTCATCCGCATAGGACGTCAACTCAACACCATCCTGAGCTGTGAGACCCAGTGAGCCGAGCACACCCGCGAGGTCTATGGAACTCGTATCCGAATCCTCGTAGACCGTGCCATAGATCACCAGCGCCGCCAGCAGCGTCCCGCGATTCTGGGCATGCCACAGATCGTTCGCGTGCAACCGGTCGTAGTTACCGATCTCCCACGCAGTACCGACCGGAGCGATCTTCGCCAGATCGCTCCCGACTGCCGTGTCGATCGCACCCTTGAGCATCTGATACCCGGCACGAACTTCCGCCTGCATCTCAGACGGACCGCCCGGGAACAACGGCGACCCGCCGGTATAGAACGAATGACCAGGACCACGCGCAAACGTCTCATAGAACACCGGCACAACACCCGCGCTGCGCGTCGTCGCCGTCTGATACAAACCCACAGCGTCCGACTTCGACTCTTCAATACTCGCCGGATACGTACCGAACGCACGTGTCAGCTTCGTCGAATGCTCCTGCATCACGATGTTGTCCCAATCCCTTCCAGGCGGGATCAACGTGAAGATTGCAGCAGTGTTGTTGTTCAGGTGCCAGTTCAGGGACTGACCGCTCGCTGCAGCACTCTGCACAAGAGGGGCCTCGTGACCCGCAGCAATCGCAATATCAGAGAACAACGCATTGACCGACCGTGTGCTGCCAAAGCCCAGCGTAAAACTGTTGCCATAGAACAGCACATTCTTTGGCGCCGCCTGCCCCACACTCGCCACAGCAAGCGTGCAGACCAGACCCGCCATCATCATCCATCGTTTCAACATCATCAGGTACTCCTGGTTCGTAACTCATCCACTCAGGCGACACGCCGACGAAGCAGCGCCAGCCCACCGAGACCAAGCAAACCAACCGAAGCCGGCTCGGGAATCACTCGATCAACCTGAACCAGATTGATGTAATAAAACCCAACGCCGTTGCTGTTGTTGGGCCCCGGTGCAACGCCAATGAAGATCTCATTGTTCCCGTCAGGAGCAATCCCGTTAAGCCTCAGCACCTCAGACTCATTATTCGAAGCATTCAGGACGCCATTAAGACTGTTCGTACCAGTCACCGTGTACGAAGCATCGCGGATATCGCTAACGCCCATTCGCGAACCGAAGAACGTGAAGTTGTAGGTTGAGTTCGGATCGAGGTTAAACAGTTTGACCTCACCATAAGGATTGGGGTCCGCACCAGCGAACGCGGTGACGTGGCCAAAGAAATAGTCATCCGTAGCATCAACCGGATAACCAGCAGCATCACCCGAAGGCGATTCAGTACCCAGCTGCGACGGCTCGCCCGTCTGGAAGAACGTGTCGGTAATCTCAAATCCAACCGGTGTCAGGTTGTTGTTACTGTCGAACGTCGCAAAAAGGGTGGTCGTCGCCGGAACCACATTGTTCCAGCCAGGGCTGGTCTGCCTACCCGTGTTGCCAAAGTCGAACAACAAGGTCTCCGCCCCCGCCGCACCGGTCATCGCCAAGCCAACCATCGCACAAGTGAGTCCATGAGTGTGAAACTGCATCATCTGCCTCCTCTAAAGGAAAGAAAGGAACGAAACGTAAATCAAGAACCACGACGCGCGGCACAACAAGGCACACGCGATCAACACAACATCAGGTCGGCCCGCAAAGCTCAGCGATCAGACTCATCACGATCTCCTCGCTCCTGCAAGCCCTATGAAACACGAAACGGACTACCATCCGGCTGAATCCTCACCACCTTCTCAGGCGGAACCGCCGTCGTCTGATTCACCTCAAACGTCGCCGGTAACACCCGGCGAAGCGGCTCATCCACCGCACCGGCAACACGCTTAACCATCCACTGCGACGCCAGAAAACCAATCTGTTCCGTCGGCTGACAGATCGCTGTCAACAACGGATAAACCTGGCGACGCATCTGACCATCATCAAAACCCACCAGCGATAACTGACCCGGAACCGCAAGGCCCACCTCCAGCGTCCGACACAACGCGCCAATCGCCGGATAAGGATCCGTCACAAAAATCGCCGTAGGCGGCTGCCGCCTGCTCATCAGCTCATTGATCGCATGACCCCCACCCTCACGACTCGGCGAGATCCGCACCACCAACGAAGCATCCAACTCTAGATCGTGCTCCCGCAGCGCCTCCCGATAGCCCACCACGCGGTTCGCGTGATCATGATCCTGATGCTCCGGAACCGCCAGCCCGATCCGCGTGTGACCAAGCTGAACCAGATGATCCACCATCTGAGCAATCTCACCCCGCGCATCACAGCAGACAAAGCTGATCTCCGGCTCGTCAAACTCCTCCGCCAGCACAACACAGGGAAACCCCTCCGCATGGATCGCATGGCAGATGGCGCGATGCTCCGTGTCCGACTGAACCACCACACCACGCAACCGGCGACGCTCAAAAAACTCCGTATACGTCTCCCCCGCAGGCTTGTCACGATGCAGATCCACCAACTGAACCTCGAAGCCACCACCCGCCAAACCACGCCGCACACCATTAAGCAACATGCAGTCATAGAGCGACAACGCAGGCGTCGGCGACGTGCTGGCAAATCCAATCATCATCGTCTCGGTCACATCCGAGCGAGCCCGCGAGTACCCCGCCCGATTCGCAGCACTCACAATCCGCCGCCGCGTCACACTGCTGATCCCCGGATGACCACGCAAGGCCCTGGAAACCGTCGCCGCCGAAACCCCAACCTGCTTGGCTATCTCGCGAACCGATGACATAGTGACTCCAGAGACATGATTCTGTTGCATATGAGATGCAACTTGATTGCAACAGTGTGGCGAATGATCTGTGCAGGTCAAGAAGATTCTGCTGAAATCAACAAAAATACTGTCATCTGGTCAAATATATCCCGCGAACACCCTGCCAGCCATGTTAATCTGGGCACTTTGTTGCACAACATTTTGTAACAACCGCCGATCTAACCGCAACATAGGGTGATTACTTAGAAGTGTTCACCACGCAATCCCGCCCAATTCCTCACCAAACGCTCAACAATCCTTTGAAACCATCGATCGAAGAGTTATATCTTTAGAGATAACAGGGCTGTCGCCCCGAATCTGTGACTCGTAGGGAAGGAACCGCTATGCCATCACGATGTGACGCGATCGGGCTCTGCATGTTGCTTGCACTGCTCGGACAAGAAGCCCAGGCCACCCAAACCTTCTACCTCGACTTCGATTCCATCATCGATGGCGTCGATGACGGCTCGCTGATCCCGGGCGTCACGCCGGGCGTCCCGCCCCTTGATGAGCTCTACGACTACGACACCGGGCAACGCGACTTCATCCTTGAATACCTCAACATGAACTTCGGCGGGTTCGACATGGTGTTTACCGAGGGCCTCCCCGCTATCCCCGGCGCGGGTTCGGTGATGCAACTCAACAAAGGCTTTGGCGCGGGTTCCGAGGGCGTCGACTTTCGCAACCTCGACGATGACGATAGCGCTTCGATCAACATGGTCAGCATCTACAAGTTCCTCAGTCTCCCGTTCGAGACATTAGCGCCAATGGATGTGGCGATCTCGACCGCCAACACCGTCGGGCATGAGGCGATGCACCTCATGGGGGCGCGGCATCACGACGCGTACGGACCCATCGGCACCGGGATCGGCACGTTCCCAACTGACTTCTTCCCCGCGTACCCCGGGCCCGTAGGCGCCCCGTTCACGGGCGAAAACTTCATGTCGGTTCACGCGGGCGGTGCAGGCTTTGGCACCGGGCTTTTCACACCCAAGTTTGTCTCCGAGCGCAGTGCGATCCGCCTGGACCTCTCCAAGCCCTTCTCCGATGAGTTTGTCGATGCGGAAGAGGGTGGAAACAACACCTTCCCCACCGCGCAGTTCATTGATGTCGACTCGGGCGGGTTCGATATCGGCTACCCGATACGGCCTTTCCCAGAACCCGACCGCACAACGCCAGGCACCACGCCCGCCCCGGAAATTCCCGTGGCCCTCAGCGGATTCGCCAAAGTCGTCACCGGTTCCTTCGACCTCAAACCGGGGCCGGGAACCGGCTTCTTTGGCGATTACTACTCCTTCTTTGGCATCGCTGGCGAGATATGGACCATTGAGGTGATGTCCAAAATCCTCGAAGGCGGGGACCGCTATATCGACAACGCTGACCCCGCGATCATCCTGCTCGACCCCACCGCGGCGGTCGTTCCCTACTACGGCGACCCCTTTGGAGCCGCCAACGATGACGATGACGATGGCGAGCTGGGTTCGAGCATCATCGATGTCATTCTCCCGGTCACCGGCTTCTATACCCTTGAAATCCTTGTCGCTGACACGTTCTTCCCCGGCACCAAGCCCGGGACCGATGGCGGGTCCTACGAGCTGTACATGTACACCGCGATGCCCATCACCGAAGTTTTCGGCGACTTCAACATCGACACGGTGCTTACGATCGATGATCTGGATCTCCTGCTGGACGCGCTGGGTGGAGCCGACCCGTTCTACAACCTCACCGGCGACCCCGCTATCGATGAAGTTGACCTGCTGTTCTGGGTCGAGCTGCTGTTTGGAACCGTCCAGGGGGACACGAACCTCGACCGCGTGGTGGACCTCATCGACCTGTCGAGCCTCGCTTCGAACTTCGGGCTGCTCGATAGTGGGTGGGGAGGCGGGGACTTCAACGGTGACGGCGTCACCGACCTTATTGATCTGTCGCTCCTGGCCAGCAACTTCGGTTTTGATGGCTCAGAACCGGCCCCCGGCCCCTTAGTCCCGGAGCCCGCAGGATCGATCGTTCTCGGCCTGGGACTGGCCGCCCTGTCTCGACGAACAGCTTGAGCCCCCTCCCCCCCCCGCATCCCCCGCACCCGCTGCGTGCTGTGGTGGGGGGGATGCCCCTATTGACGGATGGGGGCGTTAGTTGAGAATATTGGGCATCTGATTGGTTGTTGTGAGCCGGTCGGGTCAGCCATTCACGGGGTTTCCAGCCGTGTTTCGTGCCCTCTCCATCCATCATTCCAAAGGGGAAAGACGATGATGCGTCTATCTGTTGCTGTCGCTGCGATCGTTGTGACTGGTTCGGCCGCCTGGGCACAGGAGGTCGAGGTGGTGCCTCTTACTCTTGCTACGGAGACACCTACCCCAACGACCCGCTCGGATTTTTTGACAAACTGGCATCAGGGTTTGTCCGTCATGTGGGGGCCTTCGACAACAACTGCTTCCTTTGCAGATCTAAACCAGAGCCTGCTGGCTTGGCGGCCGCCTGAAGTCTTTGTCCCAACTATTGACCAGACGCTGTGGGGGCGCCAAGACATCCCGCGGCTTGTGACACAGACGATTGAGACGCCGACGCTCTTCACGGATTTCTCTGCGCCGGATTTGGTTGTCGGGCAAGATTGGGCGCGCGGGTCGATTCATGACGCGTCTGAGAACCGTTGGCCTGTGCGAAGAGACATACCAAGTTACGGCGGGTGGATTAAGTCTCTGGGGATCGCCTATGCGGACGGTCATGGTTCGTCGGTCGTGGCAGGGGGCCAGAGGGCACCGGTTGAGGAGCCTGCGGACCCGCCGGTTGTGGTTGAGCCCTTGCCTGAGGTGGTGGTGGAGCCTGAACTGGAGCCGGTGGTTGTTCGGGAGCCTGTGCGCGCACCGGAAGTTGTGATTTCTGGGCCTGAGGCGGCTGCGGGGCTGCCTGGCTATGAGGTTTACAGGCTTTCTGTCGTCTCAGAGGACGTTGCGGTCAACGCTTTTGACCTTGAAGTGACCGGAAACCTGTACCAAGCCGTCAATCAAATGCGCCCAACGCCGTTCAAAGACGACCAGGTGCTGGTCAGAGCACTGCTTGGTGCGCACATTCCTGACACACATCTGTTGATTGATCAGGGTGAGGTTCTTTCTTTTGACGTGGTTGATAGCCCGTCAGAGCTGAGTGCGGTGTTTGCCTTCAAGGGTGATTCGAACCACGACCTCAACCTCGCGCAGATCGTGTTGCCCACTGGTTCGGTGGCTGAGTACCGCCTCGATGCCGTGCATTACGATAGTAGGTTTCATTTCTACGGAACCATCGGAGCGCCAATCTTCGTCGCTGGATCTGCGGTCGTGATGCTGCCGGAGCCGGGGTCGTTGCTGGTTCTTGGCGGGCTGATGGGTTGGGTGTGGCGTCGTTGATTGGGAGGTGGTGTCTGGAGCGTCCCTGAGTGAATGGTGGCGTTAGGTTTTTTGGTCGTGTTGCGTGGTGCGGTGTTGTGTCAGGCGGCGGCGTTTTGGCTTGTTGGTGGGTTGGTGAGGTGGTATTGGCAGGTGGTGAGGAGGGCGGTGCGGTCGATGGGTTTTGAGGCGTAGTCGTCGCAGCCGGCTTCGAGGCATTTCTGGCGGTCTTCGGCCATGGCGTGTGCGGTGAGGGCGATGATTGGGATGGTGGAGCCGGTTTCGCGGATTCGGCGTGCGAGGGCGTAGCCATCCATCTCGGGCATCTGCATGTCGCTGACGATGAGGTCGAAGGGTTGTTGTTCATCAATAGCCTGTTGGAAGGCGTCGAGGGCGATACGGCCGTTGTCGACGACGACGACTTCGGCGCCGGCTTTGCTGAGGTGGAAAGAGATGAGTCGCTGGTTGTCGATGCCGTCTTCGGCGAGGAGGATGCGGCCGGTGAGTTGGATGGGTTTGTGTTCGTTGTTTTGCTGGTCTGATTCCGTGTGCCGGCGAAACTGGAGTGAATCGACGGTGGCGGCATCGGCTGATGGCTGAGCGGGGAGTTCGATGATGAATCGCGAGCCTTGTCCGGGCTCGGTCCAGTCGAGCCAGATTTTTCCGCCCATGAGGCTAGCGAGTCGTCGACTGATGGTGAGTCCGAGGCCGGTTCCGCCATGGCGTCTGCTGACTGAGGTGTCTGCCTGGCTGAATGGTTTGAAGAGGAGTGAGGCCTCGTCCGGTGTCATGCCGGGGCCGGTGTCCTGGATTTCGATGCGGAGGGTAGGCCTATCGTTGTTGCGGTTGTATGCGACATGGACCTCGATGGCGCCGGCTTCGGTGAACTTGGCGGCGTTGCCGACGAGGTTCATGAGTATTTGTCTGAGGCGTGTCGGGTCGGTGTGGATCGTGTTGGGTATGGGTGTGTTGAGTCTGGTGGTGAGGCGGACGCCCTTTCCTTCGGCGCGCGAGCGCATCAGGCTTTCTATGTCGAGGAGGATTCGGGGCAGGTGGGTGTCGATCTGTTCGAGGTTGAGTTTTCCGGCTTCGATTTTTGAGAGGTCGAGGATGTCGTTGATGACGGCGAGCAGGTGTGCTCCGGCGCGTCGGATGGTGACGATGGTTTGTTGTTGTCGTTCGAGATCATTTTCTGTCCTGGCGGGTTCTTCGAGGAGGTCGGCGTAGCCGAGGATGGCGGTCAGTGGTGTACGGATCTCGTGGCTCATGTTGGCGAGGAACTCGCTCTTGCTGTGGTTGGCGACTTCGGCGGCTTGTCGAGCCTTCTCGATCTCGTCCTGGACTTGTTTCATGTGGGTGATGTCGGTTCGCACGGCGCAGAAGCCATCGATCTTGCCGTCGGCGTCGCGCATGGGTGAGATGGTGGTGTCGACCCAGTAGTGGGAGCCGTTTTTGGCGCGGTTGTAGACCTCGCCGTGCCATTGACGGCCGGAGGCGATGTCACGCCACATGTTGATCCAGAAGGATTTGGAGTGATGGCCGGAGTTGAGGATCTTGTGATTCTGGCCGACCAGTTCTTCGCGCGTGTAGCCGCTGATTTCACAGAACAGGTCGTTGACTTCGGTGATGGTTCCGCTGGCGTCGGTCATGGCGACGATGGAGTGTCGGTCGAGGGCGTTGCGGTAGGTGTTGAGCCGTTGGAGTGCCTTCTCGGCGCTATCTCTGGCGAGGTGGATTTCCTGCTCTTTTTGCTTTCGTTCGGTGATATCGCTTTCGATGGCCATAAACCCGGTGACCTGGCCGTTTTCGCGGATGGGTTGGATGTCGAGTTCGAGCCAGTACAGGTTTCCGTTTTTGCCTCGATTGAGTATCTCGCCACGGAAGGACTGCTCCCTTCTCAGGGCGTCGCGCATGCGTTCGGCGGTTTCCTGATCGGTTTGTTCACACTGCAAGAACGAGCCGGGATTTCTGCCACGGGCCTCATCGAGTGTGTAGCCGGTGATGGTGGTAAAGCCTCGGTTGACCCAGGTGATGCGGCGTTGTGGGTCGGCGATGATGACGGCGTTAGTGGTTCCCTCTGCGACCATCGCAAGCTCACGTAGCTCCTGGGTCATGGTGAGTGCGAGGGTGTGTGCTCTTCGGAGGCTAACGCCCTGGTTGTGGACCAGCGTGGCGAGGAGTGCGGAGATGCCGATTCCGCCGACGAGCAGGAAGATCACGCCCCAGCGCGACTGTGTGTTGAAGTGATTGGTCGAGCTCATCGCGAGTGTCCAGGCTCTTGCGCCTATGTGAATTTGGTTTCTTTTATGAAAGAGTGGGTTGTCTACTTGTTGTGGAGCGGCGTTGTGCTCGGTGCCTGTGGCGTCGTCCTCATCGTTGAAGATCAGGACCCGGGACGAATCATTTGGCTGGTCGTAGACGGCGAGGTCTATCTGGCGTCCGACCTGATCGGTCAACCCGGCGAACATGGAAGAGCCGATGAGCGGCATGTAGACCCAGCCGATGCATTGTTCGTGTCTGGCGTCTACGGTGCCCGGGTCTTGTCTGTTTTCATAGATGGGCAAGAGCAGGAGAAAGCCGGCTCGCTCGTTTGAGGCCTGGACGAGGGTGATGACACCTGTGATGGTGGGTAGGGCGGTTTCCATGGCTATCACGGCGGCTTCGCGGCGGAGGGGTTCGCTGGCGATGTCGAGACCGGCTGCGGTGGGGTTGTCGGCTGCCGGCTCGATGTACTGGATGACGTAGCGTTCTGGTGTGGTGTTGGTGTGTCCCGGGACATCGTGGATCAGGAAGTTATCGTGGCCTGCCTGCCTGAGGGCCTGTTCGAGTTGGCTTTCGGCCTGTTGTTCGCGGGGCGTGCGGGTGATGTAGCCTATGCCGAGGGTTCCGGGGAAGGTGAGCTTGAGGTCCTGAGTCACGATCATGGTGCGGAACTCATCGAGGCTGACGTGCTGGCTGGCGTAGAAGGCGGAGCGGATGCTGGCAAGTCCCTGCTTGTAGAGTGCCACGCGTTGTTGGAAGTCGTCGGTCACGGAGCCAACGTGGTCGAGGAATCGCTGGTGATCGCGCTCGTGGAGGTATTGCTCGAACTGGACCGCCATGGCGATGGCCAGGAGGGATCCGGAGATGAGGATAGCCAAGGCGTACAGGTACCCCAGGCGAGCACGAATGCCTGATCGGCTAATGATATCCAGGTGTTGTGATCTCAAGGCACTTACTCCGTCCAGGCCGATTCATGGTCGTATCGGCGTGTTTAGGTCGGATGTATCTTGAAATAGTGTGTTTGGAGGGTAGGGATTGTTATCGCCCGGTTGTCGGGTAAGGGCGGCAAGTCGCCTCAGTGTGGTATGGATTCACTTGGGGTTGATCGCGGCTGATCCTATCGGGGTTAAGACAATATATTAATATATTATTTTTGTCGTCTGCCGGAGTGCCCGGCTAGCACAGCACTCAGGGCAGGATGCTGGTTACTCAGCTTCTGCGTGCCGATCGGTGAGTCGCTGCTCGAACATCCACGCCCACATGTCTTCATCGGCGTAAGCGGGGATCCATGCGCCGTGGTTGCCGTTGGGGTAGATGGTGAGTTTGACGTTCTCGTGCCCTGCAGCGCGCACGCTTTTCATCGCGCGGAGGGATTCCTCGACTTCGACGACGTTGTCGGCTTCGCCATGGAATGCCCAGAGTGGGATGCGGTGTTCGCCGATGCGTCTGGCTTCGTACCACGATGCCCCGCCACAGATTGGAACGACGGCGGCGATGCGGTCGGGGATGGTGCCTGCGAGGGACCAGCTTCCGAAGCCGCCCATGCTCAGGCCGGTGACGTAAATGCGATCGGTATCGACTCGGTAGTTGGCTTCGATGTCGTCGAGTAGGGCGATGAGGGCGTCGTTGTGTTGAGGCCACCATGAGTCATCGGGGCACTGGGGGCTAATGACAATAGCGGGGATGGTTTCGCCTTGTTCGATCATCTTGGGTGGTCCCCAAGCCTTGACTTTGTCGAGGTTGTCGCCTCGCTCGCCGGCACCGTGAAGGAAGAGGACGACGGGCCAGTGTTGGTTGGGGTGGGTGTTGTAGCCGTCGGGCAGGGCGAGGAGGTAGTTGAGGGTCAGGTCCTGTTCGACGGTGATGTTGAGGCTGTGTGCGGATTGACGGGGATGGTGGTGGTCGCCAAGGGTGGTGGTGGCTGAGATGAGGATGAGGAGGGTGAGCCAGCGCTTCATATGGGGTCTCCTGAGGAAGGTGGTGGTTTAGCTTAATCGTGCAGCGCTGCGAGGAGGGGCGTGGTGGGGGTTGCCAAGGTCTTGGGGGTATTTTTGAGTCGAGCGGCGGAGCGGTTATGATGTGCGTTGGCCGGAGACGGCCCCGCTACGCCAGCATGAGTTGGCGACACCCCGGAGAGGTGGCCGAGCGGCTGAAGGCAACGGTTTGCTAAATCGTCGTAGGGGTTCACTCCCCTACCGCGGGTTCGAATCCCGCCCTCTCCGCTTTCACCCGTAAGCTCTTGATTAACAGGGACTTGTGGGTTTTTCTCTGGACTTGTCTCAACGGGTCTCTCGACGCAACTCATCTCGGGATGTTGCTCTTTGTCGCGGGAAATCGTAGCCGATCCGCCCAGCAGAACGCCCAGCAGCTCACCCGTGATTGATTCACCATCAGGGGAGCAAGCCGCTTCATCTTGCCCCAGCGGCATCGGGAGACGCTGGATCGCCTGAGCCATCGCGGCATGGTCGGGATGGGTGTAGCGATCGAGGGTGAGCTTGGAGGTGCTATGCCTCGCCAAGGCCTGAGTCTCTCTGATCTGAAGCCCGCCCCGGCTGAGATTCGTGATGTAGGTGTGTCTCAGGGCGTGGAAGTCCACAACCCGTCCCTTGGCGTCCCTGTACGGGATCTGCGCGTCTTCAAGGTCCGCCTTGATCAGCTTGGAGAGGTTTTCCTTGCGGGGCATGCAGAACACATGCTCACCGGCCAGTCTTTGCCCGAGCAGGGGGGTAAGTTCCTGCAGGATCAGTTCGCGCGTGGGCTGGACTGCCTCTTGGCCGTTCTTGGTGTGACCCGTAGGAATCTTCACAACCTGACCTTCCCCCACGATTCGGCCCACAGTCTACGGTAGACCGAGGTCTTTCTGCAGAGCCGGGCGGAGCGGAGCGGAGCCCGGCTCTGCAATGATGGTTTGGGGTGCGGGTGGTCGGTAGCCCAGGGCCGAGTGAGGTCTGATCGTATTGTAGTGCCGCCGCCACTACTCGATAAGGACCTTCGCTTCCTTGAGCGTGTAGAAGACCTCACCATTGAGCAGCTCATTTCTTAGCTTGCCGTTGAAGCTCTCGACGTAACCATTCTCCCAAGGGCTGCCCGGCTGGATGAAGAGCGTCTTGACACCTACACGCTTGAGCCAGGCACGCACGGCCTTCGCGGTGAACTCCGGGCCAGGATGTGCTCGGGTACGCCTCGTGTCGCCATCAGCCAAGCCAGCCGCTCAAGGACATCATCGCTTCTGAGCTGGCGCTCCACGTCCAACGCCAGGAACTCGCGGGTGTATTCATCCACGAATCGTCAGCAGTCGGAACAGGCGACCATCATGCGTCCGGGCCTGGACGAAGTCATAGGCCCAGACATGGTCCTTATGCTGGGGCCGAAGGCGGACGCATAACCCGTCGTTGAGCCACAGCCGACCACGCTTGGGCTGCTTCTTGGGCACCTTCAGGCCTTCTCGCTTCCAGATCCGTTCGACTCTCTTATGGTTCACATGCCAGCCCTCTTCTCTGAGCAACGCCGTAATCCTCGGCGTCCCATACCGTCCGTACATGGCCGCCAGCTCCACGATCCGCCGCGTCAGCGGCCCCTCGTCGTCCCGCTCGATGGGCAGGTAACGCTGCACCGCTCGCGGCTGCCTCAGGACCCTGCATGCCCGACGCTCCGACACCTTCAGGTGATCGATCACTTCGCTGATCACTCGGCGACGACGCGTCGGGCTCAGCGTTTTAGCGCCGCGGCCTCGCGAAGAATCGCCTTGTCCAACTCCGACTCAGCCAACAGCTTCTTGAGCCGGGCGTTCTCACGCTCCAGTTCCTTGAACTTCCGGGCCTGATCGACCTTCATCCCCCCGTACTCCCGACGCCAGCGGTAGTAAGTCTGTTCACCCTCCCCCAGCTGCTTGCACGCCTGAGCCACCGTCCGGCCCTGGCCCAGGAGCACATCCGCCTCACGCAGCTTGTTGTGCTTCGCCAGCAGCCATTTCAAGCTGCAAAAGTGATTTTAGGTCTCAAGCGCGGGTACGTCGATCTGTGCTAGCTATTTGGAGAAGAGCGGCGGAACTATGCGTCGGGGCTCAGATGGCGGCGGATGCGCTGTTGTGGCGGGATATCGAGGGGGTCAGCCGCGGCTTGGTTGTTACCAGTCTTCGATGGGTGTCGTGCCGGACATCCAACTCCATTCGATGTCCGTCATGAACCAGGTGTAGGCATCCAGGTCGCTGACCCCACAGTCATGGAAGTCGCGAACTAATTCAAACAGAGCCGTCGCTCGTTCGGGCGAGGGCTGCTCCAACAGTTCGTTGAAGTGGTTCATGAACTCCGCAGGCTTGTTCGGCGCTGCTTCGAGGGTCGCGACCAGCCACTTGTGATAAGGAAAGAGTTCTCGGTTGTGGGCCAGTATCAGGCGACCCGCGAAGAGCGCCAATTGACTGGAGGCACGGTTGAGTACGTATCGATTGCCATGACGGTGTGCCTCGTGGTACAGCCAATTCTGGATGAATGCCATGCTGTAGAAAGCCTTGATGCGTTCATCGTGCCCCTTCTCGGGGTAGACCGGGATGCTACGCAGAAGTGGATCGAGTTCCGGAATCTGCGAGAAGGCCGCGAAGGCTCCGAGGAAGGCCGCTCGTGAGGGCTCGTTGCCCTTCTCGGCGACGTTCTTGAGAAACCTGAGGTTGATGATCTTGCCGTCGACGTATCCGCCACCGTAGTCACTCAGATCGGTCCGATTGATAAACAGATCACGCGCTGCCTTGCGTCGGTCGAAGACCTCGTCGGTCGCGACGATCATGAAGTCGACATCGGAATCGGCTCGGGCAAATCCCTTAGCGACTGAGCCACCGATGATCAGTGCGACATAATCGGGGTCGTCTCGATATGCGTCGGCCAGCCGGTCGATGGCACGCTGATGGTGGTCTCGGATATGAATGTTCATCGCCGGAAACTAACCGAAAGAACGGGGCTCAGGGGTGCGCCAGCAGATTATGGCGCTCCTCCGAGTCGCCTTTGTTAGGCCACTGAACGGATCTTTGGGGTTACCTCGATCACTGGATAGAGCAATCGCGGGTCACCACGCACATTCTTTCGTTTGACCTTGATCTCTGGCTGAATGTCACCTCCTTCCGTGTATCGAAGTGGAGCCGGAGGTGAGGCTCCGAGGGCCGCTTCATGAGGTGTCAACCAACCCAACGCCGCATGCGGCCTGAAGCGATTGTGCCAGGTGGCGTAGGCGTTCAGGCGCTTCTGAATCGCCTCAGTGTTGGGAATGATCAAGGACACCCGCCACCACCTCTTCATGCTCCAGAAGAGTCTCTCAACCTTGGCGTTGAACTGCCAAGTCTGAGCACGCCCGCGAGCATGTTCGATCCCTCTTCGCCCAAGTTCGTGTCTGAAGCTCTTCTGGAACTGACCGCCTCGATCGGTCACGAGGTATCGAGGCCCACCCGTGGACCTCGATACCTCGTCAATCAGTGCCACCATCTGTGGTGTGGTAGGGCTGGCCTTGAACAGCTTGATCGCGATGATCTTCCTGCTGAAGCCATCGAGGATCGCGGCGATCTCGAACCGCAGCCACAAAACCCGCAGCACCGTCAGGTCCAGGTGCCAGACATGATTGGGGCCGGGCGGCTTGAAGAAGTGCTCAGGGGCCCTTCTCCCTTCGGACTGACCCGAGGCGCAGCGGACTGAACGTGGCGGCCGCTGCTCTTCGAGATCCGCCGCACCGACGTGTCGCTGATCCGGACCCCGGCGCGCAGGAGATGACGGGCGATCGTCCGGGTCCCGAAGTCGCGTTCCGGGCACAGTGTTCGGATCTCATGAACCAGCCATCGTACCCCGGCGTGCAGCTTGTTCCAGGGCGGAGAACCCACCAAATCCTTGGAACGACGCTTGTCCACCAGGGCTCGCTTCCAGCTGCGGACGGTGTTGGGGCGCGCGGCCGTCTCCTTGGCAGACCAGCCTCGCAGACGCATCAGCTGGAGGATCTCGGCACGTTCTTTTGGGGTGTAATGAAGACGCTGTTTAGCCGGCTTGTTCTGCCGATGGCTCCGGAAGATGGCGAGCTCGCGCTCGAGAAGGACAGAGTCTGATATAGGTATGATCGCGCTGTGCCTGAACTTGGGTCATTGATGAGGGATACCCAGCGCTAGCGCTCGCGCTCTCGATGCCATGTAGGCCTGCGTGAATAACACGGATATGGCATCAATTAGGATCCAGATCGAGCGCTGTTGCGTTTGAGACATCCTCTTCTCCTCCGATGTCCGGGTCAGAAGCCACGGACATCGGCAAGAAAAGACATATGAGGTACTTAGCTCGTAACCACCCTGCTCCAAACCGGACACATCGGACATCACTTAAGCCTCAACAAGCCCACCACAATCTCCTGGACCACGGCGGTGGGGATCCAGCAAACTGGATCTCGAGAGAACTCTACCCAGATTGAATATCAATTATAGATGCAAGCGGGAGACGCTGATCTGGCTACGTGAGGTTCAGAGACTCATCGACATATCTCGGATCGACCCCCGCTCGGCTCAAAATCCATCTACATGGTAAGGTCAAACCGAGGGCTGTCGTCGAATAGATCAAGGAGTCAGGTTGATGGTGCTTGCTCAAGTCACTTTACTGGAAGACCTCACCATCTCGGTGATGCGTGTCTTTGAGAGTTTTATCGCGTATACGCCGAAGCTTCTTGCTGCGCTGTTGCTGATCTTGATTGGGCTGCTCACGGCCTTCGTGCTTCGCTTTCTGGTTCGTCGTCTTATCAACTATGCACTGGGCCAGCTCAAGCGTCATGTGGATATGAGCTCCAGCGTTCAGTTGCATCCGATCTATCAGTCACTACCCAAGATCGTCAGTGGTATCCTATTTTGGATCGTCTTGCTGTTCTTTCTTGCGGCGGGGATCGAAGCTCTTGGTCTGGATGCTGTATCTGCTTTGTTTGGCAGCATCACGATCTACCTGCCTCGGGTGCTGGGCGTTGCGATGATCATCTTCGCTGGCTTGATCCTGGGAGACATGGCCCGGGTCTGGGTCACCAAGATCGCTGAGCACTCGCGTAGCGGGCTTTCTGAGACACTTGGCAGGGCCACGCAGGTGGTCATCTGGCTGGTCGCGCTTCTGATGTCTATTGATCAACTAGGCATCCACAGCGGTGTGATCTTCGTCTTACTGGCGATCGTCGGGGGGTCCTTGTTTGGTGCTGGGGCCTTAGCGTTCGGGCTTGGGGCGCAGTCTACGGTCAGTAACATCATTGCCGCTCACTATGTTCATCAGACTTATCAAGTCGGCAACCATGTACGGATTGGTGAACGGCAAGGGTGCATCACCGAGATCACCCGAGTCGCGATTGTGCTTGCTACGGATGAAGGGCGGCTGGTCGTTCCTGCGTGCCATTTTCACCAGAGTGTCTCGCTCATGATGGATGAGGGCGGCTGAAGTGACGACAAAGCTACGCCTCGCACATACGTTTCTTGAGCTTCATCCCGAGGATTCGGCTCGCATCCTGGAAGGGTTCTCTGTCGAGCATGGGGCAGAGGCGCTTGCAGGCTGCGGTCCCGTGATTGCAGCGGGTGTTATCCAGAGGATGTTGCCCGGCATTGCTGCGGGCTATCTGGATGAGCTGCCGTCTTCTGAATCGAGTTCCATTCTTACTCATGTGCCCATTGAAGTGACTGCCATGATTGCTCGGCACTGGGCGCCTGACCGGCAGTCTGAGGTTCTTTCTGGCCTGCAGCCTCAGACCGCTGATGCCCTGCGTCTGATGCTTAGCACCCCGCAGGGGACGATTGGTTCGTTGATGGACCCTCTTGCTTTTACCTTGCCAGCAGACATCACCGTCGCCGAGGCTCGTCAGCGGGTTGAGCAAGCCGGGGATCGGGTCCTGTACTACCTGTACATTGTGGATCGTCAGCACAAGCTTGTGGGTGTCTTGAATCTGCGTGAGTTCATCATGGCAGCGTCAGATATTCAGCTCTCGTCAATCATGAATAAGATGGTCTTGAGTCTCAAGGCCAGCGCTTCGATCGAAGAGTTTGCGGGAACTTCGGAGTGCAAGCGGTATCTTTCTTTTCCTGTCTTGGACAAGAACGGGACTTTTATGGGTGTTCTCTCGACGCGAGTGCTGCACAAGGCAGTTGGGGAAGAGCAGCAAGGGCTTAAGAAGCGTGGAACGGTCGATACGGCTGTGGCTTTGGGTGAGTTGTACTGGGTCACCCTGAGTGGCTTACTTTCTGGTGTTCAGATGCCGGCGTCTGGGTCTCAATCGGCGTCCAAGTTATCAACGGAGTCATCAGATGGTCGCTAATCACCATGCTATCGAAGATGCTCTGGCCCAGCGGTTCTTTACCCTCTATCCCGATGAGGCTGCTCGGCATCTGGATGGCGCGCCTGCTGCAGACGCGGCTGAACTGTTATCTGCACAGAGTGACCGGTGCGCGGCGACGGTGATCTCTCGCATGGACCCGGAGTTGGCTTCACAATGTATTGAGGATATGGATCACGACTTCACCGGTCGTATTCTTCCGATGGTTGAAGTGACTCATCTCGCTGCTTTAATGGCCCGGCTCACGCCAGAAGTTCGAGAGCGTCAGCTATCAAGCCTCGACCCTGGGCTGAGTGAAGAAGTACGCCAGTTGATGTCATACCCGGACGGCACCGCTGGGCATCTGATGGACCCAAAGGTGTATAGCTTTCGACCCGATATCACTGTCGAGGAAGTGCTTGAGCGGTTGCACAGCCTGAGGCAGCGGCGAATCCTTGACCTCTTTCTCGTCAACGAGCAGGGCCAGTTGGTCGGCGCGGTCCCGCTCCCGGAAGTGGTCATGGCGGAGTCGGATCAGCCGCTCGCGGAACTGGTGAAGGGCCCGGCGCCGAGCATCCAAGCGCTGGCCCCGCAAGACGAGGTGGTTGAGGCTCTGGACCAATCCAGGCTGACAAATCTTCCTGTCGTTGATATCAACGGTAAACTCATCGGGGTCATTCGGCAGACCACGCTGGTTCAGACCGTTGCTGAAGAAGCGAGCGCCGGTCTCCAGACGATGGTCGGTGTCAGCAAGGAAGAGCGGGCTCTATCGAGTCCGATTTTTGCTGTACGCAAGCGGCTTGTGTGGCTGAACATCAATCTGCTCACGGCGTTTCTCGCCGCTGCTGTCGTCGGTTTATTCGAGAACACCATTGCCGAGGTGACCGCCTTGGCTGTTCTGCTGCCTGTGGTCGCTGGCCAATCGGGCAACACCGGTGCCCAGGCATTGGCTGTCACCATGCGTGGGCTTGCGCTTCGTGAGATCCGGGTTCGTCATTGGGCGCAAGTGATGCTTAAGGAACTGACCGCAGGCACCATCAATGGCATTGCTATCGCGATTGTCACGATGATTGGTGTCTATGTATGGAGTCAGTCTCTATCTCTGTGTGCCGTGATTGGTCTGGCCATGGTGATCTCCATGGCGATCGCCGCGATTGCGGGTACGGCGGTTCCGATCGTCCTCACGATTCTTCGCCAGGACCCGGCACAGTCTTCCTCGATCATTCTCACCACGGTGACGGATGTCGTGGGGTTCTTCAGTTTCCTGGGGCTCGCCACGCTCTTCATTAACGCTCTTGTCAGCACCGGGTAATCGCGCCCTCTGGCAGGCCGCGATGCGCGAGGGCGGTTGTTTCCCGTATAATGTACGGATGGGGAGAACATAACCGGTTGGGCGGGCCAACAACGTGCATGAAAAACCCGATTCATTCCCTGAGAATGTAATCATATCTACAGTCATGAGCCGTGATCAGGCTCAGCTATGAGAAAGACAAGCGATGCGACCCTACGCTGTTGCGGGACTCCAGCTTCATGTGTCAGGCCGGAAGTCGAATCTTGATCACATCTGTGACCGGATTGAGATGCTCATGCTTCTGTATCCGTGGGTGCAGATGGTGGTCGTGAGTGAACTCGCGACCTTCGGCGGCTGGACCGGGAACGCGATGCAGTTCCCCAACGATATCGAGAAACGCTACTGCCAACTCGCCGCCAAGCATCAGATCTGGCTGATCCCCGGTTCTCTCTATGAGAACACGCCAAGCGGCATCTACAACATGGCGCCTGTCATCAATCCTGAAGGGCATGTCGTCACGCGATGCCGCAAGCTGTTTCCTTTCATGCCTTATGAGACGGGCGTCGAATCGGGGACCGAGTTCTGTGTTTTTGATGTTCCGGAGATTGGCCGGTTTGGTGTGAGTATCTGCTACGACATGTGGCTCCCTGAGACATCACGAACGCTCGCGGCCATGGGTGCTGAAGTGATTCTGCATCCGACGCTGACGCCGAGCATCGACCGTGATGTGGAGCTATCTATCGTTCGCGCCACCGCTGCGATGAACCAATGCTTTGTGATCGACATCAATGGTATTGGTGATGGCGGCAATGGACGATCGACGCTGGTCTCTCCCACGGGCGATGTGCTTTATCAGGCAGGCACCAACGAGGAAAGTATGCCGATCGAGATTGATCTCGATCGCGTCCGCCGTTCACGCGAAGTCGGGCTCAAGGGTCTTGGCCAGCCGCTCAAGAGCTTCCGTGATCGTAAGGTAGAGTTCACTGTTTATGACAAAGCCTCTGGTGTGGCGTCATACCTCGATACGCTTGGTCCACTAGAGAAGATGGCGAGGGGGTCTAAAGCAGGCCTGGCCTTTGGTGGCTCGCCTCCGCCAATCATCCCCGCTGCTGACGATCTCTCAGCCTCCAGTCCGGCATCTGCCATCCCCGCGCCAGTTGCCACACCTCCTACAACTCCTCCATCGGCGGGTGCTCTATGAGCGATCCTTCTCGTGCGATCGATTTGTCCGACGCGGAGTCATGGGGGCCCTATTCAGTCCCTCAGCTCAGGATGGACACCTGGAATGACTTTCAGACTCGATCTGCTTGGCTTAATGAGTTTGCTCGGTCCAGCCGTGATAGCGCTGAGCCCAAAGGGTTGGTTCAAGCCAGCCTGAACGACCTGAGAGAGTTTGAGGCTTATTGGGCCTTTCCCGGTTTACACCGTCTTGAGGCTCTTGGTGAGCTTCTTGAACAAGGCGAATACGCAGATCTCGCGATCGAAGCCAGAGACTTAACCCGGCAACTCGTCGGCGACACCTACCGACTTCATGAGCCGACCGGTGGCAAGGCAAACCTTCGTGGGCGTGATCCTCGCGACAGGTCAACTGATGCTGCATCTTTAGAGGGCAAACCATACTTCGAGGTCTTGGTCGTTGATGGCATCGATGCTTACGACCGCGAGCAACTTCAGGAAGGCTTGCGTTCCTGCCGGCGTGAGACCGATGATTTCATCTACGAGATCATCACAGTCCCGACGCTGGAGGATGCGGTCATCGCAGTCCAGTTCAACTGGACCATCCAGGCGGTCTTCCTCCGGTACAACTATTCATTCAAGACACCGCGCGAACATCCTTCTCTGCGACGTTATCTCGACGTCATGGCTCGCGAGCCCATGCCGGTTTGCTTTGGCCTAGAGCGTAGTGCAGAACTCGGGAAGCTTCTTCACAAGGTCCGTCCGGAGCTCGATCTGTTCCTGGTGACCGACGCACCGTTGAGCCGTGTGGCTGGCAACGCCGGAAGCGAGTTTAGACGGGTTTTTTACAGGCTCGATCAGTACATGGAACAGCACTTGAGCCTACTCAAGTGGGTCCATGCGAGGTACGAGACGCCCTTTTTCGATGCCCTGCGACGTTTCAGTGCCAAGCCCACAGGCGTCTTTCACGCGTTACCAATAGCTCGTGGCAAGTCGATGAGCAGCGGGCACTGGACCCGCGACCTGCTCGAGTTCTACGGGCCCAATATCTTCATGGCTGAAACCTCGGCGACCAGCGGGGGTCTCGACTCGCTGCTGCAACCCCGAGGGCCCATCAAGAAAGCTCAGAACCTCGCGGCGCGTGCTTTTGGGGCCAGAGAGACATTTTTCGTTACCAATGGGACTTCGACTGCGAACAAGATCGTTTCACAGGCTCTGATACAGCCGGGTGATATTGTGTTGATCGATCGTGACTGTCATAAATCACATCATTACGCGATGGTTCTGGCGGGGGCGATGCCGGTCTATCTGGACTCGTTCGCGCTGCCGCAGTACTCGATGTACGGCGCGGTTCCACTGGCTGAGATTGAACGACAGCTTCTCGATCTCAAGCAGGCCGGTAAGCTCGATCGCGTCCGGATGCTCATCCTGACCAACTGCACTTTTGATGGGATCACCTACGACCCGCAGAAGGTGATGGAAAGGGTACTGGCAATCAAGCCAGACATGATCTTTCTCTGGGATGAGGCGTGGTTCGCTTATGGGCGATTCAGCCCGACGCTCCGCCGTCGCACAGCCATGGATGCCGCCGCTTCTCTCAGAGAACGCTTCCGATCCCAATCGTATCGAGATGCATACACGGCCGCTTCTGCAGAATCCGGCAGTCACAACGGGCGAGAAGCGACTGGTGAGGATTCAACGCAGCCACTCGTCGATCCTGACTTGGTTCGTGTTCGCGTTTATGCCACACATTCGACTCATAAAACATTGACCTCGCTTCGGCAGGGCTCCATGATTCATGTCTTCGATGAAGACTTCGAGCAGAAAGTCACGGATTCGTTCGACGAAGCGTTTATGACGCACACGTCAACATCACCGAACTACCAGATCATCGCTTCACTGGATGCTGGCAGACGCCAGGTTGAGCTCGAGGGGTTCGAGATGGTCGAACAGACCATCGGCCTCGCGATGACCCTCCGCCAGCAAATCAGCGAGCACCCAGATCTCAGAAGATTCTTCTCGGTTTTACGGCCCAAGGATATGATTCCAACAGAGCACCGCAGGTCGGGCGTTCAGTTTTACTATGACTCGAAACGAGGGTGGGGATCGCTCGACGAGGCTTACTACACCGATGAGTTCACACTCGATCCGACCAGGGTCACGCTGTACATCGGGGCAACCGGGATGGATGGCGACACCTTCCGTCACCTGCTGATGGATAAGTATGATATTCAGATCAACAAGACATCCCGGAACACCGTCTTGTTCATGCCCAATATTGGGACCACACGCGGGGACATTGCTTATCTGGTGGATGTGCTCGTAGAGATATCTCAGGATATAGCAGACCGTCTGTCGCTTGAGAGTAGTAATGGTTTATCGAGACATTCAGCCAAAGTAGATTCACTGACCGACGGCCCCCCCTTGCCGAACTTTTCAAGATTTCACCCTGTTTTTAAGCCGGATGAGCTGCCGACGGCTGAGGGAGACCTTCGCAAGGCGTACTTCCTGGCCTATGACGAAAAGAACATTGATCTAGTTGAGCTAAATCGTTCTTTACTCGACCGGATCAGGTCTGGTCGTGAGTATGTATCGGCTGCCTTCATCACACCCTATCCTCCGGGATTCCCGGTCTTAGTGCCCGGCCAGGTGGTCAGTGAAGATATTATCGCTTATTTACTGGAACTCGACGTCAAAGAGATCCACGGCTATACCCCAACGAAGGGTCTTCGGGTGTTCTCCGATGAGATCATCGACGCTTCAGCAAAACAAACCAAGACGAGCGTCAAGCTCGAAAGGATGTAACAGCATGGGAGGGACCCGCCCTAAGACCAAGATTGATCGTGAAGTTCAGCATGCTAATACGGCAAGACCGCTAACCACCGATCGTCCGGCTGGTAAGAAACCCAAGGCCCTGCGTGGCGTATCCGACGTCCGCCGATTTTTCTATCGCAACACGGAGCCGGTCTACTTCATCAGCGCGACGCCCTTCAATCTGCTGGGTATGGACGAGTGGGTCCGCGGCTTCATGTTCATCAACGCAATTGATTGCTTTGATGGTCAGCACCCGAGCGTGTTCGTGCCACCCGAGCTCGAACACGAGCCATGGGAATCGATTGAAGACATCAACAACTACCTGCTTTCGCACCCTGCTGTGATCGACCTGATCCGTAAAAGAGGCCCAGGCGGGAAAGCTGTCTTTCTGATGTTTGACCAGAAGACTGAAGAACTCTGCCGTGATCTCGGTCTTGAGGTCTGCTTCCCGGAAGCCGCCCTTAGAACCCGAATCGATGACAAGATGGAGACAACACGGATCGCCGATCGAGCAGGCGTCCACTCCGTACCTAATGTTCTTGGTCGTGTAGATTCTTTCAAAGCACTACGAAAGCTGAGCCAGCCACTCGGCGATGATCTGGTTATCCAGACCGCGTACGGCGACTCAGGACATACAACCTTCTTCGTGTCGAATGAGATGGAGTTCGAGCGCCACGCTGAAGAGATCGTGAAAGCTCCTGAAGTCAAGATTATGAAGCGCATCCGCTGCCGGGGGGCTGCTCTCGAAGCCTGCGTGACACGTCGCGGCACGATTGTCGGGCCACTCATGACCGAGCTGGTGGGTTTCAAAGAACTCACACCCTACAAGGGCGGCTGGTGCGGCAACGAGGTCTTTGCAGGGGCTTTCAGCGCTGAAGTCAGAAGCCATGCCCGCGAATCCGCCATGAAGTTTGGTGACGAGCTTAAGAAAGAGGGCTACCTGGGCTACTTCGAGTTGGATTTCCTGATCGATCTTGATTCCGACGAGGTCTATCTTGGTGAGTGCAATCCGCGGATTACCGGGGCGAGTTCGATGACGAATCTTGCATCATTCGCTCACGCCGATGCCCCACTATTTTTGTTTCACCTCATCGAATGGATGGGCATCAACTACCATGTTGACCCTGCCAAACTCAGCAATCGATGGGCAAACCCAGACAATATCGATTCCTGGTCTCAGCTCGTCATGAAACATACCGGTGATGACATTAAACGAATTACTTCAGCGCCTCCCTCAGGCGTATGGGAGCTGGATGATCACGGCGGAATTCGGCACGTTCGGATGCAGACGCATCGTCGAACCGTCCAGCACGAAAACAGAGCGTTTTTTCTCCGTATCTCCGGAAACGGCGACTACTTCTATGAAGGCGCAGACCTGGGGATCCTCGTCAGTCCCGGCCGCTTCATGGATAACGACTTCCAGCTCACTGACCGAGCAAAAGCCTGGATTAAGGGCATCAACTCGTTGTACACGGGTGACCCCGTCCCCAAGATAGAGCACGCCAGAATTGGTATTGAAGACAGCTCTTTCAAGCTTCTCTAGGGGCAGTCAACTGTGCAGCTCGACTTTCGTGTCGTAACAGATAGCCCGTCGAGCAGTCAGCTAGAAAACATCTTCGCTACCTACTGGCCCGCTTACCAGAAATGGATGCAGCGATCTTCCGTGGATGACGGCCAACACGGTCGCCTGCAACTTCACCGGCATATGCCAGAACTGATCAAACTCTACGATCATCTTCATGAGCGATTCGGGGGAACTATAGAGGTCCAGAGATTCCTGTCAATGTACAATCCGCCTCCGGTCGTTCGCGCTTGTACACAGCTGGTCCTGTCAGATGACACGGGACCGATCCTGCTACGAAGCTACGATCATCACCCTAATCTTTTCGATCGATTGGTCCTAAATAGCGAATGGAGTGGAACTTCGACACTCGCCATGTCGGATTGTCTCTGGGGCGCACTCGACGGCATCAACGAACATGGCCTTGCGATCGCACTGGCGTTTGGTGGCCGACAGGCGTGTGGTGATGGGTTTTCAGCATCTCTGATTTGCAGATACGTGATTCAGACCTGCAAGACGGTCACCGAGGCGAAGAGTGCCCTAAAACGGCTGCCTGTTTACATGCCTTATACCTTTGTTGTCGTTGATGCATCTGGTGACTTTATCACCGCTTTCATGGGGCCAGACCGGCCAGCCAGATTTGTGGCCAGGCGGGCATCAGCCAATCAGCAAGGAGCGGTTGAGTGGCCTGCGTATGCACAGTTTGTTGAGAGTGAAGCTCGCCTGCGATGCGCGGAATCACTCCTGGAATCGACTCAAACTATAGATAGTGCCCGCCGCGCCTTCCTGGTGCCACCAGTATGGCGGGGCAACTACGCCAAAGCGAGCGGAACGCTTTATGTCGCCGAGTATTCAGCGGCTACGAGAAGTCTCCGCCTACACTGGCCAACACAATCGGAACAGTTCTCTATCAGCAACACACGCGACCGATATTTCTCGGTTCAACTGGCTGATTGAATCTTCTGATTAAGCCATGCTTCAACGACCAGACGATATTCATGACTGTCAAGTAGAGTATGTGTTTTATCTTACCACCTTGGCTCTGGCTGTATAAACGAGACGACCTGTGCCGATACGCAGAATCAGTATCTGTGATCGTCGCGGTGGTGTCGTATTGTCCGAGCATCTAGCGAGACTTAGCCTGTGATCTGGGTCTTGTGGATATGTGTCGTCTCCCTGCGAATCAGGACACTCTAGACCTGTTACTGTAGCTGGCATGAAGATGACGGATAGCGCAGACAAGCAACACATACCAAACACGCGGCGCGATCTACGGCTACTAGCTATTGATCATATCTTTAGCCAGTCAATGGTCGTCCTGACAGGCGGTGCCTTTATGGTTGGGCTCGTCCTCGCTATGGGTGGCGACAAGTGGACAATCGGAATTATTGCAGCAATCGGACCGCTCTGCCAGATGGCGCAGATCCCCGCGATCTATCTTGTTCAGACACTGCGTCGCAGACGCCTAATTACCGTTGCCGGAGCGTGGATAGCAAGACTCTTGTTTCTCTTGGTGGCCTTGATCCCGTGGATACTGCCTACAACACTACAAATTCCAGCACTACTACTGATCATTGTTGCTCACTGCCTGCTCGCATCCATCAGCGGTTGTGCCTACGGCAGTTGGATGCGTGACGTCGTTCCAGAACGTGTCCTTGGACGGCACATGGGCAAACGCCTTGCGGTCGCGATCGGTGTAGGCGCGGTATTGAGCTTGGTTGTTGCTATCGCCGCCGGTCTGGATGTAACAACGAAGGCACTTGGGCCCATCCTTCCGTACTCGCTAATATTCGCATTGGCTGGAGTACTCGGCGTGATCGGGACCTACCATCTTGGTGGTGTGCACGATCCTGGGTTGCCCAAGATGCCACTGGCTAGCCCTTGGGCACTAATTCAACGCCCATTGATGAGCCGATCGTTCAGGATGGTTCTCATCTTTATGGGCACGTGGGCGTTTGCACAGAATCTGGCATTGCCCTTCTTCGCTGTTTATATGTTTGAGAGACTTGGATTAAGTCTGGGTGTTGTCGTTGGCTTGACTGTCATGACACAACTAATCAACGTCGCCCTATTTCCGATCTGGGGAGCTCTTGCAGATCGCTTTAGTAATAAGGCAGTCATTGGAGCATCGGGTCTTGTCTTGGTGATCTCTTTTCTATTCTGGCCCATCATGACGCTTGATGCTGCGCCGCTGACGGGGGGAGAGGCCCCGGGAGGAGTGGCAACCGGTTTCTACTGGGCAACGTGGCCTCTGCTGATCATCGCACATGTCGTCCTAGGCGTCGCAACCTCGGGTGTTGCTCTAGCGGCAGGTAATCTTGCGCTGAAGGCGGCTCCGCGTGGAGAGGCAACAGCCTTCCTGGCAACCAATGCATTGGTGACCGGCTTGGGTGCCGCGATCTCGCCATTGCTCGCTGGATTTCTTGGTGATTACTTCACAGGACGCGTGCTACGTGTAAGCCTGACCTGGTTCGAAACGTCGCTAACTGAGCCGCTGAATCTACCGGCATTTGATCTTCGCGGTCTGGATTTTCTATTCGTGATCGCTTTCTTTGCTGGACTTTACGCACTTCACCGGTTGACTGCTGTAACAGAAAAAGGGGAGGTAGAGGAGGCGGTCGTCTTCGCAGAGCTAAAAATCGCTCTTCGACGATCAGTGTTCTCAGTGGTCGGCCCAAGCGGTGGCGTCACCCGGTTGGTGACGATTCCTACCGGCGCTGCAATCAGAACAGCCCAACGACTCTCGAAGGGGCTCGGTCGCTAGTCTGGCTATTTCGTCGTCTTCGGAACCCATGCCCACAGTGCCTTGGGCAACCTGGCCCCAGCGAGTTCGCTTCAACCGGCCAGGTATGCCTGGCCGGTTGAAGGCCCCGATTCTTGCATCAGAAACTGGGTGCGGGTCACTGAGGACGGGAGCAGCGCACTCCGCCAACCGACCTTTGTTAGACACTGAACAGACTTTTGCGATTACCTGCATCACTGAATAGAGCAATCGTGGATCGCCACGCACATTCTGCCGCTTAACCTGAATCTCGGGTTCTGGATCACCCCCTTCCGTGTCGCGAAGAGGTTAGGGGAACTGACGTTCCGCGAAGTGCAGGCCAGTTGATGGTTTACGGCCTGAGGGCACGGCGGGCGGTGGTGGCAAGCGCAAGGAGGCTTAGGGTCAGAGTTCCTGGTTCTGGGAGGTCGGCGGTGGTTTGGCCAAAGTTTGAGGCGAGCAGGGACAGGTCGACGAGATTGACCTCGCCTTCGCCAGAGAAGTCGCCGAGGGACCATGCGGCTTCTGTGGAGCCGAAGTTGGAGGCGAGGATACTCAGGTCAGTGAGGTTGACTTGGCCGTCGCCGGTGGCGTCGCCGGGGATGATGTTCGCAAGAGGTGTGATGGCGACCCGGTCGATTTCGAGGGTTCGGGTGACGAAATCGGGCTGGCCGGCCCAGTTGAAGGGGAACCACATACCGACGGTGAATCGGCCGGGGATGGTAGGGATGAACTCCCGGCTGGTGTAGTGGTGGACACCATCGACGTAGAACTCGACACGTGGGTTGGCGACGCCTTCGCCAGCGAACCAGTCGAAGCGGTAGGTATGGAAGCCGCCGAGGTCCTGGGGGGCGGGGTCGCCTTCTTCATCGATGATGCTGACACGTTGGAGGTTGGCTTGTGAGGGGATTTCGCCAAGCCAGGTGTTCATGGTGGTGTAGTCGGAGCGGAAGCCGGTGGGCGAGGCGGTTTGGCGGTTGAGGAGTTCGATATCGATCTCGTGGTTGATGACGTCGCCGCCGTTGAAGTTGTAGAAGAAGGTCCACATCGCGGTCGTGACACCGTCTTCAAAGACAGGTTTCATGCGGACTTCGAAGCGTCCGGGTCCCTGGGGTTCGCGGGTTCGGATCGCGCCGCCTGATCTGCGGCCATGGTCTTCTCGGTAGCCGTTGGCGTTCCAGCCGCGTTTGGGGCCGGTGTAGAGGTCGCCATTACCATCGATGGAGACGATCCCGTTGGCGATGGAGACGTTCTCGGGGATGACGCCGCCGTTGCGGCCGGTCCCGCCCCATTGTGCGAGGCGGATTTCCCAGATGCCGGGGTTAATGCTGGAGCCGTTGAAGCCATCCACGATGCTTTGCGCGGCGTCAAGGGGCGCCGTCGAGATCGTCAGGATCGTGGCGGCAATGGCGAGGGGGATTGATGGTTTCATGGTTTGCTTCCAAGGGTGAGGATGGTGCGTCCCATGAGTTCATGTTCCTGAGCTTTTCTTCTGTCACGGTCATTGCACGCGTAAAGTTTAGCCAGCCACTGGTGAGCGATCTTGTTTTCGGGTGCCATACCGAGGCAGACTTCGAGAGCCTGGATCGCGGGGTCGTCCATGCCTGATTCGGCGAGGGCTATGCCGAGGTGGAGATGTGCGGCAGGGTAATGGTGGATGTAGCCGATGGCTTCGAGTGCGTGCTCGATGGCCTTCTCGAACTGCTTGAGGCTGATGTAGGCCTGTGCAAGCCCATCGTGAACAACGGGGCTTTCGCGTTCGAGCTGCAGGCTTTGTTCGAAGATTTCGTGGGCTTGTTCGTGCTGTTTGGTACGGAGGTAGATGCGCCCGAGGGTGTTGAGGATGCGGACGGTGTCGGGTTCGGCATCGTTGGCCTGGAGGACGAGGTCGAGTGCCTGCTGCGTTTGGTTGCGGACGAGATGGATTTCTGCCTGAAGGAGCAGGATGGTCGGTGAATCGGGGTGGTTTTTCTTGAGGACACCTAGCTCGTGCTCGCATATATCAAGTTGTCCGACGACGAGTGCGGTTCGTGCGAGTTGGAATCGGAAGCCTTCTTCCTCGGGGTTTTCCTGGATCAGCTTTTCCCAGATCGGGATGGCTTGGGCGGCGCGGCGGCTGTCGGCGAGGGCTGAGGCCCGGTTGGTCAGCAAGTCGCGCGCTGTGTTACGGACGGCGGTGTTGGCGTCTTCGCCCGGGTCATCGATGTAGCCCAGAGCAACGAGTTGCGCGATGGCTTCAGCGGCGGCGACGGGGTCGTCTTCCTCGGCATTGGGTTCGTGACAAGCGGCGTCGCCCGGGACCTTGTCCCAACTAAAGACACGGTCTGGCGTGACGGGCTGGCTGAAGACCTCAATCCATGGGCGACCATCCATGTCTCCGCCTAGAGGAAGATCGAAGAGCGAGAGGATGGTGGGGGTGACGTCGAGGAGTGTCGCTCCGTAGAGCGTCTCCTGCTTCTTGAAGCTGGGTCCGGATGCAACAACGATGCCAAAGGGTCGGTGCCAGTGCTCGGGGTCTTCTGTGGCATCGGTGCCAAGACGTTCCTGATCATTGAAGAAGCCGTGGTCGCTGACGAGAATGACGTCGGCGTCGGGACCAGCGAGTTGGAGGAGCGTCCCGAGCATCATGTCGTGGAAGCGGTAGCATCCTTCCATGACGGGGCCGTAGATACGGGCATCGCGTTCGTCGATGCCGGGGACGGCGGGCGGGTGGTAGGGCATGAACTGGTGGCCGAAGTGATCAATAGCGTCGTAGTAGATGGCCGCGAAGTCCCAGTCGGTTTCGCGGAGGAGGTGACAGCCGGCGGCGTGGACGGTTGAGGCCTTGGCGACGAGATGGGCGAGCGTCATCAGGCGGCCGTCTTTGCCCTGGTCTATCTCGGCGGCATGTGGGATGAAGGGGACCAGGGCGGCCGCGTCGAGCATTCGCGGGTCGACGCGATAGGGGTTGAGGTCCTCGGCGAGTTCAGCGGGATGGAAGGTACCGGGTCCAGGATCGATTTCGCAATCGAGGACGGCGAGTTGACGGGCGTATTGATCGGTCACGATAGAACCGCGGATGGGTTCGGCGGGGTGGCTGGCGAACCATGAACAGACGGCGCTGGTGAAGCCCTTCTGGTGGAGGATGTTCCAGATGGCCTTGGTGGATCGGCTGGTGCTGGAGACGGGGCGGATGCCGGTGCCATCGGGTCTGGGTTCGGTAAAGCCGCAGATGCCATGCTTGTCGGCACGCTTGCCGGTGGCAATGGATGTCCAGAGCATGGGTGATAGGATCGGGCGGATGGTAGCGAGGTTGCCACGGACTCCACGACCGATCATGCCCGCGAGGTTGGGCATCGCGCCCGCCTGAAGCAGCGGATCGATCATCTGCCAGTCAGCTGCGTCCCAGCCGATCAGCAGCACGCGTTTGCTCTTCGCGGGCGCGTCACTCATACGAACGTGACCTACCTATCGGTCGAGGTGTGCTCAGCGTCGCTTCCGGGTTGCGAGTGCTCCGGCACCGGCAGCCAGCAGAGCCAGCGAGGTGGGCTCGGGGATGGCGGGTGCTGCCGAGAAGCCGAAGTTAGTGGCGAGAAGACTGAGGTCGATGAGGTCGACGATGGTATCTCCACTGAAATCGCCCGATGCCCAGCCGACGCCAGTGGCGTTGAAGTTTGAGGCCAGGGCACTGAGGTCGATGAGATCGACGGTCTGGTCGAGATTGGCATCGCCAGCGACTGTGCCAAGAATCGTGCCGATGAGAAAATCAACATCATCCTGGTCGGAGTCGCTGTCGCCGTCGAGGTCGAGGGCAGGGTCGCCGAGGTCCTGGAAGAGGATGTCGATGTCTGCTGCATCGACGATGCTGTCACCGTTGAAGTCGCCGGGCAGACCAACAGGAATGTCGCCTGTGACCAGCGAGGTGTCGGGGGTGGACTCGTAAGCCCAGCTCTTGAGGATGACCTGCGGCTCGGTATTGCTGTCGAAGACGATGTCGACTTCGAGCCATGCGTAGTGAGTGGTGCTGCCGCCGACGGGGAGGTCCTGTCCAACGCCATCGTTGTCAAGGGAGCCGATCGGATCGTCGGGGATCTCGAACTGGAAGCCGAGGAATCCGCCGGTGTTGATGAAGTTGTAGGGGGTGCCGAAGAGGGCGCGGGCGGCGATGCCGTAGCCGCCTGAGGGTGGCTTGGGGTCTTTGAAGCCGGTTCGGTTGAGTGAGTCGTCGATGGTGGTGCCAGCTGGGAAGGAGCGGGCGTAATAGGTGATGTTGGGGCCTTTGTCGGCTGGCCCGTTGGAGAAGACCCAGTTCTGCTCGACCCATTCGCCGGGGATATCGGAGGGAAGGATGTCCGGGGCGTCAGGGTCATCGATCCGGTCGTAGCCGAAGGCGCGGAACTGGACGTTATTGGAGAAGCTGTTGATGATGACGCGTAGGGCGAGAGCGTCGTCGACGCCGTCACCGTTGAAGTCGATGGCGAAGGTTTCGTCTTCGCCGGGAACGGCGCCGACGGTGATGTCGGGAACGAGATCAGTGTAGACGACCGCAGACTGAGCCGTCTGGCCGGTCCCGAAGGCACCAAGGGTAGCTGCGGTGGTGTAGCCGAGGAGCCTTTTGCCGGTGTACTCATTCATAACGATGCTCCGCCTTTAATTCGTGCGTGGTGTAAGTGGCTTGGGTGGGAAACCTTCACCGGTCCGTCAAGACCGGTGAGGGGTAGAGTTGGTTTTAGGCGGCATCGCGACGGCGGAGGCCGAGTGCACCTGCACCGGCTGCGAGCAGCGCGAGCGAGGTGGGCTCGGGGATAGCGCCAGCGACGATGCCGGTGTCGGGGGTTGACTCGTAGGCATAGCCGGTGACCGTGGCATTGAGCAGGTCAGCGCTGACATCGACCTGGACCCAGCCGTAGTGGGTGTTGCCGTCGATCTCGAAGCTGTACCCGAGGAAGTTGCCCTGGCCGACGAAGTCATAGCCGGCACCGCGATTGGTCATCAGTTTGGCACCGGCCGCGGGGCTGGCGCTGCCGTCGATGAGCGAGCCCGGGGTGAATGATCGGGCGTAGTAGCTGCCCGAGGACGCAAGCGTGCTTGCCGGGGCGAAAGAGCGGGCTGTCAGGTTGACGGAGCTGTTTACGATGGCGCCATCGATGGTGCCGTCGTTATCGAAGTCGATGTTGAAGGCCGACGGTGTGCCGGGATTGGGAACCACGGTCAGGGCGGGCTCCACGGGCGTGTGGATGATGCCTGCTTCGGCGTTCGCCCCAAAGGCAAAAGCACCCATCCCGGCGGCAGCCAAGTAAGCCATCAATCTCTGTTGGTCGTTCTTGTCACGTGTCTTCATCGGTCTCGCCTCCTCAGCGGTGTTAGTGGGTCGTGAATCATTTCAAGGGTTACTGAACATGAGTCAGGAGTCTGTCATGTGAGCTCGCGCGGGCCAGCGACAGCTTGTCTGACCCTGACATTTTGCCGCAGAAGCGGCGTCTTCGCAACTATTTTCTCCGTCAATGAGCTAATAAATTTTCAGGGGTGACACTCAAGGGCTGTTTCGGTCTCGGCAGGGTCGTCGAGGATGGCGATTTTATTGGTTTTTGGGTCGAGATCTTCGTAACTCAGCCACACACGTTGGACGCCAGACAAGGGGTGCTGCTGGCCACTTTTGACCTTGCCATTGATGATTAAGGTTCGAGATTGGCCCGCTCCTCGACGCCAGGTGATTTCCATAGGACGATTCCGGAGGGTGAGGCGGAGGTGGAGCTCTTCGCAGGGTGCCCAGGCTGCTGGTCCTACCCAAAGCCCTTGATTGGTCGGCTCGATGCCAACGGCGTCCCGGATGAGTGTTTTGAGGACGACATTAGAGCTGCCGGTCTGCCAGTCGTTCATGCTTTCGCCGAAGACGCCAGCTTCCTCGATGAGGCTGTAGGAGTTGGGCATGACAAAGGGTGAGTGGGAGATATGCCTGTCGGGCATCGCGAAGGGCAGAATCTTGAGGAGCTGGTTCCAGGCTTCGCGCGGTTGGCCAAGTCGGAAGAGGGCCATGATGCCAAAGGCGGTGGCGTGAACGTAGCAGGCTCCGTTCTCAGCGGTGCCCAGCGGGAGGTTTCCGATACGTCCAGCAGCACGGGTCTCTCTACCGAAACCGGGCGCAAAGGTCTTGAGGCCGAAGGGTCCATCGAGGCGTCGGAAGGCTTCAAGGATGTCGTTGTTGAACTGGGGGTCGTGCTGGGCCATGCCGGAGAGGACCCACATGGCATTGGCGGCAAGTCCATCGCGGGCTTTGCCGTCGAGATCGCGATAGCCGCCTATTTCGTATCCCTGGTTGTGTCCCCAGCCGTGAAGAATGCGGCGGGTGTGATTGTCGGCTTTGGCGATCGCGTTTTGCTTGAGTGCTGTCGCGAGTTGCTCGGCGGCTTGGCGGTAGCGTGATCGGTGTTGATCGCGTTGTGGGTGATCGCTGATCGCCAGGAGCTCGTCCATTTCAAGACAGTTCTGGTAGAGCTGAAGCGTGGCCATGACGCTGACGCCGTTGCCATAGGCTTGGCCGGGCTCGTCGGTGAGGCCGAGTCCGTCGATGGCGTCGTTCCAGTCGCCGTACATAGCGCGGAGGCAGCCGGTGTTGGGGTCGCGATGGTCGAGGAGGTATTCGGCGATACGGATCAGGTGGTCGAGGACGGTATCGACGGTGTCGGTTTTGAGGGCGTAGGGCGGGTCGCTTTCGATCAGCTGGTGGTAGCCGACGAGTTCGCTGAGAACCTGATGATCGCCGGTGGTACGGAGATAGGCGGCCAGGGTGGAGATGACCCAGACGCCTTGGTCGATGAAGGGTCTGGCATCGACTCGACCGGGTCGACCGTTTTTATCCGGGAGGGCGTACTGCCTGAGGCAGCGGCCATCGGGGCCGGTGTAGGCGAGGACTTCCAGAAGTTTGGACCTGGCGGCTTCAGGTCGCCAGAGGAGTTGCGCTTCGATGGCCTGGCAGACATCGCGGACGCCAATAAGCGAACTGTTGCTGACCTGCATGTAGCCACGGATCTCAGCGCAGACATCGACCTGTCGCTTGAGGTGCTCGAAGAAGGCGCGAAACACGGCGTCACTCACGGCACCTTCAAAACCGGTGGTGCTTAGCGAGAGGGTGTCGTGGCGTGTAGTTTCTTCGGATCGGCCTATCGCGAGTTGCTGGTCGGCCTGCGTTGGCTGGATGCGCTGCTTGAGCCATCGGTTGGGCTGATGGGTTTCCTGGGTGACGTTAAGGGTTGTTTCCTGTCGGAATACCCCGGCCACTGGCAGGTGCAGGCGCAGGAGATCGGCGGAGACGGCGGTGTCGGTGAACTCGGTGATTGCTGCCGTGTTCGTGAGAGCCGCTTGTCGAACGGCCTGCGGGGAACGGGCAGATTGCCGAGACCCGCCGACGTAGTTGCTTCTTGAGGTGGTGATGGCTTCGCTGAGGATGTCAGCACCGTTTTGCGACCGGTTGACTCTTGCGATGAGGCCGTAGTTGGCGACGGAGTTTTTGCGGTCGATGTCCTCGTTGACGCGGATCAGCACATGCTTGCTGCCATCGTCAGCGGGGATGATCTCGCCTCGGCGAAACCAGACATCCTCCGAACTGGGGTGGAGCCCGTGTCGGAGAAAGGGGTTGAGATAAGTGGACAGGACGGCGGTGTGATCCCGGCCGGATTCATTCCAGACGGCGGTGCTCCAGCGGATTTCCTCATCCGCGGAGAGAGAAACGCGGACGACGGCGCAGACGCCTGAGACGCGGGTGACGTACCAGGCGCCTTCGGGGGCCAGGACGGCAAACTGGCGTGTCGGCGGAGAGGCGTCCTGATCGAGGGGTATCAGCCGGATGGTTTGTTGGGGTACACCATCTTTACTCAATAAACCAAGAAAGCATGCCGCGAAGGGCTCGCCGCCCTCGGCGGGCTTGAGAAAGTAGGAGAACAGTCCCTTGTTGGCGTGGAGTTCGCCTGAGGCATAGAGCCAGAGGTTGAAGCCTTCGCGGCCCAGCGCATAACGGCTGTCGCCTTGATCGCGGGGCAGTTCGAGGACGTGGGTGTCGTCGATCCGGTACGTCCCGCCGTGAAAGCGTTGGGTCCGGGCGTAGTCCGGATCGAGTTCGAGGCGATTGGCCATCGTGATGAAGTGTTTGGCTTCATGAATCAGCGCGTCGCGCTGGTCGTGTGCATCACCTGGTGGCGAAGGAATCGCGGTGGGGGTGGTTGTTCCTGTGGCTGGGGGCATCGTTGGTTTCATCGGAGATTCTCAACGATTGCGCCTCAGCGCGGCATGAACAGGCGGTCGCTGGGCATCTGGTGTCCCAAGCCGAGCATGACGGCATCGAGCACGCGACAGGAGGCTCCGACGGGCACGCCAAAGGTTGTGTATCGAGAGCCACGGACAACAATGTTACGGCCCTGGATGGGAATGATGCCGGTATTGATGGATTCGGCAATGCGTGCGATGACGGCCTCGTTGGCGAGATCGACGTTGCCACCGATGATCAGGGCCTGCGGGTCGAGAAGGTCGACGACGATGGCCATGGTGCGTGCGAGTCGCGCAGCGATGGTTTCGAGCTCGGGCGTGAGTGGCGCCGAGGGCTCGGCGAGTTGCAGAAGCTGGCTGGCGGTGACGCTTTCGAGTGGGTCGTTATCGAGAAGAGCGTCGATCTCGCCGGAGGCGAAGTGTTGTCCGCGATACATCTTGCCGGCGAGGTAGAGGGCGGACCCGACGCCTGTGAGGGCAAAGCGGTTGCCGGTCTCGATGGCGTTGATGATGAAGAAGACGAAGCTGTTGAGGTCGGTGGCGCAGCCGTCGCGAGCTTCGGCGATGGCGGCGCAGTTGACGTCGTTATCAACGTGCACAGGGACGTTGAGTTTGCTGGCGAGGAGGCTGCCAAGGGGAAAGACCTTGCGTTTGAGCATCGTTGACTGGAGGACCATACCTTCGTCGGGGCTGACGACGCCCGGAACGCCGAGGCCGACGCCGAGGAGGCGGTCCATGGATCGCTCTTCGTTGCAAAAGGCGTGTACCAGGTCAGCGAGGCGGTCTTCGAGGTGTTCGGCGCGGGCGTCGCAAGCAACGCGGTCTTTTTCAATGACGTTGCCAGCGGCGTCCATGACGACGGCGAGGAGTGCTTCGGTTTCGATGCCGACGCCGATCGACCAGCCGACGTGGGGATTGATCTCGAGGAGGACCTGTTTCTTGCCAACGGATTTGGAAGCTCGTTTGCCGACGGTCCGGACGACCTCGTGTTCGAGGAGGTCGCGCATGATGTAGGTGAGCGTGGAGCTGCGGAGGCCGGTGAGCTCGCCGAGCTGCCGGCGTGAGAGCTGCCCATACTCCCGGAGGAGCTGGATGGTGAGCCGGCGGTTATGGATCGCCGTGCTCGAGTGATTGGCTTTGCCCTGGGGTGTGTTCATGGTGAGCGGTGGTTAGCAGATTACTGGGGGCCGAAGATGCGATTCTCGAAGTCGCTGTTGACATTGTCCCAGCGGACGATCTTGTCGGTGATATCGTCGGGCTGATAGGAAGCTGCATGACCGTCGGCAAAGAGAAGATCTCCTGAGCCTCGATGCCGTTCAGGGTCTGGCTTTAGGTTGTCTCTGGCGGGCTGGTAAGCGGTTGCGTTCATAGGGGTGTAGTAGTTGATGCGCTGATAGATCCAGCCCGTGGTGAATCTGTGAATCAGTGGCACGGCAGAGTCCCAGAGATGGGCGTACTCTGAAGGGCTGCGAATCTGATCCCAGGTCCTGCCAAAAGGTGCCCTCAAGAGAAGTTCGGTATGAGGAGGGCGGTCGCTTAGGTCGACGTGATTCTCTTCACGGTGCCCGTTGAAAAACAGGTCGCCGTTGTAGGCGTAGCTGCCACCAAAATCAGCTCTTGTCGTGCCATCAGCCGCAGCGTCGGGATGTAATTCAGATTGATCCGCAGGGCAAAACAGCATCGATGATTCGTCACTCGCGATATAGCCGTTGTCTTGCAAGAACGTGCTCCAGCGAATCTGGAAGGCACTAGGCGCAATCACGGTATCTTCAAACTCCATGGCGTAGACACGCATGACCACCCCTACCTGACGAAGGTTGCTGAGACAGGCCATCTGCCTGGCCGTTTCGCGGGCGGCGCCCAGGGCGGGGAGGAGAATGCCGATGAGCAGGGCGATGATCGAGATGACGACCAGCAGTTCGATGAGCGTGAAGCCACGGTTTCGTTGCATGTCTGATTCCTTCGGCGTGCGTCGGTGCGGCGCGGTGGATTGGGCTGGATGAATCATCTGTCCCCGTGGTTTAGATTACCGCCAGATGGGCCGCCGTCAATAGTTCACTCTAAAAGATAATTAAATAATCGGGCCCATGGCTTGCCTGGATTCTGGGCATGTATCTCTTTAAGATATTGCTTTATATGTTTTTATGGCGGAGTAAAGCCCGGTGGGGGTGGCGGGGGCGCTAGGCGTGAAGGGCGGGTCGGGGCGTCGGGTTGCTTGGGAGGGGTTGGTCGGCGGCGTGCCAGCGCTTGAGAAAGCCGTCGTAAGATCGGCCTTGCCTGGGTGACCAGAGGGCTTCGGCGAAGGCCGCGAGACGTGGCATGATCTGGCGCTCGAGCGAGGCTTCATCCGGGGTGTATTCGGTCCAGATGGGGGCTTCGCTGCCGAGGATGAGGTGGTGCTGGTCTTCTTCGAGGCCTTCAGGGAGCGGGTCGAAGTGGTAGATCTTTTCCAGGGGGAGGATGATCATCCAGTCAGGTCGGTTGCGCGCTTCGGTGGCGGTGCTGGGGTAGTCGAGGTAGGTCCACTCGTGGTTTGAGTTGATGGTGGTTCGGCCCAGCCGCGCGGCGGCGGCGGCTTCGCCGGGGAACCACGCGTGGGTGAGCTGGGTTCTCGGTAGGTCGTCCCTCACTTTTTCGGTCCAGGCGATGGTCGGAATGCCGGTGTCTCGTTGAGCGGTCTCGTGCACTCTGGTGAGGAAATGGGTGCGGAGTTCGTCGGTGGTCGTGTAGCCATTGAGGCGCATCAGGTCCTGGCAGCGCGGGCATTTCTGCCAGGCATCCCGGGGGGTTTCGTCACCGCCTATGTGCAGGTATTGGGGATCGAAGACGTCCGCCAACTCTTTGAGGACATCGGCGATGATTTGGTAGACGGCCTCGTTGGCGGCACAGAAGGCTCGGCGGGCGGCGCGGCGGCTCATGGGCTGGCCATCACCCGGGGTGATGATGGTGATGGCCTGGTCCGTGCAGGCAAGTTCGGGATTGGCGGCGAGGGCTGCGTTGCAGTGTCCGGGCATCTCGATTTCAGGGATGACCTCGATCTGCCGTGCTTTGGCGTACGCAACGATCTCGCGCATGTCTGCTTGTGTGTAGTAGCCGCCATAGCGCGTATCGCCTTGTCCGCGCCACGCACCGGTGCTGGTGAGTTGGGGGTGCTTTCGGATCTCGGCGCGCCAGCCCTCATCGTCGGTGAGGTGCCAGTGGAACCGGTTGAGTTTGAGGGAGGCCATGCGGTCGAGGAACCTTTTGATCCAGCTGACGGACTGCATGTGTCTGGCGGAGTCGAGCATCGCCCCGCGCCAGGCGAAGCGTGGATGGTCTTCGATCACACCCGCGGGGAGCGCGGCATGGGTGTCATGCCGGGCAGCCACAACGGCTTGCTTGAGGCTCTGGAGGGCGTAGAAAAGGCCGGTTTCTGTGCCGGCCTGGGCTTTGATAGCGTCCTGCTGGATGGTGATGCGATAGGCTTCCTGGGCGTGGACTTGACCATTCGTGTTGACGGATTCGGCGAGTTGGAAGCTAATCGCAATCGGCTTCTCCGGCGGCGGTGCAGGCGCGAGCGTGTCGAGCCATGCTTCGATCTGCTCACGCAACGCAGGAGGGCACGCTGTCTCGTGCGTGTCCGCGATCTCCAGCCCACGCGCCAGGGCGCATGAGGCACCTTCTGGCCGGAAGGAGGCGACCTGCGGAACAATCGGCATGTAAGGGGTCATCATCAAGGCGATTCATCTTCTAGTCAGCGACCGTTGCCGTCACCTGGCTGGTCGTTCGGAAGGCGGCCTCAATGGCGGCGAGGGCGGCACCGGTTGAGACGCCATGTTCGACGAGCAGCGAGGGATAGACAGTAACGTGTCGATCGGGGACAGGGACGATCTCACGGTTGATAAGGGACTGGAGGTAGTCGATCGCGAGGGGGTTGGTGATGTTGACGTTGCCGCCCAACAGCACCGCAGGCAGGTCGAGAAGATCGGTGGTGGTGATGAGGATGAGGCCGAGGTGGTGCAGGGAGCGCTTAAGGCCTTCGTCGAGTTGCCCGTCGGGCGAGCCGAGCGCGAGGACCTGTTTGGCGGAGAGGGTTTCGATGTCGCCGTGTTGGATGAGCTTGTCGATTTCGCCAGCACCGAAGTGTGCCCCGCGATACAGCTGACCGTTCAGGAAAAGGGAAGAGCCCAGGCCGTGGAGCGTGTAGCGGTCACCGTCCTCTTTAGCATTGATAAGGAAGTAGAGGAAGTCGCCAGCGTCCTTGCCGTGCCCTTGCCTGGCCTCTGCGAGGGCCGCGAAGTTCGAGTCGTTATCAAGGGTGATCGGAGCGGCGAAGCGTTGGCGAAAATGTTCTGCCAACGGCCAACTGCTAAGACCGAAGGGCACCGAGCGGAGCACCATGCCCTGATGAGGATCGATGACGCCCGGCATGCCGATGCCGATACCAAGAAGATTGCCCGCCGGCTCGCCGCGTCGCTCGAGCCAGCTATCGATGCGTTGCTTGAGGCGTTCGGGGAGAAGTTCAAAGGGTTCGAGCATGGCGACGTGGTCGCGGTCGATGACGACGCCTTGGGCGTTGAGCATGACCAAAGACATCCAGTCGGCGTCGATGCCCACGCCTATGACCCAGCCGAAATCGGGATTGACTTCGAGCAGGACCTGCTTTTTGCCGACGCCTGGGCTGTCGAGTTTGCCGCGCTCACGAATAATCTGGCCTTCGATGAGATCGCGGGTGATGTAGGTGACACTCGAACTGCGAAGACCGGTTTTTTCCGTGAGTTGGCGTCGCGAGAGCGGGCCAGTCTCACGGACCAACCCGAGAACCAGGGCGCGGTTCATCGCGGCGGCCGAGGCCTGGTTGATCTTTTGGTGTCCCTGCATGCTGCTCTTCAAGGTGGTTTTACCTCGGGCCATTCTGTATTGGCAGGGTTGCGGCCTGGTCGGTCTTGTAGAATCGATGAGGTTCTACACCGATCCGTGGCGTGGCGTGTTACATTGAAGGAATGTGGTTCCCTGCTTAAGGTACCCCAGTCATTACTCAAGTCAATGAAATAATGACCCGACCCAGACTCAAAGCCTCATCTCGAAATCCCACAAAGCCCTGCTAATACCTGATTTTCAGGGCTTAAATTTATTGTCTCATTTGATGAGTATTTTCTTGGCGCGGGACCTCGGCCTCGCTAACCTGCCTACATGAAGATGTTCACAGTATCTGTTCTTGTCGCGGTTCTTCTGGCCTCTCTGGTGATTCTTCCAGCTTCACCATCACGGGCCGAGCCCGTGGAGCGACCGATTCAAGGGCTCTGGGTCTGGCACTCAGAGTGGTACGTCGATGACGACTACCGGGCCGAGATGCTCCAGTTTGCCCAGGATCACCATTACAACCTGCTGATGGTGCAGGTGCACCTGAATGAATCCAGCGGGAAGCCGGAGCTAGAGTTTCCCGCCGAGTTTCGGACGCTGATCATCGAGGCGTCCGAACTGGGGATCTCGGTCGAGGCCCTTGATGGTGCCAAGGACATGGCGATGCAGCGCAACTGGCCCAGGACGTTCGCGATCCTCGACCTAATCCTGGATTTCAACGCGTCCCTGCCCGAGGGCTCGAAGCTGGCCGGAATCCATTACGACATCGAGCCGTACATCAAGCCCGCCTGGCGCGAAAGCCAGGCCGTCCGAAATCAGATCATGCTGGACCTGCTGGCCTACTTCGATCAGGCCAAGGCGCGCATCGAGGCGTCACAGCAGAACCTGACCCTCGCCGCAGACATCCCCTTCTGGTACGACAGCAAGACCGAGGAGGGCGACAGCTGCATCATCACCTATCGAGGCGAAACCAAGAACCTGCACAAGCACATCCAGGACCTCTGCGACTACATCGGCATCATGTCCTACCGCCAGCGGGCGACCGGCTCCAACAGCGTGACGTCCGTGGTTGAGAACGAGCTGGACTACGCCGAGGAGATCGGCAAGTTCATCCTGGCGTCACTGGAAACGGTGGAACTGACGGACACACCGCAGATCACCTTCTATTCGCTGGGTCCGGATGCTTTCTGGGACACCCATCACGAGGTCGTCCGGACGCTCGAGGGCCGGCCGGGCTTTGGCGGAATGCTCTCCCACAGCTATCGTGGCATGCGTGACCTGCACGGCATGAGCCCGTTCGTCCGGCGTCGATAAAACACAACTTCCGGACGTCGTTGGATTGATTTGAAGATGAGCGATTGGCCCGGTCTATGCCAAGCGCCGCCGCGTAAGTGAGTTTCTATGATCGGCTTCATGCTCGATAGCGCGCGGCTGCTGGAGTCTCGCAGCTACTACCTGCACTTCATCGACTTCATGGCAGACATGGGCTGCGACACCCTGCTCTGGCATTTCACCGACGACCAGGGGTGTTCGCTGAGATTTGATTCTCTGCCTGAGGCAGCGTCTCCAAACGCCTACACCAAAGATGAACTGCGAGACCTGCTGGCGCATGCAAAGCACCGCGGAATCACGGTCATCCCGGAACTGGAAACGCTGGGCCACACGCGATACATCACCCGAGCGCGGGCCGACCTGGCCGAGCTGTCTGAGAACAACGAGGTGTTCACCTCGCTCTGCCCAGTGCATCCCAAGTCACGCGAGGTCGTGGGCGGCCTGATCGATGAGGTCTGCGAGCTGTTCGACAGCGAGCTGGTCCACGCGGGTCTGGACGAGGTGAACTTCGGGACGCATCCTATGACCCAGGCGGCTCTGACCTCATCGACGGCCAGCGAACTGTTTATTGATTACATCCGATTCGTACACGGCCGTCTGGCTAAGCACGGCAAGCGGATGATGATGTGGGGGGACCACCTGCTCAAGGACCCGAAGATCGCAGAGGCGATCCCGAAAGACATACTGGTGGCCAACTGGCAGTACACCGCAGTGGTGCCTCCGGAGACGACGCCAAAGCTGCAGGGATACGGCTTTGACGTGGTGAACTGCCCAGCGATGATCTCCTACGACCAGCCGCTGGCACCGGGAGAGAGCTTCGCGCTGAGGAACCTCCGAGATACAGCGCGGCACGCGCAGACGCATCAGACCAAGGGCATCATCACGACAATCTGGACTTCGCAGCGGTTCCTGCCCGAGTCCTTGTGGCCTTCAGCGGCCTACGCGGCGGAACTAATGACCAGGGGGCCCGACATCACGCTGGCCGATTCGCTCCGGCGCTTTTTTGAGCGGCGGCTCAATTCAGAAGTTTCAAGCGGTTGGATCGACGCACTCGGTGAGCTGCACCGGGTCATGCCGATGCGCAACCCATGGGTTGCTGCCCTACGTCTGGAGCTGGATAAGCGGCTAGACGGCATCAATCTGGCGAAGCAGGCTCGAGAGGCGAAGGCGATCTACGACGCCCTGCTGCGTCATCGGCCGGATACCAAAGTAGAGGATGGCTCCTGTCGGGCGGTGCTGTTGATGACCGAACTACACGCGCATGCATGGGAGCGAGCCGCGTCGATGCAGAAGGTGACTATCGATGCAGACCTGCTGACCGTCAGCGAGTCGCTTGGCCTGCGGCTATCGGCGTGCTGGGACGAAGACCGCTTCGCGGACGATCCTCGCAAGTGGCAGCCGGTGTTTCCTTTTGATCGCGATGACCACCTGTTGATCGCGTTTGACCACGGCACAAGACAACTTCGTGACGCACTGGCGGCGAAGTCTAGGGGCTCGACTTGAATCTGCATGTCATCGATCTGCTGATCATCTTTGGCCTGATGGCGCTGGTCCTGGGAGCGGCGTTGTACACACGCCGGTACACCCACAGCGTGGCGGATTTTCTGTCGGCCAATCGTTGCGCCGGGCGTTACATGCTCACGCTCGCCGGCGGCATCGCGGGACTGGGGGCGATCTCGATCGTCGCGATGTGGGAGCAGTACTACCAGGCGGGCTTCGCCGGGCTTCACTGGGGATCGATGCTGGCCCCGCTCGGGCTGATCCTGGCACTGTCGGGCTGGGTGATCTACCGCTACCGCGAAACACGGGCGCTGACGCTGGCTCAGTTTCTCGAACGCCGTTATTCCCGGCGGTTCCGAGTGTTCGCCGGCACGCTGGCCTGGATCGCCGGCGTGTTGAACTACGGCATCTTCCCTGCGGTCACCGGTCGGTTCCTGATCTATTTTCTGGGTCTGCCCAAATACATCGTCGAGGTGCCGGGCATCGGGCTGGAGCTGAATCTCACGCTTGGTCTGGTGATGGGCGTCGTGCTCGGGATGGCGCTGCTGGTCACCCTCAATGGCGGGCAAATCGCCGTGATGGCGAGCGATTTCATCCAGGCTCAGGCCAGCAACATCGTCTTTCTCATCCTGCTCGGGGTGATGCTCTATCTCTTCCCTTGGTCGGTGATCATCGAGACGCTCTCACAGGCGCCCAAGGGCGAGAGCAAGATCAATCCGTTTGATCAGGGCGAGCTGCCCGACTTCAACCCGTGGTTCTTCTTTATCCAAGGCTATCTGTACATCTACACGTTCATGGTCTGGCAGGGGAGCCAGGGCTACAACAGCTCCGCGCGGTCACCTCACGAGGCGAAGATGGCCGGCATCCTCGGCCAGTTCCGAGCAGGCGTGACGTTCATGCTGATCCCGCTCGCAGCGGTGTGTGCGTATGTCCTGATGCACGCACCGGCTTACGAAGAGGCCGCTGCTTCAGCCCAAGCGACGCTCGATGCCATCGGCGACCCGCAGATCGCCAAGCAGATGACCACGACAGTGGCCCTGGCCGAGGTGCTGCCGGTTGGAATGATGGGGATGCTCGCGGCGGTGATGCTCATGGCCGCGCTGAGCACGGACTCGACCTACATGCACTCATGGGGATCCATCTTCGTCCAGGATGTCTACCTGCCCTACCACCAGCTGCGGAAGGGCCGCAACGCCCGGCTCGATCCCAAGCACCACCTGAGGCTTCTTCGCTGGAGCATTTTCGGGATCGCCGTGTTCGCCTGGTGCTTCAGCATGGTGTTTCCACTGCGTGAATACATCGCGATGTATTTTGCAGTGACCGGTGCCATCTTCACCGGGGGAGCTGGGGCCGTGCTCATCGGCGGGCTCTACTGGGCAAGGGGCACCGTCACGGGGGCCTGGGCCGCGATGTTTGTGGGCTGCGGTCTGGCCGTAACAGGCGCACTGACGGTGAACTTGTTCTGGCCTGAGGGTGTGCCCTATCTCAAGAGCACGTTCACGGACACCGCCTGGGTCCAGAACCTGCCCGATGCGTTCTGGCTCAACGGCATCCAGATGGCGTTCGTGGCGTCGGTCGCGGCGGTAGGCGCTTATATCGTCGGGTCGCTGATGTCGGAAGACCCCGAGTTGGACATGGACAAACTACTGCACCGGGGCGAACACCAGGCGAAGGCGGCGGAAGGGGTCGATCACATCGCCCCACCGGCCCGTGGCTGGCGAGCCTTAGGTTTCACCCCGGAGTTCACCCTCGGCGACAAAGTGATCTACTGCATGAAGCTGGCCTATGTGCTCTTCTTCTTCATCACGTTCGTTGTCTTCACGGTGTGGAACCTCTGGTCGCCGTGGGAGGACCAGAGCTGGGTCAACTGGTGGTGGTTCCAGCTCGTGTTCATCGGCACGGTCGGCGGGATCTGCACGGTCTGGTTCATCATTGGCGGGATTCTTGACTGGCGCAAGATGTTCCGGCTACTGGCTTCGATCGAACGCGATGCCGACGACGACGGAACCGTGACCGTGCACCTGGGACAGGCCAGGGCCGACATGAACGAAGCCGATCAATCCGAGAAGAAGGTGCCATGATGGAGGTCCTGATCCGTGAAGACAAAGCGACACTCGGCCGCGAAGCGGCGACGCAGGGTGCTTCTCTCGTCCGTGCAGCCCTGACCGAGCGCGGCGAGGCCAGCATCATCGTCGCAACGGGCGCCAGCCAGTTCGCGACCCTCGAAGCCCTCGTGGGGGCTAAAGACCTGGACTGGTCGCGCGTGACAGTGTTTCACCTGGACGAATACCTTGGGTTGCCGATCACACACCCGGCGTCCTTCCGGCTCTACCTCTGGGATCGCTTTCTGAGACAGCTGCCCATGCCGGTTCGGGCGTTCCACGCGATCGATGGGAATGCCAAGGCCTCGGCTGAAACCCACCGGCTAAACCGAATCATCGCGGAGCACACCATCGATGTGGCCTTTGTCGGCATCGGCGAAAACGCGCACCTGGCATTCAACGACCCCCCGGCCGATTTTGAGTCCACAGCTGCGTTCATGGCCGTAGAACTCGACGAGGCCTGTCGTCGTCAGCAACTGGGCGAGGGATGGTTCGGGACGCTCGAAGATGTCCCGACGCACGCGATCACAATGAGCGTGCCCGAGATCATGCGCAGCCGTCACATCATCTGCTCGGTGCCGGATGAGCGCAAGGCAGAAGCGGTAAAGGGATCTCTGGAAGGGCCCGTGACAGCCGAGATTCCGGCTTCGATCCTGCAGCGGCATCCGAGTTGCTGGCTGTATCTTGATACGCCTGCTGCTTCGAGGCTTTCGGGATCGAGCGTGCGATGAATCGCCTGATCGATCTACAGGTCAACGGCTACGCCGGCATCGACTTCAACGCCGATGAGCTATCGGCCAAAGACCTCCGCCGAGCTTGCGAGTTGATGCACCAAGACGGCATCGACGCCATGCTCGCGACGATCATCACGGACGACCTGTCGTCGATGGTGTGTAAGCTGGCTCGGATCGTCGAGCTCCGCGAGCAAGACGAACTGATCGCCTCGGTCATCACCGGCCTACACATCGAGGGACCCTTCATCAGCCCGAAGGATGGGTATCGAGGGGCTCATCCGCTGGATGCAGTGCGAGAAGCCAGCCTTGAGGATGCATCAGCTCTATTCGATGCGGCGGGCGGGCTGCTGCGGATCTTCACGCTCGCGCCTGAGCAGGATGCGGGCGCGGCCGTGACCCGATGGCTGTCCGATCGGCGGGTCGTGGTGTCAGCAGGCCACACAAATGCGGATGGTCAGACACTCGACCGCGCGATCGATGGCGGCCTATCGATGGTGACACATCTCGGCAATGGATGCCCGGTTGAGCTGCCCAGGCACGACAATGTGATTCAGCGTTTGCTCGCGCGGGCGGATCATCTGCTCATTGGGTTCATTGCAGACGGGATTCATGTCCCAGCGTTCGCACTAAAAAACTACATCGCCGCAGCGGGTCACAAGCAGTGTTTTATCGTGAGTGACGCAAGCGCCCCGGCCGGAATGGGACCGGGCCGCTACAGCCTGGGGCGACTGCAACTCGACGTAAAGGATGACCTGACCGTTCGGCTGCCTGGCACCGGACAGCTCGCGGGTTCGGCGATGCCCATGCGGGGCGCAATCGAAATCTTGCGACAGCATGTCGGGCTTTCCGACGATGCGATCGAGTGCATGATGAATACCAACCCAAGAGCCGTTATCAACTCCTAGATCAAGACCTGTCCTGCGCGACCAGCCCCTCAGCCCACACAGATTCGTTATGCAGAACGGTGTCTAAACACAACCAGATCGCACGAAAGGGCTCCTCTATCTCGGCAGTAACCTGAGCGGTGCATACTCCCCATGGCTATGAAACCGTGTCTGTAATAATCGGGGGTACATCGAGAGCTCCGGATGATCCAGGTATCGACTGTAGTTGTAGCGACCAATCAGCATTCGCCAGGACTGACCCGGCGCAAGCGGGACACCCTGAGCCGCGAGCTCCTCTCGCGGGATGGCGAACTCGGCGGTCCAGTTGTTGTCGTGATCACGCCAGGCGTTGAGCGTCCCCGTGATCTGGGCGCCGACACGCAGATTCGACTGATAGGTATACGCACTAGGCAAAGGGAGACGACCTGACCCCGGGAAGAAAAAAGCGGATCGTCGACCATTAGGCGTCGCATACAGCTCCCAATACCACGTTGCCGAGTCAGGCTTGAGGAAGACCTCGACCACATCACCGGTTTTGAAGTGCATCTGCTGATCTTCATCGCTCTCCTGAACGATATCGCTGTCGGTTAAAAACACACCGACATAGAGATAGTCATCGTCATAAGCCAGGCGAACCTCGCCGCCTTCCTGAACGCTGCCCGGCCGATCAGCCTGGTCGTGACCAAGGTCCAGCCGATACACCGGCGCTTCCTGCCAGACCGGCTCATCGAGCTTGCCATCTATCTCAACCGCAGTCCCTGTTGGCACCGCGTGCATGTCTCGTTTGGCTGTCGCGGCCGATCGATCTGATTGTGAACTGATCCCATCAATCACAGCGATCGCGCCTTTGACACGATCCGTCCACACCTCATAGAGCGCATCGGTCAGGTGCAGGCCATCGCGAAATGCATCTGGATCAGGACGCCCCTGTTCATCAAGCACGGTCTGCGTGATATCAAGATAGACAAGCCGTTCATCATCGGCACAGACCTCGGCCATCAGAGCGTTGGCCCTGGCCATCTCCGGCCAACTGTCCCAACGGCTGACACTTGGCTTGATGGGAAGCAGAACAACGTAGGCGTCAGGAAGCACTTCATGCACCCTCTGCACAAACAAACGATAGTTCTGAGCAACATCAATCGGCAGTTGCCCTTCAGCCACGTCGTTGTCCCCGCTGTAGAAGACAATCAACCTCGGCCGGTGGGGCAAGACAAGACCATCAAAGTGCTCCAATACATCCGGAATCGTTGACCCACCAAAACCACGGTTGATGGTGATCTCATCTGGGAAAAGACGCTCTGTCTCCCAACCCTTAATGGTTGAGCTGCCCAAAAACAGGATGGCACCTTCAGGCGAGCCCTGCTTCGCATCCTCGGCCTTGAATCGGTCAATCTCGACTTGCCACCTCGAAGGCTCGGACGAACGGCGCGCAGACTCTTGAGCTGAAGCAAAAAGACCGGAAGACAACAAGAGTAACGCCGCAATTACGACAGAAAACAGGTTCACAAGAAACTCCAATCATTAAGTCCAACGTCTGTGCCGGAGGCCGGGCGCTATTGAGATGCCTCCATTAAACCTCTGAACTCACTTAGGCACCAACGTGGTCACCGGATCAGGCAACCTCGGGCTCGAATCTGCCTCCATCCGTGTAACGTAAAAGCTTTGTGCTGCCTGTGCCACACCATGTTTCGCTTGGCATTGGTGTATCCACGCCGCATGATGCCTGAACGGATACTGCCTGGCTGGATAGACGTTCGATCGTTCCTCAATCGCCACACCCACCATCCCGAAAAACCCGACCCACCCAGGCCGACTCCTGTCTCGAGGAGATGCCCAGGCTCATCGTGGAACCAGGCGTCACGCTCTGCCTCGAAGGGCAACGGGTGCCGACCGCCAAAAATAAAAACGCTCCCTCAAGACCCTCTCAGGACAGACCAAGCGCTCAACCCCAACCCGTCTCAAACCGCTCACGACTCAACCCAGTCTCATCTCAGCATCAAGTAACGCGTCGTGCGCACAAACCTGTCACGACCCCCTCGATGACCAGCATCGCGCGCACAAAGCAACGCACTTCACCCCCATCCAACCACGTTTGATTGACGACTTCACCGACTTTCAATCACGTTCCCCCTCGTTCCGCAGCGCGAAATACGCTATACGAGGCACCCATGCACGACATCCGCGATCTCATCAATCAGTCAACCCCATGGTTCACCAGCAACACCCTCGGACTCCCCGACAACTGCCCCACCCGCTATAAACTCTCCGGCGAACTGGGTTACCGTCTCAAACGCTCCATCGACCGCATCGAAAACCAGCTCCCCTACTCCACTCAATACCTCCTCACCCAGGTCTCCGCACAAAAAGGAAACTGGTCCAACTTCCCCAGATTCCACGGCGACATCGTCGGCCGCTGGACCCTCGCCGAAACACACACCCACGCCGCATGCGCACAACCCCCAATAATCCTCGCCGACCTCGTCCGCGACCTCATCCAGCTCCAGAACGATGACGGCAGCTTCGGCTCCCTCGCCTGGTCCGATGAGCCCCTCAACCCCGAAAAAGCCTACGGAAACGGCTGGACCATCAAAGCTCTGGCCCAGTACGCCCTCACCTTCAAAGACGACGCTGTCACCAAAGCCGCCCACCGCCTCGGCGAGTGCTACCTCGCCATGGCGCCCGCATGGTTCGACTCCGACGATGGCGAAGACATCACCCGCGGCTACGCCTCCACCATCAGTTGCTTCTACCACGCACTCGATGGCGTCATGACCATGCACCGCCTCACCGCCGACCCTCGCTATCTCGATCTCGCCCGAGAGATGGCCAAACGCATCACCCCACTCAACGAGGCCGACCACTCCCACATGTACCTCATGATCCGCAGAGGCCTACTCGCCCTCTACCAGCAAACCAATGACCAGGCCGGTATCGCCGAGCTCGAACGAGAACTCGACCGCTTCAACGACCAATGGGTCATGGAAACAGGCGGGATCCCCGAGCGACTCGTCAAACCCGATGAGAACTGGACCCTCCAGGACGAAGCCTGCTCCCTCTTCGACTGGAACATGCTCACCCTCGCCATGCACGCCGAAACCGGCAACGATCGCTGGCTCCGCAGGGCCATCCTCAACCTCGAAAACAACATCTTCTACAACCAGAACTACAACGGCGGGTTCTGCAGCGTTGAGATCGAGCACGGCTACCCCCAGATGGGCAAAGAAGCCCCCTGGTGCTGCTCGGTCTTCGGCCCCTACGGCCTCATCGCTGGCGCCGCTTACCTGGTCACGCGGAGAGACAAGCACACCCTCAACATCCACCACGCCGTGTCCGGAACCTTCGTCTTTGGCGACCAGCAGGTCGAAATCCACCGTGACGACGAGCACCAGCAGCTCAGGATCGACCTCACCGCCGCCCCCGCGATCACAACCCTCCGCATCGCCACCCCCCACTGGCTCGCCTGGACCGACGCCACAAGCCCCACGCCAACCACAGAAAACATTGAGTTTCGTGAAGTATCGATAGGCGCCGACCGCGTTCTATCCTTGCCTTATCGCTACCGCGTCTGGCCCGCTCAGCCCCGCGTCGCCCCAACCTGGCACCCCGCCGCAGCCGTCGGCGAAGAAGTCATCCTCTTCGCCGGACCGTGGCTCCTCAACCACCGCCACCAACCCAAACCCAACCAACCCCCCATCGGCCTCTACACCCAACCAACGGCCGGTTTCATGGATCCTCCCCGCATGGAGCACATCCTCGGACTCCCCAGCTCCGGCGAAGGTTTTCTGGTCGCTTTTCGCACCGATCTCGCCCCCGAACCCATCACCACCTTCCGCTGGCCCGATCAGGACGAGCGCGACATCTTTCTCTACCCCCTCAAAGAGCGCGAATCCCCCGCCCACGGCAACTCCGCCATCCGACTCCTGGGCCACGAAGCGTGACTCAGCGGTAAGAATCGCATTACCCTCAACTTACAACCATCCATACCCTTCCGGATCAGCGCCCAGCAGAGCCGGAACGTCGCCTCGAGCCCCGAACAACGACTGGGCATCCCCAGGCCTGACTACGACAGGCCGCCCGACGCGGCAGAAAATCCCGCCTCCGCACCACCAAAACCGTGACCGAAGCCTTCAGGCCGCCCTGTGCGGGAAAAAGGGCAGAGCAATCCCTTTGCATCTGCCATAAGTCAGCGGTACTCTTTGGGGCGTCAGACCCCGTTTTTTGGTTCGAGACGGCCGATCTTGGAGCTTCTGCTTCCCGGGCGGCCCCAGGACGGCCGGGTCAGACATGATCGCGTATCTGTATAGCCAGTGGCATCCAGTGCCCCAGAGAGGTAATCGTGGGCGTAAAAAGCAACTCTAAGACGTTCGCCTGGCCTGCCTTTTCGCGGCAACGCGTCTCGGCACGCGGCACGCGATCGGCGCTCTATGTTCTCAGCAGTCACTGGGATCGTGAGTGGTACCAGACATTTGAGAACTTCCGGCACAAGCTGGTCCTGATGATGGATCACATCCTCGACAGTCAGGAGTCCGGCACACTGACCGGCCCGTTCTACTGCGACGGCCAGGCGATCATTCTCGAAGACTACCTGGAGGTCCGCCCGCAAGAGACCGAGCGCGTCAAAGCGAGTCTGCGCGATGGTCGCCTGGTCGCCGGGCCGTGGTATGTGCTCCCCGATGAGTTCTTGGTCAGTGGCGAGTCGCTGATCCGCAACCTGGAGATGGGGCGTGAACTGGTCACCAAGCTCGGCGGGACACCGTCGAACTGTGGATTCCTCTGCGACCTCTTCGGTCACAACAGCCAGATGCCCCAGATCCTCACCAGCTTCGGCGTGGAGGTCGCCTACATCTGGCGTGGCCTAAACCATCACGAGAACCGGACGCTGTGGTGGACCGGCGCCGATGGCACGCGCATCCCGTCGTTTCGATTCGGCACCAATGGTTACTGGGGCTACGCGGTCAACGTCCGCAGCCACTGCGAGGATGAAGCACAGGTCGATGCCAAGCTCAAGCTCGATGAACGGCTCTGGAGCTTCCTCGACAAGGAAGCGGCGGTCACCGAGATCGACCCGGTGTTGCTGTTTGACGGTGCGGACCACGCAGGCTTCGATGCGCCGGCGTACACCGCGTTGCGCGTGCACGCTGATGAAGCGCCCGATCACGGCTACAACATCCGCCACGTCTCACTCGATGAGCACGCCGCAGAACTACTCAAGCAGACCGACCGCATTAAAGCGGAGGTCTCCGGCGAGCTGATCGATCCCGCGCGGCTGCCTTTCGACGTTGATCAGCAGAGCCTGACCGGCGGCACGCTCGCCAGCAGGGTCCCGCTCAAGCTCGCGAACGCCCGATGTGAATGGTTGCTGACCCGATGGGCCGAGCCTGCGGCGGCGCTCGCCACAACACTGCTTGGTGAACGCTCTGCCGAAGATTTCCTCCGTCAGGCCTGGCGTCATCTCATCCAGAATCACCCACACGATTCGATCTGCGGGTGCAGCATCGATCGTGTCCACCAGGACATGATTTATCGCTTCCATCAGTGCGAGGACATCGCCGAACGCATCACCCAGTCCGCTCTGACCCGCCTGGCCGAAGCGGCGACCAAGCCAATACCTGCTCAGCAACATCAGTCTCGGCTTGTGGTCTTCAACCCGCTGCCCCGCGTACTCGATGGCGTGATCGATATCGAGGCGGACCTGCCGGTTTGGCCTGAAACAACAGGGAATGGCCAGCCTTCCAAGGAGCCCGTCGTTACGGCGGAGCCCTACGACGAGGCGGGTGAACCGCTGGCCTATCAGCCCCGGCTGCTTCATGGCCCTGAGCGTCGGTTGGAGGTTCATCCCATCCGGGCGCCCCGTCCGTACCAGGCGATGCGGTATGGATTCAGCCTCCCGCTGGAGATTCCGGCGTTGGGCTGGCGATCCATCAGCCTCAAGCAGAGCTCGCGCAAATGGATCCCCTCGGATCGCTCTACATCGCTTGTCGTTGACGGGCGGACGCTGGAGAACCAATCGCTCCGTGCCGTGGTGCAGGCTGATGGCACGATCGAGCTCACGCATCTTGAGACCGGCCAGGCTTACAGCAGGTTGCTGGCGCTCGAAGATGGTGCCGACATCGGCGACGGCTGGCGCTACGTCGCTCCAGCGAATGACAGCCTCTCGGTCTCGGGCGGAGCGAAGACCAGTGTCCGTGTGCTCGATGAGGGCCCGTATCTCGGGCGATTGGAGACCCGTTGCCAGCTCGATGTGCCCGCTCGCTACGACGGTGCTACGCAAGCCCGCTCGACCCAGATGGTGTCGCTGGAAGTGATCCACCGTGTCGCGCTGCGCCGTGATGCGGACTGGCTTGAAGTCGAGACCGAGGTCCGCAACAACGCTTGTGATCACCGTTTGCGAGTGCTGATACCAACGGGTGCTACGGCCGACACGTACTGGTGTGATTCGCCCTTTGATGTTGTTCAGCGATCCATCAAGCTCGCCGAAGATCACGCGACCTGGCGTGAGCCCGAGCTTGAGTCGAAGCCGCAGCAGTCGTGGACAGCCGCGTGCGATCAGCAGCGCGGGCTCGTGGTCATCAGCCGGGGGCTGAGGGAGACCGCAGTGCTCGATCGACCGGATCGCGCCATCGCTTTGACCCTCCTGCGGGCCACGCAGAAGACGGTCTTCACCGATGGCGAATCTGGCGGGCAACTCGCTGGCACGCACACGTTCCATTACTGGATACAGCCAATCGCCAAGCGGCCCGACCCTTCGTCACTCCACGATCTCGCGACGCTGCTGAACGCGGGCGTCCGATCGGTCAGCCTGCTGCCCGGGATGATCGAGCGGTCCCGCGTGGGGCGACAGCCGGGGCCCGCTCTGCCTCCAACAGCGGGCAGCCTGGAGATCACCGGCCCCGCGTGCCTGACCGCGATGCGGTTCAAGGGTGACCACATGGAAATCAGGCTCTTCAACCCGCTCGACACGTCCTGCGAGGCCGGATTGCGGCCGCACGCCAGCAGTCCGATCCGGTTCAGCCCGGGCCAGAGCAGAATCATCTCTCTCGCCGGTGAGGACCTGGGCCCGCTGTCTGAGGTCAGCGGGTGGCTTTTGGTCACGCTAGGCCCCAAGCAGGTCCTGACACTCCGCATCGCCACGGAGCGAGGGGATTCCGCTGACCTGTCCTAATGACCAAGACAGATCGCTTGCCTGAGTTCGCTGGGCGATCTCGCCTTTTCCGGGCAGGCCGAAGACTGGCTTTTTAGACATAAATTTATTTATGTAATGGTCTTAGTGCATAATAACACGGGGGTTTTGATGATACTGACAATGACAAATCTTTCCCAAGTCGCCTCATTTCGTGCAATCTGACTTGACTTTTATCGCTCCTGTCTTATAACAATACTATGGCTCAGCTCATGGAACTCAACAATCAGTCGGGCACCCCGTTGGTGCAGCAGATCCAAAAGAATCTGCGCACGCGGATCCTTCGTGATGATTTTCCGCCTGGCTATAAGCTGCCAAGCATCCGCCAGTTGAGTCACGACCTGGGCTGCAGCACGGGGATCGTCGAGCGGGCTGTGTCGAAGCTGGCCGCTGAGGGCCTGCTTGAGTCGCAGCCCCGCCGAGGTGTGTATGTCAGCAAGCCCAAGTCCAAGCCGAAGAAGTCCAAGGATATCGCTCTGATCCTGCCCGGCCTCAGGCTTGAGCAGATGAGCAGCATGTCGGCGGGTGTTCACGCGGGCCTTGCGGGTTCGGATTTCCGGCTCATCATCCAGTCGGCGGACAACGACTTTGATGATGAGATTCATCTGCTGCAGTATCTGGCCCACGACAACCTGGCCGGCGTGGTGATCTGCCCGCCGACGGCCGACAGCTACGCCGAGCCCATCCGGGAGTTTGTCGAGAAACGAGAGGTCCCGCTGGTTGTGGCGACGCACCGGCTGGTGGGCCTGTCGAACATCGACGCGGTGGCGATCGATGAGTTTGAGTACGGCCGCGCGGCCATCGACTACCTACTGGTCAGGGGCCATCGTGAGATCGCGCTCCTCGGCTCGCACAGTCACTCGCTGTCCGGGCGACAGGTGACCGAAGGCATCGCCGCGGGTCTGCGTCGGCATCGGATGTCGATGGACGACCTGCACGTCGTTGATGTTGATGTCCTCGACCTTAATGGCGACGAGCCGTGGCTCAACAGCGAGATCAGCGTCACACGCTTCTTTTCCGAGCATCGTCAGGATGTCACCGCGATGCTGTCGCTGGGGCATTACAGCACGATCGGAGCCTACCGGGCTGCCGCTCGTCTTGGCATCAACATCCCGAAAGACCTGTCGCTGCTGAGCATGGGCTCGGACCTTCAGGTGTTCTCGCTGCTTCAGCCATCAATCACCTGCATTGCCGACGAGATCCACAGCGTCTGCGAGCGTGCGGCTTTTCGGTTGCTCCAGCGGATCGAGAGCCCGGAGACGCCGGTGCAGACGATCCAGATCGCGCCTCAGCTTTTTGAACGCGACAGTGTCCGGAATCTCAATCTGTAAGTAAGCCCTCGCCGGGCGTGAAGCCCGGCGCAGTCCAGAACGACGTCATCATGGAACCCGCCTTCCGACAGCACTACGACGCCATCATCCTTCACCACTAGGATATGAACGCTGGAACGCTCAACGATGTTCAGGGCGGAAACGACGAGTTCGCCCGAGCCTTCCTTACCTGCCCCCAGATCACTCTCGACCACGCCGTCAAAGTCCTCGACGAAAAATACGGCGGGATCCCCATGTGGATCACCGAGTTCAACGTCATCGGCTACTACCGTATCGGCAACCCCAACGATGAGAAGGAAGACGGCGAGATCACCCCAGCCGACCAGTGGATCGCCGACACCGCCAACACGCCATGGAACGCCCTCTATCAGGCTGGCTTCTGGCTCACCGCCATGCAGCATCCCGAGGCCATCGAAATCCTCAACCACCACAGCGTCCTCAACGTCGATCTCGGCTGGGGACTCGGCCTGCCTTACAGTACCGATGCCTCAAGACTCACGGCCACCGGCCAACTCTTTGCCCATCTCAGTCACCTCGGTGCCGACGCCGATGAAGTTCACCTCCTAAACCTCGAAAACAACCCCACCCTCGCCAACGCCTTTGGCGGCAACCAAGCATCCGCCCTCCATGGCATCGCCGTCACCAACGACAACACCTTGTCTCTGATCATCATCAACCGTGACGCCGACCAACTCGAACTCAAACTCCCGGAACTCGGTGCCACCCGTGCCCACATCGTCACCTACCGTGGCGACGAACAGCACGAGCATATGGCCCTGGTCAAACTCAACGACCCCGACGCCCCCGTCTGGACTCAGGGACTGATGAGCCCCTCCATCCGATTCCACAACCTCGCCGATGACCAGGACGGCATCAACCTGCCCGGTTTCTCCCTCTCGGTCATCACCATCAACAAGTAAGCCGCCCGCGAGTACCGATTCAACGCAAAACCTAAGCCACGCCGGCGTGCCCCGGTCAGCCACCATGGCCGGGACACGCCGTCAGAGGGTGGCCAGCAGATTGTTGTGCTCCGCCAAGCGACATCTGCGTGATCGACCCCGCTTCGCCACAGTTGACGCTGACGACCAATGAGACATCATAGGTTGATGGTCGTCTCCCCTATCGCCCAATACTGCAACTTGAAGAGGTGCGCTATGTTTAGGCTGCTCGCCAGTTACACGCTGATCTTGATGTTTTGCTTTCTCTGTGTAGCGTGCTCCGCAACCCAAACGACCCGTGTCACCAAAGAGCCCGCCACGATCGTAAAAAAGCCAGTGAATAGCACATCGCTCATCAGCGATACGGGACTCTCGCAACCCCGAATCTCCGCGACGCTGATTGAGCACATCGCCGACAACTCAGGCGGCCTCACCCGTCTTGCCCCTGATTACATCTACGAGCGCCTCCATCGCCGCGGAGATTCCAAAGAGATCTCTGCCGCTTTCGATCGCCTTCTGGTCGGCGAGACCGCCGATGCTCGCAGCAACTTGATCCATGCTTTGGAGATGGACTTCATACACAGCCCCGCGACGTCTTCGCTGGACCTTCTCAACCCCGAGCTAAGTGCTCACTTCCGGGAGTTTGCCTGGCAGGAAAACGACTACCCGGGCGGGGCCACTGGACCCAATGAACAACTGGCCGACATCCTCACCGACGTCCTGGACCTGGTCAGCCCGGAACGACGGGCGAATCGCGCCAGGGCTGCCGTGATCGTTCGCGATGCCATGACAGATGACCTGTGGGCGTACATCCTCGGGCAGTGGCGGGTTGTGCCGGGTGAGTCGGACTGGAAACTCAATCGCCATGCCGTGGATTCATACGTCGAGATGCGTGAGGCGGCCGCCGCCGATGGCGTTGACTTAATAATTCTCTCAGGCCATCGGGACCCAGAACGAGCACGAAGAAATGCTGCCCGGGTGGGCAACAACTTCGCGGTCGCCAGCTTCTCTTCGCATTCACTCGGCCTTGCGATCGACTTCGTTCTTCCCCGTGCCGAAGCCGAAGAACGTTTCAGGCTGACGACCAGCCCGATGGCAGAGGTGGTCGAGATGCGTTGCTCTCCAGTCCATAAGTGGCTGCACCTGCATGGCTACAAGTTCGGCTGGTACCCCTTCCAGCACGAGCCGTGGCACTGGGAGTTCAACCCACCCGGATTCCGGGATGTCTTCTTTGCGGACTACCCCGGCGGGCCGCCCTCCCTCTAGACAGAGGTAGACAACCTAATGATGGCGATTCCTACGCCCGCTTGCTGCACTTAGGCTGCATCGTGGCGAGCAGCAAAACCGCAACCACTCACCGACCCGCTGGTGTCTCGATTCGTTCCCACAACGCGCGAATAATGTCTTCAGGCCCGAGAAAGACGCGGTCCGGCTCACGCCGATGGCTCACCAGCTCCGCGTAGATCTCCTGGCTCCGCTGCTGATTCAAGGATAAACCCGCCAGATACTCCAGTCGGAGACTCACATCACGGTTGACCGGGGTGTCAGCGAGCCACCCCCGCATGTCCGCCGCCGCGCCCGCGTACATCCGCAGCATCGGCAGCATCGCGTCAAACCCGATCTCGACCAAAGCCCTCTTGACCAATGGGTTCGCCTCGACACTGGACTGGTACGCCGCCAGATCGATCTGTACCGACTCACGGCCCGCCAGTAAGACGACGTCGTACCCAGCGTGCGTCAGGTCCGTACTCCACACCGTGGTCTCGGGTAGCACCGAGAAAAACGTGACCAACTCCGACTTCACTGCTTCGCCGCTCGTTTCATACAGCGGGATCCACTGCGTGATCAGGCCACCGTCTTTCAGACGGTCACGCATCAAGGCGAAGTACTCCTCCGAGTAAAGCGCCGCAGCGCCTTTGACCCACGGATGGATCGGGTCCGACGTGATAATGTCGAAGCGCTCGTCAGTGGTCGCTAAGTAGTGGCGGGCATCGTCAATCACCACCTCCGTGCGCGGGTCATCCATCAGATCGTGATTGACCTGGCCGAAATACGTCGCCGCCTCCGCCACCACCGGCTCAATCTCACAGATCACAATCCGCTCGATCGAGGGGTAGAGCACAAAACTCCCCGCCGTTGTCCCCATCCCCATCCCCACAATCAAAACCGACTTGGGCTCAGGGTGAATCAGCGCCGGCAAGTGACCCAGCATGCGCTGGAGTCGCATGTCCTCCGGAACCGTTGACGCCACCACCTTCCCGCTGACATGCAGGTTGCGATGAGACGGCGCGCCAGGCACCGGAGCGACGCCAACCGACGCATAGCGGCCTTCCGCGAGATACTCCGACTCAGGGACCAGCATCCTCACATTCGCTTTGCGTCCCCATAACACCAACTCGTCTGCGGGCTGAACCGGCCAACTCAAGACCCATGCCATCAGCATCAGCATCACGACGCCGTGAAACCACCAGGGAAGCCCGAACAACCACCGCGAACTGCGTAACTCAACCCATCCCGCGCTGCACATAGCCACGACAAGCGCCGCTGCCCCGAGGGCACTCGAACCAATCACCAGCACTTGCTGACACCAGAGCGTGCCCAGCCAGGGGATCGCAACAAGCGTCCCGATGAGAGCGCCGCCCACGGCGCCCAGTGTGTTCCCCGCCAGCAAAGCGCCGACCTCGCGACCCGGTTCACCCCGGCCACGACCCGCCCGCCACGCCGAGACCGCCAGCGGGAACGTCGCCCCCCACGCCAGCGTCGCGGGCAACAGAATCACCAGCGCCCGCCGCGCATCATTAAAGAACACCCGGTCCATCCGCGTCGATCCGATCATCGATCGGCCCCACTCGATGGACACATTCATGATCGCCCACATGGCCCACGCCACGCCCAGCCCCGCCAACAACTGCGCGACCCCCAGACAGACCAACGCCGCCGAACCCGACCCGCTCCGCTCTGCCCGCAAACCCACCCGACTCCCCACCATGGACCCCAGCCCCAAGCCAGCGAGGAACACCGACACGATGATCGAAAAGGTATACACCGTCGCGCCAAACTGAAGCGACAGCAACCGGGTCCACACCACCTGAGCCATCAACGCCATAAACCCGGACCCCATCACCACCAGCAACACCACCCAGCGGTCAGCCGTCGAAACCAGCCGAGCCACATCAACCGTCGAGCTTTCCCCCGCGCTCTTGCTACGGGTCTCGGCCCGCCAGAAACCAAATGCCCCCAGCACCAGCACCGCCGCCAGCAGGTTCCCGCCGGCCGCCACCAGACTCGTGGCGTACACATCAAGCACAGGCAGCAGCACGAAACCCGCCGTCACCCCACCCAGCGTCGCACCCACAAGATTCGCCGCGTACAACCCACCCACACGCGAAGCCACCCCACCCTCCATCGCCACCGCACGACTGACCACCGGCAATGTCGCGCCCAGCAACACCGTGGGCGGCAACAGCACGAGCGCACACACCACGGAACGAACCCACCACCCGCCACCACCCGCTAATGCCAACTCGACATACCAGCGGCCCAATCCAAACACCACCGCAGGCATCGCTATCCCCAGCAACGCAATCAAGACCTCGATCACGCCGTAGACCCGGTCAGCCCGCCAACGCTCCGGCACCAGCCGCGGAGCCAACCAGCTCCCCAACCCCATCCCGCCCATATAAGTGGCTAGCACGACCGCCAACGCCAATGCCGAGCCACCAATTGTCACCCGCAACAACTGAAACCACACCACTTCGTAGATGAGCGCCGACCACCCGCTCACCACAAACGCCAATATCAGCATCAAGTAACGCAAGTCATACCTCACGAGCAATGAAATCACGGCTCGCAGCATACACGAGCAACCCGCGACGACCCCGCACAGTAAAAGGGTAAGTCCTAGTCTGGCTCAAAAGCGTCACAAGAGATTGTCATAGAAACACTTGTATCTCGCAGTAAGAACAATCGACGCACCATCGCCAAACAACAGATTGCCTATCCCGCATATCTCAAATAAACTTACCGTGTTAACTAACTTTAAATTGCTACGGGATTCGGAGAGGACAACATGAAACTCACAAAAGCCTTGGTGCTGTGTTCTGCATTTGTGCTGACATTAGCCCCCGCCGACGCCGCCACCATTGCCGACGGGCTCTACGTCCTCGACAACCACGACGATGGCAGCGCCCGACCGCCGCTATATGGCTTCCGCCTCGACGGGCTCACCGCCTCGGGTATCCACACCTTCTCCTTCGACACCGCCATCGCGGGTGTCGGTATGAACATGGCCGTCAACGCCGGTGCTGGCACGATCGCGATCTTCGGCACCGCCTGGGGTGGCGTCGATAACGGCTCGGGCTACACCAGCCCCACGTTCTGGGACATCAGCTTCGTCTACAACACCGTCCTCCCCGTCCCCGGCGACGATGACCTCTATGTGGTCGGTGCCACCGGCACCGGCACCATCACCGATGGCACCGACACCTACAACCTCGTCGCTAAGAGCAATGGCTCCTTCGCCTTCCGGCTCGGTGACGAAGGTGATGACAACGGACACCGCGGAGAGCCCGGCATCTCCGGCTGGGGCTGGGTCAACCACGCCCTCGCACCCACCGACCCGAGCACGGTCCCCCACATCGCCGCATCCGACTGGCTCTTTACCGCTTCGCCCTCTGGCGGACCTGGCATTATTCCTACGCCAGCTGCCTTCGGAGCAGGGCTCCTCGGTCTTGCCGGCCTCGCCCTCCGTCGGGCTCGCTGACCGCCCCAATCAACAACCCGACCTAAACCCCCCAACCCCGGCAAAACGCCGGGGTTTTCTATGTTCTTTGCCCCAGCTTCGCTGACCGGCAGTGACCTAATCGAAGACCCAACGCTTCGATGATTTTGCGGCGATTGGCCTGCATCATCCGCCGCATGTGGCATGTTTCCCTCTCAAGCCAGTGACCACCGCCACCCGGAGGAGAGAACCAACCATGCGATCGATCACCACCCTTGCCCTTGCCGCCGCCCTGCTCGTGCCCGTCGCCACCGCGTCGGCCAGCAGCATCACCGGCGGACTCTATAACCTGTCGAACCACCCCGATGGTGCCGCCGCGTCACCCTTCTACGGCCTCCGACTCGATGGGCTGTTTAACGGCAACCAGAACACCACCGTCACATTCGACTTCGAAGCACCCGGTGCTGACATGAAGATGGAAATTGATCTGACCCCAGGCGACTCCTCCATCCACATCTACGGCACCGCCTGGGGTGGCGTCGACAACGGCTCCTCATACACGAGCCCCGCGCTGTTCAACATCGACTTCACCTACGTCGATATCCAGGTCGACGGCGACGCCCTCTGGGCCATCGGCATCAACAACACCGGCACCATCCAGGAAGTCGGCTCTGGCACCACTCTCTACAACCTCACCGCCGTCTCCGGCCAACACTCCTACGCCTTCAAGCTGGACGACGGACACCGCGGCTTCAGCGGCATCTCCGGCTGGGGCTGGGTCAACCACGCTCCCGCCCCCACCGATCCCTCCACGGTTCCTCACCTCTACTCGAGCGACTGGCTCTTCACCGCTGAGAAGTCCACCGTGCCCCCGCCCCCCGTCGTCCCGACCCCCGCCGGCTTCGCCGCAGGCCTCCTCGGCCTCGCCGCCCTCGTGGCCCGCCGCGGACGCTAACCAAACCAGGCATCACCCTTCTCGTTACAGCCCCGACCCGTCCTGGGTCGGGGCTGTCGCATCGTCACCCTAAACCGCGAAAGTACTAAGCAAATCCACAAAAGACCCTTGCCACACGGCCACCATGCGCCCACAATAGGGATGACCCCTACCGATCCCGAGGAGAAACCCCATGGCCCCACGCCCTCAGTCTGCTCCCTCCGCAGCCTGCCTCGCCGCAGGCCTCATCACCGCGTGGGCCGCCTCCCCCGCTGTCGCGCAAGTCGATCAAGACATCACCCTCTCCATCGAACCCTCCATCGACCTCACCGACTCAGTCCTGATCTATACCACCGGCTTCTCCAGCATCGGCTTCATCTCCACTGGACCCATCAACGCGGGTGAGGCCCTCCCCATCAACTTCACGAACAGCTCCTTCCACGGAACGACCTGGTACAACTTTGTCGGACTCTACGACAACAATAGCGAAACAGGCGTCGTCCTTGCCTTCCCCGACCCAACGCCCCCGACATCATCGATACCCTCACGTTCGATGACATCTTCGCTGGCACCTTCCGAAACTACTCCGAAGCAGGCGTCATCGACATCTTCGACCAGGGCCGAGAAGCCACCAACTGGGCCAACAACTACCTCTCCGCCATGACCGACGAGTTCTTCTCAGAGCGTGGGTTCACCCGCCCGCTGGGGCCAGCACCTTACCCCCAGAGCACCGACACCCTCGCCACCCTGATCAGCTTTTCGACCGGCTCCTTCGCCGGATCGATCAACATCCCCGAACCCGCCTCCCTCTCCCTCCTTATAGCCCTAGGCGGACTCATCCTTTCACGACCCCAGTAACCCTTGAACCACCTCACCGCCTGCTTCATCGTCAAGGACGACGCCGACAACCTCGCCCGCGCGATCCGCTCCGTCCAGACCGTCGCCGACACCCTCCTCGTCACCGACACCGGCTCCTCGGATAACTCCATCGAAACCGCCCAAGCGCTCGGCGCGTCCGTCGATCACTTCCCGTGGATCGACGACTTCGCCGCCGCCTACACCCACGTTGTCCAACGCACCACAACCGACTGGATCCTCCTGCTCGATTCCGACGAGTTCCTGCTTCCCGATCAGGATGACGTCATTCTTCATGCGCTGAATAACCCCGCCGCCATGGGCTACATGCTGCGCCGGCAGGACCTCACCGACCTCAGCCAGCCCGACCGCTTCACCGAGATGTGGCAACTCCGCCTGTTCCGCAACCACCCCGACCTCCGCTACACCGGCCGCATCCACCACCACCTCGACCCGCCTCTCGAAACCCTCGGCGAACCCGACAACCGGCGCGTCCTCGAATCCGACATCTCCTTCCGCCACACCGGCTACGCCAACCGCGACTGGCCCGCTAAAAATCCGCCGCGATGCCCACCTCATGCAGCTCGAACTCGCCGAACGCCCCGGCCAGTTCTACTACCTCGTCGAGCTCGGCCTCTCCCTTCTCAAGCTAGGCAACCCCGCCGGCTACACCCACCTGACCCAAGCCGCCCGGCAAGCCCTTGACCCCAAACGCCTGCCCGATCTCCCCCTCGGGCCCTTCCTGATGCTCCTCGAGTTCGCTCTGAGCCCCGCACCTCGGCCCGACGGCTTCCCGCTGACGCAGCAGCACGCCGAACACCTCGCCGAACGCCACTTCGACAACGCGCCCCCCATCCTCTGGCAACGCGCCCGCCTCGCCTTCGACCGCAACGACCACGCCGCCGCCGCCCGACTCCTCGAACACCTCCTGCACCTCGCCAACACCCACACCTACGACCGCGTCACCGGATTCGACCCCCGCATCCTCGCCGATGACGCCACCCTCAACCTCGCCGTCTGCCACGCTCACCTCGGCGACATCCCCAGAGCCCGCCAGCTCCTCACCACCTTGCTCTCCAGCCCGACTCACCAGGACCGCGCTCAGGTCAACCTCGACGCACTGAATCAAGCAGACTGAGCCTCATCACATGACACCTTCCCCTCCAACTGCATCATCGCGCCACGAAACTCCGGATAACGAAAGATAAAACCCTCATCGAGTAAGCGCTCAGCCACAACCCGGCGGCTCTTGATGATGAGTTCCGTCTCAGTCCGCATCGGAAACACCGCCCCCAACTCCAGCATCCATCTCGCCGCAGTTAGGCCGATTGGCATGCCCAGCGCAGCCCGTGTCGCAGTCATCTGCTCCGAATTCGTCACCGGGTTCGGCGACGCCAGGTTGTACACACCCTCCGCGTCCGAGATCATCTCGATCCAGTCCAGCGCCCGGCAGAAATCCTCCGCATGAATCCACGACACCCACTGCTTCCCGCCCGCCATGGCTCCACCAAGCCCAAAGCGCACCAGACGCCGAACCACTGAATAAACCCCACCTGGTTCACGTCCGAACACAATCGCTGTCCGGAGCTTCACACGGCGAACACCCGGAACCTCCTCGGCATCTAACGCCGCCTCCCAAGCCCGCGCTACCTCAATCGAGAACGCATCCTTCGCCTCTGCCGTCGCCCCGGTCTCACCACTCTCGCCCCACGCCGGACCGTAGGTGTGCTTGTAGATCGTCGCCGTGCTCGACTGAAGCCACAGGGCCGGGGGGCTATCGCACGCCCGCAAGGCCGCACCCAACACCCGAACCGAGTGCAATCGTGAATTCATGATCGATTTCCGGTTTCGCGCGTGATAACGGCAGTTCACTGACCGGCCCGCCAGATTCACCAGCACGCCCGACCCCTCAAGCTCTCGCACCCACGGCCCCAATGTTTTTCCGTCCCACCCCACCACCCGAGCACCGCGCACCGATCCAGCCCCGCGACTCAGCACCACCACCTCTCGACCCTGACCCGCATACCAACCCGCTAAAGTTCTCCCCAAAAAACCCGATCCACCCGCGATCACAACGCGACCGGCCATGACAGGACCTCCTTGCTACGCGATATCTAAGTGTAGGACAGCATCCAACCCGGGACCCCCGGCAAAACCCCATGAATCGCTAGAATCCGCACCTATGAAAACCATAACCCTGTTGGTCATGAGCCTGATCCTCGCCGCCTGCTCCGCCGCACCCAACACGCGCACCGCACACGACCCCACAGCAGACTTCGCGAACTACAAAAGCTTCGCCTTCGATCCTCTGCGCAGCTCTATCCTCATCGTCGAGCCCCAGCGGACCAACGAGGTCCTGGCACTTATCAGCCAAGCCATCGAATCAAACCTCCGACAACAAGGCCTCGAGACCACTGGCCTCGCCGCCGCCGACCTGCTCGTCAGCGTCCAGATCGGAGCCCGTGAAACCTTCGAACAAACCAACTGGGTCACCGCCGACACCACCTTCGGAACGCTCGACGTCCCCCTCAAGAAGACGCCCTACCGCGAGGGCGCCATCGCCATCAACATGCTCGACCGCGGCCGCGGCGCCATCGTCTGGCAAGGCGTCGTCCAGGGCCGATTCGATAACCCCGACACTGCCACTCGACTCATCGAGAAAACCATCAGACAACTGCTCAAAGACTTCCCGGGCGGCACCCGCTAACTCGACCACCGCGGCTGGCCCGTCGCCTCCAGCACACTAAACCACAACTCGCCCGCAGGGCTCACCCGCTGCCGCTCAGCGATCGCCACCGGGATCGGCACGTTCAGGTAGCGACCGTGCCACCGGCCCACGATCATCTCCGTCCGGCCCGCCATCGCCGCGTGCACCGCATAAGCCGCGAGCCGGAAACACAACACGCTGTCATGAGGCGTCGCCGCCGAGCCGCGAATCAGGTAACTCGGGTCCACATACTTAATCGTCACCCCTTCAATCCGTTCACGGATCAACGAACACAGAAACGGCCCGACATCCCCCAGCTTTCTGTTCCCCGACCGATCCTCACCCGCTGCGGGCACGTGCTCCTGACCAAAGCCCTCCGCCACCACCACCACAGCATGCCCCCGCTGATCCAAACGCTTCGATAAATGACTCAGCAGCCCATCCTCCCCCTCCAGCGGCGCCGTCACCTCCGGAATCAAACAGTAGTTCACATCATTGCTCGCCAGGCACGCATAAGCAGCAATGAATCCCGAGTGGCGTCCCATCAGCTTCACAACCCCCACCCCGCGCCGCGCCGCCCGCGCCTCATTGTGCGCTGTCTCGATCGCCGCGTGCGCCCGCGTAAACGCCGTCTGAAAACCGAACGACTGCTCCACATACGAGATGTCGTTGTCGATCGTCTTAGGCAAACCCACCACCGCCAGCGGGTACCCCCGCTCCCGCGCCGCCTCCGACAGCGCCAGCGCCCCGCGCTGTGTCCCGTCCCCGCCGATCGTAAACAGCACGTTCACCCCGCGCTTCATCAGATACCTCACCATCACCTCAGGCGGTTGCGGGCCCCGCGATGTCCCCAACACCGTCCCGCCATCCTTGTGAATCCCCTCCACCACCCCAGGCGTCAGCGCCATCGGCTCATGCCCAAACGCCGGATTCAACCCCTCGTACCCATACCGATACCCCTCCACGTGCTCCACTGCGTACCGATGGTTCAGCACCATCACCAGCCCCCGGATCACATCGTTGAGCCCCGGACAAAGCCCCCCGCACGTCACGATCCCCGCCCTGACGTGCTTGGGATCAAAAAACAGCTCCGCCCGCGCCCCCGCCACCTCAAAACTCGCCAGCTCCTGGCCCTCCTCCAAACCCTCCAGCCCACGCACCGAATCGTCATACAACAACCGATCCCCCGCCCGAACCCCACCCGAACCCATCCGCCGCAACATTTGCCCCGCCTCAATCGGCGAAGGCACCAACGCCTCACCAAGCACACGAACTTTTAAGTCCTCTGGTCGCACCATCGCAAAGCTCCCAGACCATCATCGGCCATCTGCCCAATAACTAGAAGGTTAATCGGACAGCGCTCTCCGAACGAGTCGCCACAATCCTTTACAATCCACATCCCCGGGGCGAACCCCGCCCCCCCCAACCCAACAACCCTCCTCCCCAAGGAGCCCCACCATGGCCACCCCCCTCAAGGGCAACGCCGTCATCGGTCAGTCGGGCGGGCCCACCGCCGTCATCAACCAGTCGCTCGTTGGCGTCATCGAAGGACTCCGCGGCAAGCCCGGCGTCACCCGAATCCTCGGGGCCCGACACGCCGTCTCCGGCATCGTCAAGAACGACTTCATCGACCTCACGGACTTCTCCGAAGACCGACTCAACACCCTCGCCAACACCCCCTCCGCAGGACTCGGCTCCTCCCGCGATAAGCCCGACACCGCCTACTGCGAACAGATCTTCGACGTCTTCAAGAAGCAGAACGTCCGCTACTTCTTCTACATAGGCGGGAACGACTCCTCCGACACCTGCCGCATCGTCAACGAGATGGCCAAGGAACAGAACTACGAGCTCCACGCTTTCCACTGCCCCAAGACCATCGACAACGACCTGGTCCGCAACGACCACACCCCCGGCTTCGGCTCCGCCGCCAAGTTCGTCGCGCAGGCCTTCATGGGCGACAATCTCGACAACGCCGCCCTCCCCGGCATCAAGATCAACATCATCATGGGCCGCCACGCCGGCTTCCTCACTGCCGCCGCCATGCTCGGCCGCCGATCCCCCGAAGACGGACCCCACCTGATCTACGTCCCCGAAGTCGCCTTCTCCGAGGACAAGTTCCTCGCCGATGTCGACCGCGTCTTCACCAAACAAGGCCGCTGCCTTATCTCGGTCTCCGAAGGCATCCACGACAGCGAAGGCAACCCCCTGATCATCAAGCTCGCCGAAGACGTCGAAAAAGACGCCCACGGCAACGTCCAGCTCTCCGGCACCGGGGCCCTGGGCGACCTGCTCTCCAACCTCATCAAAGACAAGCTCGGCGCCAAACGCGTCCGCGCCGACACCTTCGGCTACCTTCAGCGCTCCTTCTGTGGCGTCGTGTCCGAAGCCGACGCCCGCGAAGCCCGCGCCTCCGGACACAAAGCCGCCCAACTCGCCACCTCAGGCGACACCGACGGCTCCATCGCCCTTGTGCGCACCTCCAACGACCCCTACACCATCGACTACCAGCGCATCGAACTCACCGACGTCGCCGCCAAAACCAAAACCCTCGACCCCACCTACATCGTCGACGGCAGCGACATCGCCGAGTCCTACCGCGACTACCTCAGCCCCATCGTCGGACCCCTCCCGAAGATCGAGACGCTGCTCTGAAACCCTGCCCGGGTGCCACGCACCTTCGGGTTCGTGTCCCATCAAACCCCGATGCAAGTCGGGGCTTTTTTATGCGCTCAACCACCTCAACAACTTCTTCTCCGACCAACAGTTCACCACATCCCCCTTCATCGCCCCCGCCCGTCGCGCCGTCAGCACCCCGTACCGAAGCTGCTCGAACCCCTCCGCATCGTGCGCATCGGTGTTGATCGACAACGCCACCCCCGCCTCCACCGCCATCTTCGCGTGCACATCTCTTAAATCCAACCGCCAGTCGTTGGCATTGATCTCCAGCGCCACCCCGTGCTCCTTCGCCACCGCGATCACCTTGCCCATCTCAGGCGATAACCCCTCTCGGCGATTGATCAGCCGACCCGTTGGGTGCCCAATGATCTTCACATGAGGGTTCTCGATCGCGCGGATGAGCCGCTTCGTCGCATCCTCCGGCGGCTGGCTCAGCGCCGCATGAGGCGACGCGACCACCACGTCCAGTTCCGCCAGCACCTCATCCGGATAATCCAATGACCCATCCGCCAGGATGTCCACCTCGCTCCCCGTCAGCAGCCGGATCTTGCCCTTCATCTTCTTGTCCGCCGCCCGCACCTCCGCGACATGGGCCAGCAGCCGCTCCGCCGACAACCCACTCGCCTGAACCTGACTCTTCGAGTGGTCCGTAATCGCCAGCACCTTCAAGCCCCGCGCAATCGCTGCCTCCGCCATCTCTTCGATCGATAGCGACCCGTCGCTCGCCGTGGTGTGTGTGTGCAGGTCAGCGACCACATCCTCGACCGCGATCAACCGATGCTCCGCCATCTTCTTGCCCTTGGCACCGAATGCCCCTTCTGCGCGCTCCAACTCCCCACGATCCTCGCGCAACTCAGGCGGAATCCACGCCAAACCCAGCGCGGCGTAAACCTCTCCTTCCGTCTCCCCCGCGACGAGTTGATCGCCATCCCCCATCCCCTGCTTCGGTGCCTTACCCCGCCACAGACCATATTCGTTCAGCGACAGCCCCTGCTCCTGCGCACGCTCGCGCAGACGCACGTTGTGCTCCTTCGATCCCGTGAAATACATCAGGGCCGCTCCATAGCTCCCGCTCGGCACCATCCGCAGGTCCACCTGCATCTCCGGCGACCGATCGCCCAGCTTCATCCGAACCGAACACTTGGTCACCCCCTCCCCCAGCACCTCGGTCACCCCCGGCAGCCCGACAAACGCAGCGGCCATCGCCTTGTGCAGTCCCTCATCCCCGTCTGTCCGCACCAGAAGGTCGATGTCGCCGATCGTCTCTTTCCCGCGCCTCAGACTCCCCGCAGAGAGCGCCTCCTCGACGCCCTCGAAGTCGCGCACCTTGTCCAGCACCACCTCCGCCAGCACCATCGCCTGCCCCAGTCGGACCCGCCCCACGGACCGCTCCAGAAAGGCTAGGCTCTTTCGCACCCCCTCCAGCTTCTTCTTTCCTAGGCCCTTGATCGCCGCGATCGCTTCCGACTTTGTTTCATCCTCCAAAGCCACCTTGAGGTCCGCGACCGACTCGACCCCCGCCTCTTTCCACAGCAGCACCACCGTCTTCGGCCCCAGCCCCGACACCTCCAGCAATCCCGGCAGCCCGGCTGGCACCTTCGCCCGCAGCGCCTCCAGGTCCTCGATCCGCCCCGTCTCCGACCACTCGACAATCCGGCCCGCCACGCCCTTGCCGATGCCATCGATCCCCAGCAGCTCCTTCTCCGACATCCCCGCCAAGGCCGACCCGTGGTCCCCGGCGACCCGCGCCGCCTTGGCAAACGCGATCACCTTGAAACGGTTGGCGCCTAGGATCTCGTGGAGATCGGCCATCTCCTGTAAAATCCCAGCAAGCTCTGCGTTGGTCCTCGACATGATGCCACCAGCTTACGCTCCCTCATCCCGGGCGTCGCAGTCCCCCGCAATCCAGCCCAGGCGAATAGAACCCCGAACGTCAACGGGCCGCCTCAAACCCCCAGGCACAGCAGGACGCTCGCCACCAGGAACCTCAACACAACATGTCCTCCACCCTCCACGCCACAGGCTCCGCCACGCCTTCCAACACCATGCCAGCACTCGGCACCACGCCCACCACCGGCTTCGAGCGTCGTCACCTGGGGATCACCCCGGCGGACCTCGATTCGATGCTCGGCCTCCTTGGCGTCGATTCCCTCGACGCGCTGATCGATCAGGTCGTCCCGCCCGCCGTGCGCTCGGACAAGGTGCCCGCGCTGCCCAACGCCGCCAAGGAGCACCAAGCCCTGAGCGAACTCCGCCAGCTCGCCAAGCAAAACACCCTGCTCAAACCGATGATCGGTCAGGGTTACCACACTGCCCTGACGCCCCCGCCCATCCAGCGGCATATCCTCGAAAACCCCCGCTGGTACACCGCCTACACGCCTTACCAATCCGAGATCAGCCAGGGCAGGCTCGAAGCCCTGCTCAACTTCCAGACCCTGATCACCGACCTCACCGGATTGCCCGTCGCCAACGCCTCGCTTCTCGATGAAGCCACCGCCGCCGCCGAAGCGATGTCCCTTTGCATCAGCCACGCCCGCGGACAGCGCCGGGTCTTCCTCGCGTCCGACCGCTGCCACCCACAGACCCTCGCGGTGCTGCGCACGCGCTGCGAGTCGATGGATGTGGAACTCAAACGGATCGACCCGCACACCCTCACCGCTGATGACCTCGCCTCCGCAGCAGGCGTCCTCGTCCAACGGCCCGACACCTTCGGTCGTATCGATAACTTCGACGACCTCTGCGAACTGGCCCACGACAACCAGTGCCTTGTCGTCGCCGCTTGTGACCCGCTCTCCCTGACCCTGCTCAAGCCTCCCGGCGAATGGGCCGGGGGGGTTGATGTCGCCGTCGGCTCCGCGCAGCGTCTTGGCGTCCCGCTTGGCTTCGGCGGGCCTCACGCCGCCTTCTTCGCCACCAAACAGGAACACCTCCGCAAAGTCCCCGGCCGTATCGTCGGCGTCTCCAAAGACACCCAGGGCCGTCGCGCCCTGCGACTCACGCTCCAGACCCGCGAACAGCACATCCGTCGGGACAAGGCCACCTCCAACATCTGCACCGCCCAGGTCCTCCTCGCCGTCATCGCCTCAATGACCGCTCTCTATCACGGGCCCGATGGCCTCAAACAGATCGCTCGCGACGTTCGCTCCAAGGCCGAACGCCTCCGCTCCGCCCTCAGCAGCGCGGGTATCAAGACCCATGACGAGCCGATCTTCGATACGGTGATCGCTGAGGTTGCCGAAGCCAACGCCGCACTCCAGACCGCAGAGAAAGAGGGCCTGCTGCTTCGCAAAATTGACGCCACCCACATCGCCATCAGCACCGATGAGGCCACCACCGATGACGACCTTAACGCGATCCTCCGCACGCTGAACCTCAATGCCTCTTTGGATCACCCCGTCCCCGAGTTGCCCGCGTGGGGGGGGCGGACCTCCGGTTTCCTTACCCATGAAGTCTTCAACACCCACCGCTCCGAGTCACAGCTTCTCCGCTACATCGACCAGCTTGAACGCAAGGACATCACGCTCGCGCAGTCGATGATCCCGCTGGGCAGTTGCACGATGAAGCTCAACGCCGCTGCGGAGCTCATCCCGATCTCGTGGCCGGAGTTCAACAGCCTTCACCCCTATACGCCAAGCCAACACACCGCCGGCTACCAGAAGCTCATCACCCAACTCGAATCCTGGCTTGCCGAGCTGACTGGCTTCGCCGCCGCCTCACTCCAGCCCAATGCCGGATCGCAGGGCGAATACGCCGGGCTGCTGGCTATCAAGGCCTACCATCAGGCGCGGGGCGACACCGCCCGCGACATTGTGCTCATCCCGACCTCGGCGCACGGCACCAACCCAGCCTCAGCGATCATCGCCGGGCTCCGAGTCGTGGCGGTGAAGTGCAACGAGTACGGCGACGTCGACCTCCAGGACCTCCGCGATAAAGCCTCACACCACGCCAGCCAGCTCGCGGCGCTGATGATCACCTACCCGTCGACGCACGGGGTGTTCGAGCCCGGCATCGCCGAAGCCTGTGCCACCATCCACGAGTTCGGGGGGCAGGTCTACATGGACGGCGCCAACCTCAACGCGCAGGTCGGACTGTGCCGACCGGGTGACTACGGGGCTGATGTGGTCCACCTCAACCTCCACAAGACTTTCTGTATCCCCCATGGCGGAGGCGGCCCGGGCGTCGGACCCATCGCCGTGGCCAAGCATCTTGCACCGTTCCTGCCAGGCGACCCTCTCAACAGCGATAAGAGCACCGATGACCCTAACGGGGGGGTGGGCGCGGTCGCGGCGGCGAACTACGGCTCGGCGTCGATCCTCGTGATCTCCTGGATGTACCTGCGCATGATGGGGCTCGCCGGGATTCGCAGGGCGACCGCAACGGCGATCCTCTCGGCCAACTACATGGCCAAACGCCTCGAGGAGCACTACCCGATCCTCTTCACGGGCAAGACCGGGCGTGTGGCGCACGAGTTCATCATCGACTGCCGGGCGTTCGAGAAGTCGGCGGGGGTGACGGTGGAAGACATCGCCAAGCGCCTCATGGACTATGGCTTCCACGCGCCGACGATGTCGTGGCCGGTGGCGGGGACGCTGATGATCGAGCCGACCGAGTCGGAGGACCGAGCGGAGTTGGACCGGTTCTGCGACGCGATGATCCAGATCCGGCGGGAGATCGACCGGGTCGCGGCGGGTGACTGGCCGCAGGACGACAACCCGCTGCACGGTGCGCCGCACCCGGTGGAGGATTTGATGGTGGCGGACTGGGCGCACGCTTATTCACGGGAGGAGGCGGCGTACCCGCTAGCGTTTGTGCGGGCACGCAAGGTGTGGACGCCTATCTCCAGGACGGACAATGCCTTCGGCGACCGGAACCCGATCTGCACCTGTCCCTCGGTTGAAGACATCGCGTGATGAGCGCGGAATAACCTGCCCGGCGGGGCGGTTTGATCCCTGATTCCGCATCACCGGATACAGGGAAGCACGACATGACAGAAGCACACGATCGGGCGGAACCCGCTGAGGGGCAGGCTGCGCCGCGTCAACAGTCCGTGATCCGAACGATCTTGACGGTGGGGGTTGGGTTGGTGGCGATGCTTGTTGTCATCAACGCTGTTCTGGTTGTGATTTATCCCGGGTATGTCTTCTACGATCAGCGTCGGCCGGATTGGCGGGGGGCGCCGATGGGCGACCCGCATGGCTCGGCGATCTGGGACGAAGACGGCGTCACCTGGCTGTGGGGCGGGGCACGGGAGGGGGAGGCTCACTTTGATATCTCGAATCTGACGCTGAAGGAGGGGCGGTTCAAGTATGGGCTGGGGCGCGAGGCGTTCTCGGCGCTGGTCTCGCCACGGTTTGTAAGTGTTGATGAGGCGCACGCTTGGCTGCCTGAGAGGGAGCGGGTGCTGCTGGTGGAGGTGAATGGTGAGGCTCGGATTTACCCGGTTGGGTTGCTGGTGAGGCACGAGGTGGTGAATGATCGCGTGGGGGGTGTGCCGGTGTTCGCGGCGTACTGCATCCTGGCGGACCTGGGCGCGGTGTATGATCGTCGGTACGGGGGGCAGGAGCTCACATTTGCGGTCTCTGGCTACACTTACGCGCAGCGTGGTGTATGGGGCGGACTGGATGCCTTTGTGCTCTGGGACCGGGATACGGAGTCGTTGTGGTGGCCGCTGGTGGGGAAAGCGGTAGCGGGAGCGCTGGTGGATACGCCGTTGGCACTGCTGGATGAAAGCCACTGGTCACAAACGACTTACGCGGCGGCCCGGGGGCTGGCGCCGCACGCGAGGGTGTTGGATGACGGGCAGTGGACGACGTGGGCTGAGGAGCGTCCCAAGGAGTGGGATCGTTTGGATTTAGCCTCGATTGAGGCTGTGCGCAGCGGTCCAGGCCCGCTGGCGGTGGCCCCGCGGTGGGGGGAAAACGGTGTTACTGAACCGTCGCCCGAGGCGGCTGAAGTGTTACAGGTTGAGTGATTACAAACAGATACAAAAGCAGCCCGCGCCTGACTGGCGCGGGCCACGATTTCCCCCGCTCAGCCCGGAAGGTGGTTTAGAGGAGGGTGAGGGGTTGGACGGGGGTGCCTTGGTGGTTGGATTGTCGTAAGGGCTTGACCGCCATGGACATACCGACGTATTCGTTGCCGGTCGTGAAGGAGCGGTTGACCTGGTAGGGGACGTCGGTTCCGCGGAGCAGGGAGAGCTCAACAGACGCTAAGTGGTCGTCCCGATTGCGTTTAAGCATCGAGATGGTAGCCCGGGCGAGTTCGCGGAGCAGCGTGACGGCGGCGGCGTGGGAGGGGTTGGCGGCGAGGAGGCCGAGGCCGAGTTCGGCGGCTTTGGATTTCATCAGTTCATCGACGTCTTCGCCGAAGCGCCGGATGTCTCTATCACATTCAAAGACAAGGAGTTGGACGACGAGGAAGTCGCCGGGGTTGGCGGGTCCGTAGGCGAGGTAGCCGTCGGCGAGGAAACCGGCTTTCATGCCGGGGCGGAGGTTGGGGAAGATGGTGCGGTTGACGCCCAGCTTGCCTTCGATGGCGGAAGTCTGGTCCAGGGCAAGACTTGCGACACACAGCTCGTTGTGCCGGAGGTCCCAGAGTTCGGGGAAGGGGGCGTGTCGTTTGCGGAGCTCGAGTTCGGTGAGGCAGACAGCGATGGGGTCGGTCTCGGGGTCAAAAGGGGTCTGCGAAACGGTCGGAATCGTGTCGATTGCGGTCATATCTGGCATCCTTTCTGCGATCAAACGCGTCTATAGGGGTGCCAAATGCCCCACGTTGTGCGCACGTTTGGTGGTGGGGTGACCGAGGCGCGGTGGTGCGCTTAGGGTTGGATGGTCGGGTTTGTGCGCGCGATGTGGGTAGCGGTGGGTGTGTGATTCTGTGGGCACGGCTGCGCCGTGACCCCAGGCACCCGGCGCAAATATCTAAGTCGCCAGGGTAGTGATCGGTTCGACGACGATTCTTGAGCCGTGGATCTCGGTGATGCGGATGGGTTGGTGTTGGGTGAGGTATTCGCCGTTGGTGATGGCGTCGATGCGTTGGTTGTTGATGAGGATCTCGCCGGAGGGTCGCATGACGGAGGATGCGACGGTGCCGGTGTCGCCGACGTTGAGGTGTCCGGTGCCGAGGACTTCTTCGCCGGAGATGTGGTCGGTGCTGGGGTCGGCGGGTTCGGGGTCGGCGAGGATGAGGGCGTTGAGGAGGGGGATCCTGGTGAAGACGTGGGGCAGGGCGACGGCGAAGGCGGCGGTGATGCCGGTGGCGAGGAGGAGGCTGGCGATGGCGTAACCGAGTTGGCTCCAGTAGGCGGGGTCGGAGGCCCCGAGGGGTGTGGATCCGGAGGGGAGGACGGAGACGATCAGCGCGATGACCATCAGCGAGAGGCCGGCGGCGCCGAGGAAGCCGAAGCCGATGAGGAAGAGCAGGTCGGTGATGAGCAGCAGGAGGCCGATGACGAAGAGGACGATGTGCCAGACCGAGGCGAGTCCGAGGATGAGGGGGGCACCGAAGAGTCCGGTGAGGGCGAGGATGGCTACGGCGCCCGGGAGGGAGAGACCGGGGGCGGAGAGTTCGAGGAAGACGCCGATGAGGAAGAGGGCGACGAGGATGCCGCGGACCCACCACTGGGCGAGGAAGAGGGCGGCGTTTTCGGCCCAGGAGTTGCGGACTTCGATGAGGTCGGCGGCCTGGAGGTCGTTGATGAGTTGGGTGGTGGTGTCGATGGTGGCGCGGGAGATGCGGAGGTCGCGGGCGCGGATGTCTTTGATGGTCAGCAGTGAGTTGCCATCGTGGACGCGGCCGTCGGGGATGGTGTCGCCTGAGGGCAGGACATCGACGGGCAACCACTGGCCGAGGTCGGCGGTGGTGGCGACGTCCTGGGTGGGCTGGCCGACGCTGCCGGCGCCGGTGACGGAGCTGATGCCCTGGGAGATCTGCGAGGCGAGGGTGGGCGAGCCGTGGACCATGAGCTGGTAGTCGACCTGGTTGACGAGTCGTCGTTGTCCGGTGGCGGGGTTCTCGATGTAGTAGACCTCGACGCCAAGGACGCACATGGCGTGGAGGGGTGCGTAGTCGTAGCCGTTGCGGGTGGCGTTGTCTTTGAACTCTGAGAGGAGGGGCGAGAGGGCTTTAGCGCGTTCGGTGGGTCCGAGGTTGGAGGAGAAGAGGTTGATGGGGGCCGCGTCGCCGATGGAGGCGGAGGTGGCCATGACGATTTCGTCGGCGGCGGAGGCGAGCAGGGCGCCAGCGGAATAAGCGTCGGGGTTGACCCAAGCGACGGTGGGGACGGGGATGGCTTTGATGAGCCGTGAGAGGCGGAGGGCGGCGGGGAGTTCCCCGCCGGGGGTGTCGAGTTCGATGACGATGACCGAGGCGCCCTGGGCGATGGCGCGGTCGACGCGCCGTTGGAGGAGTTCTTCGAGGGTGGACTGGATGACGCCTTCGATGCGGAGCAGGGCGATCTTCCCGCCGGGGGGGATGATGGAGGGGATGGCGGAAGCGGTGGCGATGCGTGGGGTCGGGGCGGGGGTGGTTTGCGCGAGGAGGGAGGCGGCGAGGAGGAGGGTGAGGGCGAGGAGTTGGAGGGGGCGTGAGGTCACGCTAGTAGTTTAGGTTGTTGGTGGGCTGAGGGATGGGTTGGACCCGTCATAGCCAACGATTTGGTCAATGGTCTTCTTGTAGAAGCGGGCGAGTGCCTGCTGCCACCCGCTCAGAATTAACGCATACACGACATTGGTAAAGATCACCATGAACAAGAGAAGGCCGATAGCAAAGCGAGCGTATTTAACTTCATTGGGGTCACTTGAGCTTATGAGGCTATCTATAGCGAGTACCAGGAAAAACATGGGCAGGATGGTGAGCACCCAACGGATCACATTTAAGGCATTCAAAGAGCTTGTCTTAATCACCGCATCAATCTGCGTGCCTTCGGCCTGAACAGAAATAGAGATGTGTAGTCGTGATGGATCAATGTTGTGTGGGATCGGCTCGACAAGCAGATTGATGCAGTTCACGGAGGGTGCCTCGGGAAAATCTGTGCCCTTGATGGAAAGCAATCGTTCGGCGGCGACCATGGAGATCAGGCTCTCTTTGACCGCCTCCGGTTTGATCGCCGTGATGGTGGTGGGGAAGGTAATCTCGCGCTTGGTGTTGAACATCTGGATTCAGCGCCCCTTCGGAAATGTGGTTTGAGGGTAGATGGCGGGGTGGGGGGTGGCAAGCACCATGCCGGGTTGGCACAACGCGGCTCGAAGGGGAGGGGGGTGGGTGACGGCTGAGTTGAGGGCGTGGGCGGGGGAGGCTACAAGGCGGGTTGGCTTTGAGTCTTCTATTGAAGGAGTTGAACGATGGGTACGGCGATCCGGGTGACGGTGTGGCATGAGTATCGGCACGAGAAGGAGAACGAGGTGGTGCGGGCGTGTTATCCGGAGGGGATGCATGTGGTGATGCGCGAGGCGATCGAGGAGCAGTTGGGGGGTGATGTGGCGGTGCGGACGGCGACGCTGGATGAGCCGGAGCACGGGCTGACGGCGGCGGTGCTGGCGGACACGGATGTGCTGACGTGGTGGGGTCACAAGGCGCACGGCGAGGTGTCGGACGAGATTGTGGAGCGGGTGCATCAAAGGGTGCTGGAGGGGATGGGGCTAATCGTGCTGCACTCGGGGCACTACGCGAAGGTTTTCCAGAAGCTGATGGGGACGACGTGCAGTCTCAAGTGGCGTGAGGTGGGTGAGCGGGAGCGGCTGTGGGTGGTGAATCCGGGGCATCCGATCACCGATGGGCTGGGGGATCACTTTGAGGTCCCGCAGGCGGAGATGTACGGGGAGCTGTTTGATGTTCCGACGCCGGATGAGCTGGTGTTGATCAGTTGGTTTGAGGGGGGCGAGGTGTTCCGGTCGGGGTGCACGTGGCGGCGGGGGAAGGGGAAGGTGTTTTACTTCCGGCCGGGGCACGAGACGTATCCGATCTACCGGCAGGCGGAGGTGCGGAAGGTGCTGGGCAACGCGGTGCGGTGGGCTGCGCCTGCAAAGGGGAGTCCTTACACGCTGGACGCGAAGAATATGAAGGAGCCGTTGAGCCCGATCGGCAAGGGGTAAGGCGAAGGGCGTGCGTTAGGGGGCCGATGGTTGAAGGGGCTAGAGTGTCGGCTTGGGGCACGCACCTGGAGGTGCGTGGTCCCTCTGTACGGTTGGTTGTCGGCTGCCTGTGGGTAGCGGGAGTGTGTTGTGAGTCGAGGGCCTGCGGCAGCGTCGGCGGGGGGTATTCCGCAGGAGGGTCCGCGAGCGTTGTCGGGGAGATTGGCGGGGTTGTCGCTGCCGAGGCAGGTGTGGTTGCTGTCGATCTGGCCGTTGCTGGAGCAGTACCTGAACTTTCTGGTGGGGACGGTGGACATCATTCTGGCTGCGGACCTGGAGCCGGAGTCGCTGGCGGTGTCGGCGACGGATGCGCTGGGGATCGCGGGTTATGTGATGTGGCTGATGGGGATGGTGATGGGGGCGGTGGGGATCGGTGCGGCGGCGTTGGTCTCGCGGGCGGTGGGGGCGGGGCGCTATCGGTTGGCGAACGCGGCGACGGGTCAGGCGGTGTTGCTGGCGGTGACGCTGGGGGTGGTGGTGATGGGGGCGTTGGTGGCGCTGTCGGGATCGATCGCGGACCTGGCGGGGCTGGATGAGGCGTCGCGGCCGTTGGCGGTGCGGTATCTGCAGATCGTGGCGTTGTCGGCGGTGGGGAACGCGGTGCTGTTTATTGGTGCGGCGTGTTTGCGGGCGGCAGGCGATGCGCGTACGCCGTTTCGGATCATGGTGGCTGTGAACATCATCAATGTGGTGACGTCGATCCTGTTTGTGCGGGGTCCCGAGCCGATCGGCGGCTGGGGCGTGTCGGGGATTGCGGCGGGGACAGCGGTGGCGTGGCTGGTGGGCGGGGTGTTGACGGTGGTGGTCCTGGTGCGCGGAGAGTCAGGGGTGCGGCTGATGCCAATGTGGTTGCGACCGCACTGGCACACGATGAAGCGGATCGTTCGGGTGGGGGTCCCGCAGCTGCTCGAGTCGCTGGGGATCTGGGCGGGGAACTTTGCGGTGCTGGCGCTGGTGGGTCGGTTTGCGGGGGATGGTTTGATCGGCGCGCACATGATCGCGATCCGGATTGAGTCGATCAGCTTTCTCGGCGGTTTTGCCGTGGCTCAGGCGGCGGCGACTCTGGTGGGTCAGTATCTGGGGGCGCGGGACCCGAGGCGGGCGACGCTGGCGGCGTTGTCGTGCACGGGGATCGGCATTGGGCTCATGTCGTTGTTCGGGTTGAGCTTCGTGTTGTTGCCGGTGTGGTGGGTGGGATGGTTTTCGGATGTTCCGGCGCATCTGACGGTGACGCCTGAGTTGTTGTGGATATGTGGTTGGGCGCAGCCGTTGTTTGCGGTGTCGATTGTGTTGTCGTCGGCGCTGAGGGGTGCGGGTGATACCAAGGCGACGATGTGGCTGAGCTTCGTGAGTCTGTTTGGGATTCGGTTGCCTTTGGTGCTGTTTTTTGGGTGGTATCTGGAGTTGGGGTTGGTGGGGGTGTGGTACGGGTTATGTCTGGAGTGGGTTTTCAGGGCGTCCTTGTTTGCGGCGCGGTTCTGGCAGGGCGGTTGGACGCGGATGGTCGTGTGAGCGCATGAAAACGGGCCGGCCCCACGGTGGAGCCGACCCGTTACGGAAGGAATCGAGTTGATGGGATCAGGCCGCGGTCGAGTCGTGCTGGTTGAACTCGAAGATCGCGCCGACGCGGTAGGTGGCGCGAAGGACTTTGGTGCAGTAGACGATGCGGAGGGGTAGCAGCAGGGGGTCGCCGGCGACTCGGGAGAGGTCGGCCCAGAGTTTGATGTTGGCGGGGAGTTCGGTCTCGGTGAGGATGCCCAGCCCCATGGGCGAGGCGTCGGTGAGCCATCCGGGGTAGAGGGACCGGAAGTGTTTGGGGTTGGGGATGGCGTCGGGGTCATCGGGCCCGGAGAGGACGCCTAGCTCGACGGGCGCGGAGATCCCGCGGCGGATATCGGAGCGATTGAGCTGTCCCATCTGGCGTTCCTGGTCGTCGATGCGGTCCAGGAGGACGTCGAGACGGTTGGCGAAGGTCACCTCGATCGGGAAGTGGAGTGTGCTCATGGCGAAGCTATCGGACGTAGCGTGAGTGGCATGAGGTTGGGGTCGTGGGGTGGACGCTTTTTGCGGTGAGTGGGCGTTGTGACCGTTGTGATCGCGCCAGACGGAACCGCCGGGGTGGGCATAGACTGGCATGATGCTTTGGAAGCTACCTGGTAATCGGGTGTGGGGACTGGGGCGGGGCGATCGGCCCCGTGTGATGGGGGTGCTGAATGTGACGCCCGACAGCTTTTCGGATGGAGGGGTCTTGGGATCGGTGGAGGCAGCGGTCGAGGCGGGGGTGCGGATGGCGTGGGCCGGGGCCGCGGTGCTGGATGTGGGGGGCGAATCGACGCGGCCCGGGGCCGAGCGTGTAGGAGAGGCGGAGCAGCGCCAGCGGGTGGTGCCTGTGGTCGAGGGGCTGGTGGCGGCGTTGTCGGAAGCAGGGCTGGTGGCGGTGGTTTCGGTGGACACGACGCTTGGGGGCGTGGCAGAGGCGGCGCTGGATGCCGGGGCGGTGATTGTGAACGACGTATCGGGCGGGCTGGAGGATGCGGGGATGCTGGGCTTGTGTGCGGAGCGAGGGTGCGGGGTGATCTTGATGCATATGCGGGGGTCGCCCGGCACGATGCAGGATGACCCGGTGTACGGGGATGTGGTGGCGGAGGTGGGAGCGTATTTGAGCGAGCGGGTTGAGGCGGCGTTGGCTGCGGGCGTGAATCGAGAGGCGGTCGTGGTGGACCCGGGTTTTGGATTTGGGAAGACGCTGGAGCATAATGTGGCGTTGTTTCGGGCGTTGGGTTTGTGGTGTGGAGAGGGCGCCGGGTTGGTCGGCGGGCGGCCATTGATGGTGGGGGTGAGTCGCAAGCGGATGATCGCGGCGTTGTCGCCCGGGACCGGGGAGGGGGCAGGAGATCGGCTGGGGGGGACGGTCGCGATGACCGGTCTGGCGGTGCGGACGGGGGTGCGGTTGATCCGCGTTCACGACGTTCGGGAGAATCTTCAGGCGGCGGAGGTGGCGTGGGGACTGTCGGACGCTTGATGGGTTTTTTTCTCAACCCCGCAGACCGAACAAAGACCGATCATTCTTGTGTTGCTAGGTCTTGTTGGATACAGGATTTAGGGTTGAAGTGTGGAAAAGTGAAGGGGATTCTGCCAGTGCTGGCGGGGGTTGAATTACCGGACGAAGAGGTGGATTTATTTCTATAAGCCAAAACTATCACGGCGGTTATCCCAACTAAACGGGTTGGGTGCTGTTGTTCAAGGCGGGAGGATGAGATGGGCGATAGTTCTTGTGTGAACCAGCCTCCGGCTTCGAGCCGGCCGGATAACCTGGAGCGTTTCCAGTTATCCGGACTTGGGCCCAAGGGCCTGTGCATAAGGAGTGTTGTGCCATGTCAGATATCGCACCGATTAGAGGAAGCCATGCTATGGCTCCCCTTGCGAGCAAGGGGCGACCGCAGGCTGATGCTGCGGACCCGGTGCGTCGCGGAACGGATCAGGCGGAAATTTCGCCTGCCGCTCAGTTGCTGGGCAAGTTGGCGGACCTGCCGCCACGGTTCGGCTTGATTGCTGAGATCCGCGAGCAGATCGCTGATGGGACCTACGAGAATGACCAGCGACTCGATGGCGCGGTGGACGCGTTGATCGACGATGCGAACGAGGGTCTGGTCTGATTCGAGTCCCGCAGACGCACCGAAGCATGGATGCTGAAACTTCAAACCCCTGGCGTTAGAGCCGGGGGTTTTGTTGTTGAGGGGGCAGGGGCTTTAGCGCGAGACGAGGTATTTGAGAAGCAGGTCGCCGTCGAGGTGCTCGGTGTGTTGGAGGTGGAGTGAGGTCGCGTGTTTGATGAGTTGGCGGGGTTTACCGCGGGCGGCGGAGAGGGCGTCGTGGTCGCCAAGCAGTTTGGGGGCGATGAAGACCCAGAGTTCGTCGATGAGTTGGTCGTCGATCATGGAGCCGATGAGCTTGGGCCCGCCTTCGACGAGGACATTGAGGGCGTGGTGTTGCAGGCCGAGGGTTTCGAGGGCGTGTTGGGGGTTGGGAAAGGATTCGACGGGGGGGCCGTTGTCTTGGAGGAGTTTGCTGTGGGGCAGCAGGCGGTGGTTGGGGTCGATGGTGACGCGACGGGCGGTGCGGAGCAGGGGCACATCGCGGGCGGTGAGCTGTGGGTTGTCGGCGATGGCGGTGTTGACGCCAACGATGATGGCATCGACGCGGGCGCGGAGCTGGTGGACGCGGCGGCGGGAGGCCGGGTTCGAGATCCACTGGCTGTCGCCTGTGGCGGTGGCGACTTTGCCGTCGAGGGTCTGGGCCCATTTGGCAATGACCCAGGGGAGGCCGGTGCCGAGGTGTTTGAGCCAGGCGCGGTTGAGTTGTCGGGCTTGCTCCTCGCCGTCGCCGGTGGCGGTGGTGATGTTGGCCTGTTGGAGTTTTCGGAAGCCTCCACCAGAGACTTTGATGTGGGGGTCGGTCATGGCGGCGACGACGCGGGCGACGTTGGCACGGATAAGAGCGTCGGCGCAGGGGGGCTGTTTGCCGACGTGCGAGCAGGGTTCGAGGGTGACGTAGCAGGTGCTGCCGGCGGGGTCGTGCCCTTGACGCTTGGCATCGTTGAGGGCTTCGACCTCGGCGTGGGGCCCGCCAAAGGCGCGGTGCCAGCCTTCGCCGATGCACCGGCCGTGTTTAACGATCACGGCACCGACCATGGGGTTGGGTTCGACTCTGCCAAGGCCGCGGGCGGCGAGCTCAAGGGCCCGGGCCATCCAGGGGGAGGGGGGCTGGGGGGCGTGAGCATGCGATTCCGCGGGAGGCATGGTGGTGATGATACGATGTGGTGCTGTTGTGATGAGACCTTGATTAGGAAGGAACGACTGATGAAGCGTGCGATGTTGTGGGTTGTTGGGATCGTTGGGGCGTTGTTGGTGCTGGTGGTGCTGGGGGTCACGATTCTGGCGGTCAACATTGATGGTGCGCTCAAGCACGCGATTGAGTACGGGGGGACATATGCGCTGGGTGTGGAGACGACGATTGATGACGCGGACCTGGAGATCTTCAATGGTCGGCTGACGCTGACGAATCTGAAGGTGGCGAACCCGGAGGGTTTTTCGGACAAGCCGTTCATGCTGCTTAAGAACGCTCAGGTGCAGGTGCTGGTGGGTTCGCTGATGTCCGACCTGGTTGAGGTGCCGCTGGTGACGATTGATGGTTTTGATGTGAGTCTTGAGGTTCGCGAGAACAAGAACAACTACGACGTGATCCTGGCGAGTCTGGAACGGTTTTCTTCGGGTGAGACCGCGGAGCCAGCCGAGCCATCGACGACGGTGCTGGCGGTGGATCGGATCTCGATCAAGAACGTGCGAGCCGATGCGGACGTGAAGCTAGGCGGGAGTCAGCAGAAATCGGTGACAGTGAAACTTGAGCCGATTGAGTTGAGCAACTTCCGTTCGGATGGGGATCAGGGCCCGATGATGGCGCAGCTGACCTCGGTGATCACCCGCGCGATTCTTGGTGCGGTGGCGCGGCATGGCGTCGAGCTGCTGCCCTCGGCGGCGTTGGGGCAGCTGCAGAATGGCTTGTCGTCGGTGAACAAGCTGTCGAAGATTAGTATTAATCAGCTTACGACGATGGGTTCGGGTGCGGCGGGTGCTGTGAAGCAGGTGGGGGGTGCCGCCGGTGACGCCGTGAAGGGTGCCGCGGGCGCGGCGACAGGCGCAGTGCAGGGCGCGGCTGGTACGGCGACCGATGCGGCGAAGAAGGTGACGGGAGAGGCCGGGAATCAACTGAAGAAGATTGGCAGTGGCGTGGGAGGGTTGCTGGGCGGGAAGAAGGAAGAGGAGAAGGTTGAGGAGCAGGCGGAGGAGCCGCCGGCGGATGAGTGATGCGCCGGTTCGGTGGTGTGTGGGGTGTATGACGGGCACGAGTCTGGACGGGCTTGATGCGGCGTTGGTGCGCGTGGAGGGTGAGGGGCTGTCGATGTCGGCGGAGGTGGTGGGGCATCATGCGGAGCGGCTGCCGGAGGGGCTGGCGGGGACGCTGCGATCGTTGGCGGAGGGGACGGCGCATCCGGCGGCGGATTTTTTGCGTGCGGGTCGGGAAGTGGGCGGGTTGTATGCGCGCGGGGTAGCGGCGCTGCTGGAGCGGTGTGGGGCGGGGGTGGAGGTTGATCTGGTGGCGGCGCACGGTCAGACGGTGTGGCATATCGGGGAGGAGCATCTGTCGTGGCAGTTGTTTGATCCCTGGCCGCTGGTGCGAGAAGTCGGGGCGCCGGTGGTGTTTGACCTGCGGCAGGCGGACCTGATCGCGGGGGGGCAGGGGGCGCCGATTACGCCGATTGCGGACCCGATTCTTTACGGGCGGGATCGGCGGTTGGCGGTGGTGAATCTGGGGGGCGTGTGCAACTACACGGTGTCGCTGCCAGCAGAGGGCGGGGGGTTTCCCGAGGTGGTGGCGGGGGACCTTTGTCCGTGCAATCTGATGCTGGATGGGTTGGCGCGGGCGCTGCTGGGTCGGCCGTATGACAAGGATGGTGAGGTGGGGTCGACGGGGCGGGTGGATGATGGGTTGGTGGGTCTGATCGAAGCGGCGGTGGGTGATTCGCCGAGGACGCTGGGGCGGGAGCAGTTTGGTCAGGCGTGGGTGGATGGTTTGATCGCGAAGCGGCCGGAGGTGGGGGCGGGGGACTGGCTGGCGTCGGCGGCGGGGTATGTGGGACGGAAGCTGGCGGGGGCGATTGATGGGTATGGGGTGGAGCGTGCGGTGCTGGCGGGGGGCGGGAGTCTGAATCCTGCCCTGGTTGCCCAGATTGCCGGTGCGAGTGGTCAGGCGGGGGTGTGGATGACGTCTGAAGCGGCTGGAATCGCGGGTGAGGCGCGTGAGGCGGCGTGTTTTGCGGTTTTAGGGGCCTTGTCGGCGGATGGAGTGCCGATCACGCTTGAGGGCGTGACCGGCGCTCAAAATCCGGGTGTGGCGGGCAGTTGGGCTTGGCCATCGTCGATTACGGGTTAGAATGTGAATAAGTATGTAATATCCATAAGACCCGCTGCCCCTGTTTTGGGGTACAGGGGTTTTTGAAGTTCGTGATTGATCGGGAAGGATCGCTGTGGCCTCGACGCTCCCCAAGCTGCAACCGTCAGAAGATCGTGGGCACCTGCTGACTGAGCAGCGGCTGGAGGCGGCGGCGCGTCTGGATACGTTGTCGACGTCGGGGGTGCTGGAGGTGATTAACGATCAGGACGCGACGGTGGCGTTGGCGGTGCGGGCGGCGATCCCGCAGATCACGCGGCTGGTGGACCGGGTGGTGGAGGGTCATAAGCGGGGTGGTTCGCTGGTGTACTCGGGCGCGGGGACGTCGGGTCGGCTGGGGGTGCTGGATGCTTCGGAGTGCCCGCCTACGTTTCACTGTGATCCGAACGATGTGATCGGGATCATGTGTGGGGGCGATACGGCGTTGCGGGTGGCGGTGGAGGGTGCGGAGGATGATCCGGACGAGATTGTGGCGCACTTTGATCGGATTGGTCTGGACGAGAACGACACGTTTGTGGGGATAGCTGCGGGGGGGACGACGCCTTATGTGTGGGGTGCTATTGAGCACGCGAAGGCGCGGGGCGCGGCGACGGGTCTGGTGGCGTGTGTGTCGATGGATTCGCTGCCGAGTGAGTTGGCGATGGACAAGTTGGACTTTCCGGTGGAGCTGCTGGTGGGTCCTGAGGTGGTGACGGGGTCGACGCGGATGAAGGCGGGGACGGCGACGAAGCTGGCGTTGAACATGATCACGACGGCGGCGATGGTGCGGCTGGGGAAGGTTTGGGGGAACCTGATGATTGATCTGCAGATCAAGAACTCGAAGCTGGTGGATCGTGCGATCCGGATTATTCGGGGACAGAACCCGACGCTAACGCGGGACCGGGCGCTCGAGATTCTTCATGCGGCGCATGGTCGGGTGAAGCTGGCGTTGGTGATGGCGGGTCGTGATCTGGATGCGGATAAGGCTCAGCAGCTGCTTGAGGAGAATGCGGGTCAGGTGCGGCCGTTGCTGGGTGATCCGGAGTAGTGATTTGGGGAGCGGGTTGTGCGCATGGGTTGTTGTGCGCATGGCGGGGGTGGTTTGGGGTTGTGGTGGAGTGGTGACGCCTTGTGGCGGGGTGTGGGTGGGGATTTCGTGGTGGTTGTGGCGGTTTGGGCGGGGTTTTGAGGTGCTGTTTGGGGGTGTTTTGTGGTCGTGAGAGGGCGTTGAAGGGCGTGAATCGGCGTTGAAACGACGTGGATGGGGGGTTAACGGCGTTGCTTTGTGCGCGCGCGCCGTCGTTGTGCGCACGGCTCATTGAGTGCTACGATTTAATCTGTTCTGTGTGATGGGCTTAGTGTGTCGAGGTTGGTGTGATGTCTTTATCGATTGAGAAATACCGAGAGGAGCATGGTGATGAGGGGGGTGGGTTGTGTCCGCATTGTCTGGCGGCTGTGGGGCGGTTTGATCATTTTTGTCCGGAGTGTGCGCGGCCGATTACGGCGCATGCTTCGACGGGGCCGTTGGAGCAGGTGTATGCGGCGGGAAGTGCTTATCGGGGGGCGGTGGACGGGTCGCCGAGGTTCGTGGTGGTGCTGGGGTTGTGGCTGGTTTTTGCGCCGGGGATTGTGGTGTCGTGTTTGATGACGTTGGCGGCGGCGGGGGCGTTGATGGCTTGGATGGAGTCGGCGGGTGGTGATTCGAGGTTTCATGGTGAGCCGTTGATCGTGACGCGGCATGTGACGCTTGATGCGGTGGCGACGATTGGTGCGCCGCTGCTGGGGCTGGCGGTGGTGGCGTTGCAGGTGATCATTTTGTGGAAGGTGACGGGGCGTTATGTTGCTTCGCGGGCTGATCTCGCGGTCGTCGAGGACCCGGAGGTGGAGGATGATGTGCTGGCGAAGGAGGCGCTAAGTTATCTGTCGGAGGAAGAGGAGGCGGCGATTGAGCGGGTGGAGGAGCCGGTGGCGAGGCGGATGGACCCGTTGATTGCGTTGGGGTTGATCGTGTTGATTGTGGGGTTGGTGGTGGTGTCGCTGGCGTTGATTGGTCCGGAGTTTTTTCCGGCTGGGTAGCGAGCGAAGCTCGCTAGAGAGTTGAGGGGAGAGAGTAGAGAGTGGGGGGGGGTGAGGTTGACTGATCTGTGGGCACGCCTGGGCGTGAGCACAGCTACCCATCGTTATTCATTTGTTGAATGAGGGTCTTGGTGTTGTCGGGTTTCGGGGATCCGGGGGCCAGCTTTGCTGGACCCCGGCCACCCATCGACTTAGGCATATTTTCGTTGGTTGAGGGCTAGGAGTGAGAGGGTGAGGAGGGTGGTGGTGGGTTCGGGGATGGTGGTGGTGACCTGGAACCAGCCGATGCCGTCGACGTCGGGTGAGAAGAGGCGGTCGCCGTCGACGTCGATGACGAAGTTGAACTCGAGGACCTGGTTGTTGACGAGGGCGGCGAGTGACTCGGCGGCGGGGTTGAGGGTGGGGATGCCGTTGAGGGCGTCGCTGATGTCCTGCCAGAACTGAGGGTCGGCGATCTGTGCGGGGGTGAGGTTGCCGTCCGTATCAACGAGTCCGGAGGTGGCTTCTTGCCAGTTGTTGAGGCTCAGGAGTGAGTCCATGCCGGGGATGAGGCCCTGGAACCAGTCGGTATCGGTGTAAGTGTCATCGGGGACATCGCGGAGTTCGGCGCCCCAGAAGACGTTGTAGGTTGCGCCGGAGGCGTAGGTATAGTCGAGGTTGTCATCGAGGATGTGGAGAAGGTCTTCGCCGGCGGCGAGCTGTTCGAGGCTGAAGGTGGGTTTCATGAAGATGCCGGAGTTGGCTTCGACGGGTAGGAGGTCGCCGAGGACGGGGATGTCGGCATCGGGTTCGGTAACGTGGCTGGAGAAGGCCCATGGTGTGATTCCGCCTACGGCGGCGGGGTTGGAGTTGACTTCGATGGCGATGGCGAAGCCTTCGGTGTTGGCGCTGCGGTTCCAGACGTCGACGGCCCAGAAGCCGTTTCGTGCGATGCGTTTGTCGTTGAAGAGTTCGACGTTGTCGTGGGCGCTGACGGACTGGAACTCTTTGACCCAGGCTTCTTTGGTGTTGGCTCGGTTGTAGAGGAACATGTTGAGGTTGTTGAGAGCCTGGACGTTGAAGGTGTCGGTGTCTTCGATGTTGAGGTCGCCATCGGCGCTGGCGGTTTGTCGGTGCCATGTGATGGTGGCGCGGACTTTGTCGCCTCGGACGATTCCTTTTTTGAACTGGTAGCTGGCGATTTCGCCTTTGTTTGCGGCTTTATCGACGACCTGCCAGTCCCAGAGTTTGTTGGTGACGCCTATGACGGTGGCCTGGTGGGTGGTGGAGGGGTCTTCGGCGGCTTTGGCTTCGTTGGGGACGAGGTTGAGGAGGGCGCGGTCGAGGTCGATCATTCCGGCGCCGAGCTGGTCGTCGAGTGGTCGGGTGACGGAGTCGCCGGTTGGGTTGCCTTGTGCCCATGGTGAGCCGTCACGGTGGAGGACGGTTCGGTCGGCGGCGTTCATGAGGATGGCTTTGACGACCTGTGGTCTGGAGCGGTCGCCGTTGAGGTTTCCGTCGAGTTTGTTGGCGAGTTCGAGCATGATGGCGACCCCGCCGGCGACGTGAGGTGCGGCGAAGCTGGTGCCGGTGATGGCGGCCCCGGCGCTGACACCGGGTCGGTTGAAGTCGTCGACGCCGAAGAAGTTGCGTGCGTAGTCGTCTTGTCCGTTGGCACCGTCGATGTCGGCGATGGCGGTGGTGAGGATGAAGGTTCCGGGTGCGACGAGGTCGGGTTTGGTGCGAGGGCTGTTGGTGGGAAAGTTGGTGGTGCCGAAGCTGCTGTAGTAGGCGCGTGCTTTGAAGTCGTAGTCGAGTGCTCCGACGGTGATGACGTTGTATCCGCCGTTGTTCCCGGTGATGGTTCCTGCGACGTCGGCGATACCGGCGTTGGCTCGTCCGGCTTCTCCGGCGTCGGGTCGAGAGACGTCGCCGGTGTTACCGGCGGAGACGACGCCTATGACGCGTTTTTTGTCGGCGAGCCAGTCGTAGAAGCGGGCGGGGGGGCTGTTGCCGTCGTTGATGTCGAGCCCGCGGTCGGGGACATCGGAGACGCCGAAGCTGGCGTTGAAGACGTTGATGCCTTGGGTATCGACGAGGTAGTCGAAGGCGCGGAGGCGTTGGACGAGTGAGTCGTTGGAGCCTTGGGCGAGAGAGGCGGAGGAGAAGAGGGTGGCGCCGTTGGCGACGCCGGCTTTGGCTGAGTCGGCGTTTCTAGCGACCATGATGCCTGCGACGGCGTGTGCGTGTTCGTCGCGGTATCCGGCGTTGGTGCTGTTGGGGTGGATGGTGAGGACGCGGTTGGGTGCGGTGGCTTTGAGGTCTTTGTGGTTGGCGCTGGGGACGCCGAGTTCGATCTGTCCGATCTTGATGCCGGTGCCATTTAGGTTTGCGCCGGTTGCGGTGAGGATGGCGTTGGCTCTGGCGGCGGCGACGCCAATGGCGTCTCGTGAGTTGGGTAGTCCTCGTGGTGCGGTGACGAGTGTGGCGAAGATGCCGCGGTCCTGGAGGGTGATGCCAGCGCCGGTGGACTGGAAGAAGTCGAGAGCGTTGGTGACGGCGGGCATGGCGGCGGCGGTGTCGGCGGAGAGGGTGGTTTCCTGGAGGACGCGGTAGTTGTTGGCATTGATGTTGCCGAGTGGCTGGATGGCGTAGAGGCTTTTGGTGCCGGTGGTGGTGATGGCGGCGGGGTTGAAGTCGAAGATATTGACTGCGGGGTTGAAGACGCCGGCTGCTTCGGGGATGACACGGGCGCGGTAGCTGAAGCTGGTGTTGCCGGCGGCGTTTTTGGCGATGTCGCCGTAGTAGCCGTAGACGAGCCAGGCGTCGACCTGAGCGCCGGCGAGTCCGCTGATTTTGTAGTCGACGGCGAGGTCAAGTCGGACCTGTCCCATTTCGACGGCGGGTCCGCCTTCGACGCTGAGGAAGTCGTTGATGAGTCCGCTGTTGAAGGCTTTGGATCCTGGGGTGTCGCCGGGCCCAGCGGGGGGCGGGATGGTGGGGTCGCCGAGTGGGTTGGTGGCGTTGACAAAGGTGGCGTTGAGGAACTGTTGGGTGACGTCCTGGGCGTTGGCGTAGGTGGCGGCGACCAGCAGTGGGGCGCTGAGCGCCAGGAGGGCGCGAGTGGTCGGGCGGATCATCATGTGTTCCCTCTTCCTCGTTGTGGCTCCGAATCGCTTGTTCTTCTTATGGGTGTACTGACAGCCTTACAGATCGAGGATAACCCGGGGGTGCGGTGTGACCAAGGAATTTTATGTTGTGAAGGATAACCCTGTGGTGCATCACGGCTGGCGTGTTCTGCGGAAGCGTGGTCGGGTTAAGGGGTTAGCTGTTGTTGTCGGGTGAAGCGTGTTGGTGGAGGAACTGGTCGAGGACGGTGCGGGCGGCGGCGGTGGGGGCGCGTTGTCCGGAGGTCACTTCGTTTTCCATTTGTTGGATGAGGGGTTGTGTGTGTTGGTCATATTTGAGGGTGGTGAGGAGTTGGTCTTCAATGAGGGACCACATCCATCGGAGGGCTTGTTTGCGGCGGCGTTTTTCGAGGGTGCCGGAGTTGCGGAGGTCGTGGATTCGGGTGGTGACGGTTTGCCAGACTTCGGTGAGGTTGTCACCGGTGCGTGCGGAGCAGGTGAGGACGGGGACTTGCCAGTTGTTGTCTTTTCGTGGCATGACGTGCATGGCGCGCTTGAGGTCGGCGGCGGCGTGTTGGGCTGCGGTGATGTTGTCGGCGTCGGCTTTGTTGACGGCGATGATGTCGGTGACTTCGAGGAGCCCGCGTTTGATGCCCTGGAGTTCGTCGCCGGCGTTGGGGAGCATGAGGGCGAGGAAGCAGTCGGTCATTTCGGCGACGACGGTTTCGGATTGTCCGACGCCTACGGTTTCGACGAGGACGATGTCGTAGCCGGCGGCTTCGACGAGGAGTAGGGTTTCGCGGGTTTTTTTGGCGACTCCGCCCAGGGTTCCTGCGGAGGGCGAGGGTCGGATGAAGGCGTTGGGGTGTGTGGCGAGTTTGGCCATGCGTGTTTTGTCGCCGAGGATCGATCCGCCTGTGATGGATGATGAGGGGTCAACGGCGAGGACGGCGACGCGGTGGTTGTCGTCGGCGAGTGTGACGCCCAGGCGTTCGATGAAGGTTGATTTGCCGACGCCTGGGACACCGGTGATGCCGACGCGTAGGGCGTTGCCGGTTTGGGGCATGAGTTGGGTGACGAGTTGTTCGGCTTGTCGTTGGTGCTGGGGTTTGTGAGATTCGGCAAGGGTGATGGCGCGGCCGAGGATGGCGCGGTCGCCGGCGGTGATGCCTTTGGCGAGTTGGTCGTTAGAGAGTTGTCGGCGGCGCGGGAGGGGTTTAGCGGCGGCGTCGTCCGCATTGGCGGGGTTGACCGAGAGGTGAGAGCGGTCGGGGGGGAGGTCGGATTGGTGGTCAAGGTTGGGCATCAGAGCTGTCGTTCCGCTCTTTAAACCAGGGAAAGCCGTACACAGAAGGAGGTTGTGTACTGTTCTCCACAACATAGCGTTGCGCAACTGCGTGCCAACTCTGGTCCAGACCAGATCGTGTCAGGCTGTAATGTCGGGGAAGCCGCATGTCCGCATCATCCGGCTTTTTGCGTGTGATCATCAAATAGGCCCGATGCTCAGGTTCATCCGATCACGTGTAGAGCACAAAGTAGTTCAGAGGAAAGCGATGACAGTAAGAGGGACCGTCAACCCTGCCCGTGCTATAGCCTTCTCGCCAGCCGCCAATCACGTTGACTGCTGGTTCATCTGGGAGTTGGCGGATGACAGAGCCTGGCAGATCATCTGCCTCTAATCGCTCCGGCTGATGAATGACAAAGCCGTTGCCTTCGCCCATGAAACCCGACATACAAAGAAATCGGCAGCCTGAGAGTAACAGGCACAGACAGAAGACTAAAAGCAGCGTCAGCCGTGTCATGGCTTTAATCTACGTCTCCACGCCTTGGTTTTGTTCTTCGAGTTTTTTGAGGACTTCCAGGGCGGCGTCGGGGATGTTGGTTCCTGGGCCGAAGATGGCGGTTGCGCCGGCGTTGTAGAGGGCGGGGTAGTCCTGGGGTGGGATGACGCCGCCTACGACGATCATGATGTCTTCGCGGCCGAGTTTGGTGAGTTCGTTGCGGAGTGCGGGGACGAGGGTGAGGTGTCCGGCGGCGAGGGAGGAGACGGCGACGATGTGGACGTCGTTTTCGACGGCTTGTCGGGCGGTTTCTTCGGGGGTCTGGAAGAGGGGTCCGATGTCGACGTCGAAGCCGAAGTCGGCGTAGGCGGTGGCGACGACTTTCTGTCCGCGGTCGTGGCCGTCCTGTCCCATTTTGGCGATGAGGATGCGGGGTCGGCGGCCTTCTTCGTGTTCGAAGGCGTCGACGCGGAGTCGGATCTGGGTGAGTTTGCCCTGGTGTCCTTCGGCGTTGCCGGCTTCGGATGCGTAGACGCCACGGATGGAGTGGATGGCGGCTTCGTGGCGGCCGTAGATTTTTTCGAGGGCGTCGGAGATTTCGCCGACGGTGGCCTGGGCTCTTGCGGCGTCGACGGCGATTTCGAGGAGGTTGCCTTCGTTGCGTTCGGCGGCGGTGGTGAGGGCTTTGAGTTTTTCGAGGACGAGCGCGTTGTCGCGGGTGGCGCGGAGTTCTTTGAGTGAGGCGATCTGTTGTTCGCGGACGGAGGTGTTGTCGACTTTGAGGACGTCGATCTGTTCGGGGCGGTCGAGTTTGTATTTGTTGACGCCTACGACGGTTTGCTGGCCGGAGTCGATGCGTGCCTGGGTTCGTGCGGAGGCTTCTTCAATGCGCATCTTGGGGATACCGGCGTCGATGGCTTTGGCCATTCCGCCGTATTGATCGACTTCGACGAGGTGTTGCCAGGCGCGGTGGGCGAGTTCGTGGGTGAGTCGTTCGACGTAGAAGGACCCGCCCCAGGGGTCGACGGTTTTGCAGGTATCGGTTTCCTGCTGGAGGAAGAGTTGGGTGTTGCGGGCGATGCGAGCGGAGAAGTCGGTGGGAAGTGCGAGGGCTTCGTCGAGTGCGTTGGTGTGGAGGGACTGGGTGTGTCCCTGGGTGGAGGCCATGGCTTCGATGCAGGTTCGGATGACGTTGTTGTAGACATCCTGGGCGGTGAGTGACCAGCCGGAGGTCTGTGAGTGGGTGCGGAGTGACATGCTCTTGGGGTTTTGTGGGTCGAAGGTTTTGACGAGTTTGGCCCAGAGGAGTCGAGCGGCGCGCATCTTGGCGACTTCCATAAAGAAGTTCATGCCGATGGCCCAGAAGAAGGAGAGTCTTGGGGCGAAGGCGTCGACGGAGAGTCCTGAGGCGGTGCCGGTGCGGAGGTATTCGAGTCCGTCTGCGAGTGTGTAAGCGAGTTCGAGGTCGCAGGTGGCTCCGGCTTCCTGCATGTGGTATCCGGAGATGGAGATGGAGTTGAAGCGTGGCATGCGTTTGGCGGTGTAGGAGAAGATGTCGCCGATGATTCGCATGGAGTGCTCGGGTGGGTAGATGTAGGTGTTTCGGACCATGAACTCTTTGAGGATGTCGTTCTGGATGGTTCCGGCGAGTTGTTCGGGTGAGACGCCTTGTTCTTCGGCGGCGACGATGTAGAGGGCCATGACGGGCAGGACGGCGCCGTTCATGGTCATGGAGACGGACATTTTGTCGAGTGGGATGCTGTCGAAGAGGGTGCGCATGTCGCGGATGGAGTCGATGGCGACGCCTGCCATGCCGACGTCGCCGAGGACGCGGGGGTTGTCGGAGTCGTATCCGCGGTGGGTGGCGAGGTCGAAGGCGATGGAGAGGCCTTTTTGTCCGGCCTGGAGGTTTCGTTTGTAGAAGGCGTTGGATTCTTCGGCGGTGGAGAATCCGGCGTATTGGCGGACGGTCCAGGGCCTCATGACGTACATGGTGGAATAGGGCCCGCGGAGGTAGGGCGGGAGTCCGGGCATGGTGTGGAGGTGTTGGAGTCCGTCGAGGTCGGCTGGGGTGTAGAGGGGTTTGACGGGGATCTGTTCTGCGGTGTTCCAGAGGAACTCGGCGGGTGGTCTGCCGAGGTGTTTGGTGGCGTGTTGTTCCCAGGCGCTCGCGGAGGCGCGGGCGGCGTTGGATTGGAGGGGGATGTCTTTGAAGTTGGGGATGGTCATTGGAGGACGCCTTCCTCGGAGAGCAGCTCACGGAGGGTGTTGAGCACATCGCATTTGATGAAGATGAAGCGGTCGACGCCGGCGTGTCGGTAGTCGGCTTCGGCGTCGCCGGGTGCGCCGGCGAGGATGATGGTTCGGGCGCCGGCGGCTTTGAGTCGCTGGGCGAAGGCGGGCACGGCGGCGGGGTAGATCTTGTCGGAGGAGCAGAGCACGGCGACGGAGGCCGCGGAGTTGACGAGGGCTTCGACGGCGTGGTCGCCGGCGGTGGTCATCTCGTCATCGGTTTTCCAGAGCAGGGGTTTGGAGGGGACGACCTCGTAGCCGCCGGCTTCGAAGAAGTTGGTGGTGTAGCCAGCTCGTGCGTTGTGGTGGGCGACGGGTCCGAGGTTGGCCAGGAAGACGCGGGGGCGTTTGCCAGTCATGGCGAGGAAGCGGTCGGAGGCGTCGCGGAGTTCTTCGAAGGGTGCGGCGTAGGGGTGGGGTGCGACGGCGCGGACGGAGGCGGGGTCACCGGCCTGCATCGGGCCTGCGATCTGGGGGAGGGTGGCGCCGGCTTTGGCGAGTTGGGTGGCGGTGTCGATGCGGTCGGGTCCTGGTTGTGCGAGGCGTTTGATTTCGGAGGCGGCGTTATCGGGTAGGGGTTTTTCGCCGTAGCGTGTTTTGGCTTCGCGGCGGAGCTGGTTGAGGTCGATGGGTTCGCGGGGGACTTGTTTTTCGCGGAGGTTGGGGAACTCGGAGACGCCTGTGATGGCGTCTTTTCGTCTGGCGATGTTGGCGAGGCGTGGGGCGAAGGCGGAGTCGATCTGGTCCTGGATCCAACCGGAGGTGAGGGCTTTGATCATGCCGCCTTGGGCTTCGATCTGCTGGAAGAAGTGCCAGGCTTTTTCGGTGAGGTCATCGGTGACGGATTCGACGAACCATGACCCGCCTGCGGGGTCGACGACGCGGCCGAGATGAGCTTCTTCGCCAAGGATTATCTGGGTGTTTCGCGCGATGCGATGTCCGAACTCGTCGGAGGGTCCGGTGGCTGCGTCGTAGGGTTCGGTGGTGATGATGGGTGCTCCGCCGACGATGGCGGCGAAGGAGGTGGCGGTGTTGCGGAGCATGTTGACCCAGGGGTCTCGCTGGGTGAGGACGCGTTTAGAGGTTCGTGCGTGGATGAGCATGGCGGTGCCGGCTTCGGGCGAAGTGTCGGCGTTGGCTGCTTCGAGGACGCGGGCCCAGAGTCGTCGGGCGGCGCGTAGTTTGGCGATGGCGAGGAAGAAGTTGGTGCCGAGTCCGATGGAGAAGAGGAGTTGTTTGGCGGCGGCGTTGATGTCGAGGCCGGCGTCGGTGAGGGTTCGGAGGTAGGTGACGGCAGTGCCCATAGAGAGGCCGAGGTCCTGGGCGGCGGTGGCGCCGGCGTGGTGGTAGGGGGCGGTGCCGACGCGGACGGAGCGGACCATGGGGTAGCGTTTGGAAGTCCAGACGGCGAGGTCGGCCATTTGTGTGAGGGTGTTGTCGAGGGAGGAGGGGAGTTCGCCATCGCGGGCGAGGACGGCGAGGGGGTCGGCGTTGAAGGCCCCGCGGGCTTTGTCGGGTGCGATGTTTTTGTTGTCCCAGCAGGCGGCGAGGAGGGCGGAGGCGGGGAGGAAGGCAGAACCGGCTTCGAGCGCGATGGCGATCATGTTGACGTGGACACCGGCGAGGAGGGCTTCGAGGTCGGCGAGGGAGTAGACCATGAGGCCGTCGCGGCCGAGGTGGTCGGGGTCGGTGGCGTTGTCGGGGCCTTGTCCGCGTCTGGCAGCGACGTCGAGTCGGAGTTGCAGGGAGGTGACGCCTTTTTCGAGGTCATCGAGGATGAGGCTGTTGGCGGTTTCGAGGTCGGGGTGGTCGTGCTGCTGTCGGATGTCCCATCCGCAGGCAGCGCTGCCGACGGGAGAGGACCCGCGGGTGAAGGGGGCGAGTCCTGGGAAGTCGGCGGGTTGCTGGGCAGCGGGCCAGTCGGACTCGACGTAGACGGGTTTGAGGTCGATGCCTTCGTAGGTGTGGGTGATGAGTTTTTTCTCGAAGGGGGCCCCGGCGAGGTCTTTTTCGACCAAGGCTTGCCAAGTGGCGTGATCGACGGCGGGGAAGTCATCGGAGAGGGAGAGTTCGGTGGCGAGACGGGTCATCGCTGGTCCTCGAGTGTGGAGGGATGGGCGTGCGAGGGCGGTGGGGTCACGGTCGTGATCGGCCTCTCGTGGCGGTGCGCGTAGTATAGATGATAAAAGACTCTTTTGAAAGCCCTTTGGCGTGTGTTTGTCCGGGCTGACTCGCTTTTTGAGAATGGCTTGCAACAATAGTAATCATGAGTTGGATGACCTTGTTTCTCGAGAATTTACTTGATCTGTCGCTGGAGGCGGCTCCGTGGCTGGCGCTGGGTCTGGTGGCGGCGGGGATGTTGAAGGGATTGATGCCGGTGGGGGCGTTGTCGCGGCTTGTGGGGAGGCCTGGGGTGTGGTCGGTGGTGCGGGGGGCGTTTATTGGGGTTCCGTTGCCGTTGTGTTCGTGCGGGGTGATACCTGCGGCGTTGGGATTGCGTCGGGAGGGTGCGTCGAAGGGTGCGACGGTGTCGTTTCTGGTGGCTACGCCTCAGACGGGTGTGGATTCGCTGGCGGTGTCTTACGCGATGCTGGGGCCGATGCTGACGATCGCGCGGCCGATCGCCTCGGTGATCACGGCGATCGCGGGCGGGTTAGCCGCAGAGTTCATCGACCCCCCCCCGCAGAAAGCGCGCGCGAACAAGGGGGCGCGTGAAGAGGGGCCGGGGTCTTGTTGTGGTGAGATGCCGGTGGAGGTGAAAGAGTGTTGCGGGGGGAATGGGGGGACGTCTGTGTCGTTGGCGGTGATGAATGGTCCGGTGGCGGAGTTGGTGCCTGCGGCCGAGGAGGCGACTTGTTGTTCGTCGGGGGGGGGGGATGGGTTGGGGGGGGCGTGGTGGAAGCGTGCGTGGGCGGGTCAGGTGTATGCGTGGACGCGGTTGCTGGATGACATGGCGTTGTGGTTGGTGATTGGGTTGGTGATTGCGGCGGTTGTGGTGACGACGTTTCCGCCTTCGGCGTTGGCGTCGATCGGGTCGGGGTTGCCGGCGATGGTTGCGATGGTGTTGCTTGGGATCCCGATGTACATCTGTGCGACGGCGTCGACGCCTGTGGCTGCGAGTCTGCTGGTGGCGGGGGTGTCGCCTGGGACGGTGTTGGTGTTTTTGTTAGCGGGTCCGGCGACGAATGCGGGGACGGTGGCGCTGATACGGCGTGAGTTGGGGACGGCGTCGACGGCGGCGTATCTGGGGGCGATCATTGTGGTGTCGATCGTGTCGGGTTTGGTGACGGATTGGGTGCTGGGTGCGGCGGGGTGGACGGCTCCGGAGGCGGTGCATGTTCATGGTGGGTCGGTGGGGTTGGTGATCGGTTGGGTGACGCTGGTGATGTTGGTGGGGCTGGGGTGTCGTAAGCTGGTGCCGGCGTTTGGTGCGTCAGGATCGACGAGTCACCCCGCGAAAGCTTGAATGCCGACGCGATAAGCGGGCCTGCTATGCCACTTCAAGCTCTTGATTTGCCGTTGGGTGATCCTGATTTGTGTGATCGGGCTTCGTCGTTGATTGGTGAGGCGTTGGACGAGCGTATTCCGCGGTGGATACATGATCGTCGGGACAGTCCGATTCCTGGGTTTGTGCCGGCGGATTATCCGCTGGTGTATCAGGCGTTGGCGGCGGTGGAGCAGCATGGGTTGGCGCCGGGGAGGCGGTTTCTGGAGTGGGGTTCTGGTTTTGGGGTGGTGACGGCGATGGCTTCGCTGTTGGGGTATGACGCGTTTGGTGTGGAGGTGGAGCCGGACCTGGTGGATCAGGCGGAGATGCTGGTGGAGGATCACGGGATTGCCGCGACGTTTGCGCGGGGGTCGTATCTGCCGGAGGATGCGGACAAGATCGCGGATCAGATCAATGACATGTCGTGGCTGGAGACGGATCGGCCGGATGGTTACGACGAGCTGGGATTAGAGATTGATGATTTTGATGTGATTTATGTTTATCCGTGGCCTGGCGAGGAGCCGGTGGCGGAGGCGTGTTTTGAGCGGTTTGCGGCGACGGGGGCGTTGCTGCTGACGTACCGGACAGACGATCGGTTGTGGTTGCATCGGAAGGTGAAGGGTGAGCGGAAGAAGAGGGGTGTGGGTTCGAGGCGGAGGTGATCAGGCTCCGGCGAGTTCTCGGAGGAGATCGACTTCGGGTTCGAGCAGGGGGTGATCGCGGCGGGCCATGATGGTGCCGGCGGTGTCGAGGAACTTGTCGAAGTCGTAGTGTTCCCGGCCCTCATCGGTGTAGAAGCCGAAGGGCTCGGCGAACTTGGGGGCGAAGCCAGAGAGGGCGAGCATGCAGCCGGTGGAGATGCAGGATCCGGTGAGGAGTCGTGTGCCGATGGCGGTTCGGACGAAGTCGCCGATGATGGGTCCGAGGAATGGCATGCCGGTGTCTTCGGCAGGGTCATCGGGGTTGAGTTTCATGCGGACGGGGGTGTAGGTGTTTTTGAGGTTTGAGACGGTGGTGCCGGCGCCGAGGTTGCACCATTGGCCTACGAGGGTGTGTCCCATGTAGCCGTGGTGGGCTTTGTTGCTCCAGGCCTGGATGATGGAGTTGGATATCTCGCCAGCGACTTTGCAGAAGGGCCCGACGGAGACGTTGGGTCGGAGGTAGGTTTGGGCGGCGACAACGGTGTGGCGGCCGATGTAGACGGGGCCTTCGATGGAGCAGAGGGGACCGATGGCGGCGCCGTCGTCGATGACGATGGCGCCGTGGGAGGTGTCGAGGACGGTGTTGGGTGCGATGGTGGCGCGTTGTCCGAGTTTGATGGGGTGGTCACCGAGTGCGGAGACGCCTGGGCAGCGATCGTTGAGGGCGTGGGGGGTGAAGGTTGAGAGTTCGATGGCGTTGAGGTCGAAGGCGATGGCCTTGGGGAGGTCTTCAAAGATTTCCCAGGGTCGTTCGAGGAGCATGTCCTGTTCGGAATGGATGGTTTCGACGCCTGTGTGGGGGTCGGAGGTTTCGAGCATTTTTCCGGCGTCGATCCATGAGACGTGGGCGGCGACGAGTTGGCCATCGGGTTCGACGAGGACTTGTCCGGGTTCGAGGGCAAGGATGAGTTCGGGTTGGCGGATGGCGTTCCATCGTCCGTTGACGATGAGCCAGTCGCCGTCGTCGAGGCCGGCGTTGACGGGTGCGGGGTAGCGTGGGGCGGAGACGGCCTGGTAGCGTGAGGGCATCCAGAGTGCATCGACGGGTCGTTTGAGCTGGCGTTCGATGCGTTGGCGGATTTCGAGCGCGCCGGTTCGTGTGGCGAAGATGGCTCTGCGATGGCGGAGTGGCCCGAAGCTGCCGCGGTCATCGTCGAAGATGAGCAGACGCGTGGTGTCCATAGGGCCTTTTGTACCCGGGAACGGGGTGTGAGGCGGGAAATCGGGGGCGGTCCGTTGCATCTGATTAACCGTGCGCTTACCTTGGTCGCTGCGCCCCTATGAGGTTTCGGGGCCTCTTGTGGCCGGTCGTTTTGGGTCGACAAACAGGGGAAGATGCTCACTCATGCCGAGGCTCGATGACAAGTTGTGGCGTGACGTGATGGCGTATTTACGGCGTCATCACGCACCGATCTGCCGGCAGTGGTTCGACGAGCTCGAGCCGATTGCTCTGAAGAGCGGGCTGCTGCGCATTCGGACTACGAACTCGATTCAGCAGAACTATTTGCAGAAGCGTTGTCTGGAGCCGTTCACGGAGGCGGCGCAGAGTGTGACGAATGCTCTGATCGCGGTTCGCTTCGATTTTGGGGAGGATGCGAAGTCTGAGGTTGATCAGGAGGTTACGGGGATGGGGTTGGGGGGTAAATCAGAGACGAACGGGGCGCTGCGTGAGGGGGAGGAGCCGGCGGGTGAGCGGAATGGGCGGGCGGTGCCGGAGGCGTTGGAGATTGATCTGAATGATCCGGTGGAACCGCCTACGTTGAGCGTGCGGGGTGACAGCCGGCGGTTGGGTGAGGATGGTCAGCCGTTTGATCTGCAGGATGATGTGGTTCTGAACCCGGACTACACGTTCGGGAACTTCATTGTGGGTCCGAACAATCAGATGGCGTATGCGGCATCGGTGGCGGTGGCGAATCAGCCTGGTGATGCGTACAACCCGCTGTTTATTCATGGCGGAGTCGGGCTGGGCAAGACACACCTGCTTCAGGCGATCTGTCAGACGATTCTCACGAACAAGCCGGACACGCGGATTGTTTACGTCTCGTGCGAGGCGTTCATGACGCAGTTCATCGAGTGTGTGCAGCGGGGGCAGATGCTGGATTTTCGGCATCGGTATCGGTATGCGGACATGCTGGTGATTGATGACATTCACTTCCTGGCGAACCGTGAGCGGTCACAGGAGGAGTTTTTCCACACGTTTAATGAGCTTTATCAGGCGCGGAAGCAGTTGGTGCTCAGCTCGGACGCGGCACCGTCGGAGATTCCCCATCTGGAGGAGCGGTTGCTATCGCGGTTCCAATGGGGGTTGGTGACGAATGTGACCAAACCACATTTTGAGACGCGGGTGGCGATTCTGCGTGCGAAGGCGGCGCTTCGAGGTCTTGAAATTCCAGATGATGTCATCGCCTATCTGGCCGGGAAGATCGATTCGCATGCGCGGGAGTTGGAGGGTGCGATCACGTCGCTGATGGCTTACGCCTCGCTGGGTAATTGTGATCGCGAGATCAATCTTGCGTTGGCAGCGGAGGCGCTGGGGGAACAGATCAATCAGCCGCGCTCGAATCATACGACGCTGCAGCAGATCATCGATGTGATCACGGGTTATTTTAGTGTGAAGCTCAGCGATCTTCAGTCGCGGCGGCGGCATAAGTCGATTACTGAGCCGCGGCAGCTGGCGATGTTTTTGGCGCGTAAGCACACGCGTTTTAGTCTGGAGGAGATCGGTGGGCATTTTGGTGGCCGTGACCACACGACGGTGATGCACTCGATCAAGATGGTGGAAGAGCGTTCGGGGCGTGATGAGACGTTCCTCAAGCAGCTCAATCTGCTGGAGGACCGGCTGCAGCAGTCGTCGGGGCTGGGGAGCTAGAGCGTTCTCGTCTGATATGCAGCTGTCGTGGGTGTGTTGGCAACGATTTTTGGTGAGTTCACACAGCACGCCTTCGGCGTGCAATGTGCCACCCGGTCGCTACAGTTGGCGTGGGACGGTTCCAAGACTTTCTTGCTTGTTGTCGGGGTGTGATCAGTGGTCAGACAGATCGCTTGTGTCGATTTGATTTCTCCACAGGGTGTGTGGGGGGTGTGGAGAAAGCGCCGGGAGGTGATCTGGCTGGCTGGCGGTAGCCCGGTGATGAGCGGCGCTCAAGCTGGTTGGGCTTGATTGGGGACGTGGTTCAGAGGGTTGAATCGGCGCTATGCGGCGCGACGGCAAGGGATAGCGTCAGGTCTTGCACGCCGGGTGGCTGGCTTTAAGCCATTGTCGATAAAGTATTAGTGGTCGCCCCGGCCGTCTTTACGCACGGTGTGACAGGGCTTATTACTAGGTAAGATGGTTAATTCTCTTCTTCCTCGTTCTTTCTTTGGGTTGGCAGGTGGCGCACCAGACGGTGGTTCGCTGGGCGATGAGGGTTTTTCTAAGCTCGGCTCCGCAGCGTTGGCAGGGCAGGCCGCCCCGGCCGTAGACGCGGTGAGCGAACTGGAACGAGCCTGCGGCCCCGTTGAGCATGACATGATCCCTCAAGGACGACCCGCCGGCCGTGATCGCTTCTCGCAGGATTTGTCGGAGGTTCGTCGCCAGGGACTTGATGGGGTCGGTTTGGAGTCGGTGGGCCGGGGTTTGGGGGTGGATTTGAGCGCGGTGGAGGGATTCGTCGGCGTAGATGTTGCCGACGCCAGCGAGGAGGGTCTGGTCGAGCAGGGCGGCTTTGATGGCTCGTTTGGTGGTCTTGAGGGCGGTTTGGAGCTGTCGGGCGGTCACGGTCAGGGCGTCGGGGCCGAGCGTGGACCAGCGTGTGGCGGTCAGTTCCTGGAGATTGGTGAAGGCCCAGACTCCGCCAAAGCGTCTGGGGTCGGTCATCTGGAAGGCGGAGTTTTCGTCGAGGTCCCAGCGGATGTGGGTGTGCGGGGTGGGTTGGAGGGCGTCGGCGGGTCCTGCGGCGAGCGATCCGGACATGCCCAGGTGGAGGCAGAGGGCGGTGTCCTGTGAGCCGATGACGGCGATCTGCTTCCCGCGGCGTTCGATTCGGGTGATGGTCTGGCCCTCGAGCAGATCGTCGGGGCTGATGGCACCGATTCGCGAACGCCGGGAGGACCCTTCCCGTATGAAGTCTGGGCGTTTGAGCGTGACTCGAACCACCCGGCGTCCGATGACGGCTTGAGCCAGTCCCTGACGGATGGTTTCGACTTCGGGTAACTCGGGCATGAACCCAGTTTAGGCCCGAGTCGCCCGTATACTCAGTTGTTGATGTCATCCTGAAGCGAGAGCAGCCTGTATGAGTGACCTTCCGGCCGATTCCCCTGCGTTGAGTGATTCGGACCCCCATGAGGTCCGGTCCACGGTTACCCGGCATGTTGAGGCGCTACGGCGTGAGATCGGCAAGGCGGTGGTGGGGCAGGATGAGGTTGTTCGACAGGTTGTGTTGACCTTGTTGTGTCGTGGGCACGGGCTGCTGATTGGCGTGCCGGGTCTGGCCAAGACGCTGCTGGTCTCGACGGTGGCGCGGTCGCTGAGTCTTGAGTTCAATCGAATTCAGTTCACGCCAGACCTGATGCCCTCGGACATCACGGGGACCGAGGTGATTGAAGAGAACCGGGACACGGGTCGGCGCGAGATGCGGTTTGTGCGTGGTCCGTTGTTTGCGAATGTGATTCTGGCTGATGAGATCAATCGGACCCCGCCGAAGACTCAGGCGGCGCTTCTTGAGGCGATGCAGGAGCGTCATGTGACGGCGGGTGGGGTTCGGCACGAGTTGACCGAGCCGTTTTTCGTGCTGGCGACGCAGAATCCGATTGAGCAGGAGGGGACTTACCCGCTTCCTGAGGCGCAGCTGGATCGTTTCATGGTGATGATCAAGGTTGACTATCCGTCGCATGATGAGGAGGCGGAGATCATTCGCAGGACGACTTCGGGGGCGAGTGACGTGGTTGAGCCGGTGGTGAACGCAGAAGAGATTGAGCGGCTTCAGCGGTGGGTGCGGGCGGTCGCTGTGCCTGAACATGCGATTGATTACGCGTTGCGACTGACACGAGCGACGCGGCGTCCAGCGCGGGGTGAGCAGGATCAGCGTCCGGCGTTTGTGCGTGATTATCTGGCGTGGGGTGCGGGTCCGCGGGCGACTCAGAATCTGATTCTGTCGGCGAAGGCCAGTGCGCTGCTGGATGGGCGCATGGCGGCATCGATCCCGGACATTCAGGCCGTGGCGCACCCTGTGTTGAGGCATCGGATGCACCTGAACTTTCAGGCGGAAGCGGACCATATCGCGCCGGATGATCTGATCGATCAACTCCTGGGCGTTACGCCTGATTCTGCTGAGGCGTCACCCGCCGCGGCGATGTTGCGGACGGAATAAAGGGCTGATGTCCAGTTCCAAGCTCAACCCGATGTCTGGCGACCCAGCGTGGCTGACGCCGGAGAATCTCGCGGGTTTGGGCACGGTGGAGCTGCGTGCGCGGTTGCTGATTGAGGGGCTGTCGGTTGGTCAGCACCGATCGCCGTTGCGCGGGCTGAGCCTGGAGTTCGCTGAGCATCGGCCGTACACGCCGGGGGATGATCTTCGGCATCTTGACTGGAAGGCGTATGGCAAGAGTGATCGGCTTTATCTCAAGCGGCATCATCAGGAGACCAATGTCGATCTGATGCTGCTCGTGGATGCCTCGGGGTCGATGGCGTATCGGTCGGAGGGTGCGGTCTGGAGCAAGTTCACTGGTGCGTCGACGTTGGCGGTGGCGTTGGCGATGCTGGCGCATCAGCAGCATGACCGCTCGGGGTTTGCGACGTTTGGGCAGGATTCGGCGCATGAACTGGGGATGAGCAGTGCGCGTCAGCAGTGGCGCTTGACCGCGCGGGTGTTGGATCAGGCGCAGCCTTCTTCTCGGGCACCTGCGGAGCCTTCGAGTGCGGATGATTTGTCGAAAGCGGTGGTTCGACTTGGTGCGCGTCTTCGTCGGCGGTCAATCGTGGTGATTTTGAGTGATTTTTTTGATGATCCGACCGCGATCCGCTCGGCGTTGGCTCGGCTGAAGTTCGCGGGACATGATGTGTTGTTGTTGCAGCTGATTGATCCGGCGGAGCGGGACTTTCCGTTTCGTCGTTCGACCGAGTTTGAGGGTCTCGAAGGTGAGGGGCGGCTGCCGGTTGAGCCGGCGGCGTTGCGGGAGTCGTATCGGCGTGTGTTTGCGGAGCACCTGGAGTCCCTGGGGCGCGCCGCGGCCAGTCTTGGGTTTGATCACCTGACGCTTGCGACGGATGAGCCTTTGTTGCCGGTGCTCAGGGAGTGTTTGTCGTTGCGTGCGGGGTTTGCCAGCCGTCGCGGCTGACGGGAAGGAGCTTGTTTACGTACTGGCCGCTGGCCCAGATCGGTTCGCTGTTTCTCGCCCCGGCCTTCGCGGCTGCGGGGTTGCTGGCGGTGAGCATTCCGATTGCGCTGCACCTGCTGAGGCGACAACGCCAGAGGCACGTCGTTTGGGGCGCTATGCGTTTTTTGCGGGAGGCGGTTGAGCAGGAGCGGCGTAAGCTGCTGATCAGTCAGTGGCTTCTATTGCTGTTGCGGTGTCTGGTGGTGTTGCTTCTGGGTCTTGCGCTCGCGCAGCCTCTGCTGGCGGGGTGGTTTTCGAGTGCCGGGTCACGTCAGGTTCATCTGGTGATCGATGATGGTCTGACGACACGGGCGGTGGGTGGTGATGGGCAGGAGCGCTTCGAGACGCTGCGGCGTGAGGCGGTTGATTTGGTTAAGGGGCTGCGGTCATCGGATGACCTGACGATCTGGACGCTGACGGGAGGGTCGTCAACGAGCTATCAGTTGTCAGACGGCGGGCGTGAGCAGGCGATTGAAGAGCTCCATGCGTTAAGCAGCTCGGATGCCGCGACGAGGCCTGTGGAGGTGATGGCCGAGGTGCTGCGGTCGCCTGGTGTGGGTGCTGCGGAGACGATCGGGGTTGTGCTGTCTGACCTGGCGGTTGCGGATAGCCGGTGGGTTGGTGATGTGTCTGCGCGTGATGATCCGAACCCTCGATGGCGATGGGTTGTTCGTCGTGCTGAGTCGTCTCTTCGGAATGATCAGGTGGCATCGTTGGTGGCGTCGCAGTCGGCCGTGGTGCCTCAAGCGGGTGGTCGGGCGCTCATGATCTCGGTGCAAGCCGAGCTCACGCGGCTTGGTGGGGAGCCGGTGGATGAAACCGCTGAGTTGGTGTGGCGTGTTCTGGATGAGGCGGGTCGTGAGTTGACGGTGGTGTCGCAGGCGGTGCGTCTGGAAGCGGGTGATGAGCGGCGGATGGTGCGGCAGATTCTCACGCTGCCTGTCGATGTGTTGACGCGCGACTCGCAGCGGTTACTAATCGAGTCTCGTTGGGTGCAGTCTGCGAGTCGTTTGTCTTCGGATGATGTGGCGATGACGGCGGTTGAGGTGCGGCGATCGGCGACGGTGCTGATTCAGCACACGGCCGTGCCCGGGCTGACGGCGGCGCGTTGGTTTGCTCTGGCGCTCGAGCCGGTTGCGGATGACGAGAACCCGCTGCGTGCGGTGTTGATTCAGCGGCTGTCTGAGCAGGCGTTAGGCGACGCAGATGTTCTGGTCCTGACTGAGCCTGGTGCGATGGATGCTTCGGAGCAGGCGGCGGTCCGTCGGTGGCTTGAGGGTGGGCGTTCTGCGGTGTTGCTCCCGCCCGGGGATGCGACTGACGGCTTGTGGTCCGGGGGTCTTGGGTTGCCTGAGCGTGTCTACGGGGGAGTCGAGCAGCGCGAGGATTCGGGCGCTGCTCTGGATCAGAGTGTTGAACCTCGCGGGTTGCTGGCGGGCTTGTCTGCGGAATGGCCAACGCTTGCGCGGACGGTTCGTGTTTTTCGTTGGTCGCCGATCGTTGTTCCGGGTGTTCGGCCTCTGGTGATGCTTGGTTCTGCGTCGGCGTCGCCCTGGCTCGCTGAGTATGCGACGGGGGGTGGGCGTGTGGTGTTGATGGCGTCGCGTCTTGAGTCGGACTGGACGAATCTGCCGGTCAAGCCGCTGGCGGTTCCGCTGATTCAGACGTTGGTCCGGGACCTGATCTCGTCACGGATGGCGACGGAGCAGAGGGTCGTGGGCGCGAGTGAGATGGACGTGTCCGATGTCTGGGTTCGGCAGGGGGCGGGATTCGCTGAGGACATTGGCGTCGCCCCGGATCGTCGTTCGGGTTGGTACGTTTCAGCGGGTGAGGACGGTCGCTGGCTGATTGCGCGACCCGCCACGCAGGCGGGTGATCTCTCGGCGGCGACGTCGGCTCGGGTCGAATCGTTTCTACCTGGGGCGGTGGTGTGGGTTGAGTCGGGCGGTGTTGGTGGGGCGCTAGAAGAGGCTGAGTCGCGGTCGGCGATCGGCCCGCTGGTGCTGGTCATGGCATTGCTGGTTCTGCTGAGTGAGTTGGTGGTGGCCCGGTGGTCCTCGACGGGGGAACGCCGATGGTGGTGATGCTTGGCGAGAGCGTGCGGTGGTCGCTTGGCTGGTCGGTTTCGGTCCCGCTTTGGGGATGGCTGGTTGTTGCGCTGCTGATTGCGGCGGTTGTGTTGTGGGCCTACTCGCGGCTGCCGGGATCGATTCCGCTGCGGATCACGGGTGGGGTGTTGCGTGGGTTGACGATGCTTCTGATCGCGATGCTGCTGGCGGGTCCGCAGGCGATCTGGAGTCGTGATCGTGTTGAGCCTGATCGTGTTGTGGTGTTGATCGATCGGAGTCTCTCGATGACGCTGACCGATGCGGGTTTTGATGACCAGGCGCGGCCGCGGAGCCGTGATACTGCCGCACGAACGGGTTTGGCGGAGCTTTCCGACTGGATCAAGCCAAAGGCCGCGGAGGGACAGCTCGCCCGGCAGCGTGAAGCGACCTGGATCGGGTTTGGCGACAACCTGCAGTCGATTGACTCAGACCCCGGGGCGTGGCCCGAGGCTGTTGGCCGAGCCTCGCGGCTGGATGAAGCATTGCGGGAGGCACTTGAATCGAGTGATCGTGCGCTACTTGCGGGCGTTGTGCTGGTTAGCGATGGCCGGACGCATCAGCCGTTGCCGCCGGCGCTGCTGCAGGAGCTTGAGCAGGCCGGGGCACCTGTGTACGCGATTGCTGTTGGCGGGGACTCGTCACTAGGCGATCTCGCGGTCGCCGATGTGCAGGCACCGGAGGCGGTGTTTCTGGGTGACCGTGTCCCGGTTCGGGTTACGGTGCGTGGGCATCAAGAGGACTCATCCGCTCGGGTTCGACTCATTGACAAAGAGAGTGGGGCGGTTCTCGACGATCAGCCGGTTGAACAAAGTGACTCGGTGCAGCTGCTAGCTCGTCCGGAGGAAGCTGGTGAGAGGACGTGGGTGGTCGAGATCGTGGCGGCTGACGATCGGCTGCCTGACAACAATCAGCGGGAGCGGACCATCAGGATCGTGGATCGTCCGGTGCGAGTTCTGCTTGTTGATGGTTATCCGCGATGGGAGTTTCGGTATCTCAAGAACCTGTTGCTTCGTGAGCGTTCGGTGTCGCTGAGCAGTCTTTTGCTGAGTGCTGATCGGGGTTTTGCCCAGGAGGGTGACGAGCCGATTCAGCGTTTTCCAGAGACTCAGCGTGAGCTGGAGCCGTATGACCTGATCATTCTTGGCGACGTTCCGCCGAGCTTCCTGACGGATCATCAGTCGCGGTTGTTGCTCGATCACGTTGGTGAGGATGGGGCGGGGTTGATCTGGGTTGGTGGTCAGCAGCACATGCCCGCGAGCTATGCTGGGACTTCGTTAGAGCCCTTGCTTCCGACACGGGCTCCTTCATCGAGCGTCGGGCGTATGGCGGCGGAGTCGTCCTGGTTGATTGCTGCGGCCCCTGCAGCGCGGGCGCTGGGTCTCCTCGCGCCGGAGGCGATCGAGAGCAGGCGGGGGTTTATCTGGATGCAGGCGGTGGTGGATCCCAAGCCGGCGGCGCAGCCGTTGTTGCTGGCGACTCATCCGAGTTGGCCCGGTGAGACCTGGGCCGTCACGGCGATGCGCTACGGGGCGGGGCAGACTCTTTACCTCGCGACCGATGAGTGGTGGCGTTGGCGGTATGGGCAGGGTGAAGGGCCTTATGCTGAGTTCTGGCTCCCGCTGATTCGTCTTGCTGTTCGTGACCGTTTGTCTTCGGGCTCATCCGAGAGTGAGGCGATTTCTGTTGATCCGGGTGTGATCACATTGGGGCAGACCGCCGTGGTGACCTGGACCGGTCCCTCGGCGGGCCCGCCAACGGTTGCGGTCGATCGACAGGGATTGCCCAGCGGGCGTCTTGATCTCGTGCCGGAGGGGCCGGGTGTATCGACGCGTTGGGCTGGGCGGCTCGTGCCGAGCACGCCCGGGGTGTACACGCTGCAGGCGGGTAGCACCGGACCCCAGACATCGCTAACGGTTCTTGATGATACGCCGGAGTACCGTGTGACTGAGCCCGATCGGGCGCTTTTGGCGGACCTGGCGATGCGTACGTCCGGGCGGCTGCTGGAGTTGGATGAGGCCTCGGGTCTGGCCGGATCACTCCCATCGCGTGCGCGCACGGTGGTTGAAGAAACGCGTGAGTCGATCTGGAGTTCGGCGACGTTGTTTGTGCTGCTTATCGGGATGCTGACCGCGGAGTGGGTTGTCCGGCGGATTGCCGGGCTTAGCTAGGAGACGATGAACGACGTGTCGCATGAAGCGATTCGACAACTCGAACACGGGCGTGAGCGAGCGCAACGCCTCGCGTTGATGCAGCATCTTGTGCGCGGACTGGTTGTTGCGCTGGCTGCGTTAATGGTGCTGGGCGTCTTTGATTTTCTGTTTCGGTTGCCTGTGTCGCTGCGGCTGCTTGGCTGGTTCATCTGTGTGTACCTGATTGTGCAATGGGTCAGGCGCATCGCGGATCGGCATCGTTGGCATTCATCGTTGGTTGCTTTTGCTTTATCGGTTGAGAGGCTCCGTCCAGCCTGGCGGGGGCGTCTCGCGGTGGCGGTTGATCTTGCTGAGGGTGCCGACCGGGACGCGCTGGCGCGTGCCTTCCGGGAGGCGGCACAGAGCGACCTGCCCGAGGGGCCTCTCGACCTCGAACCTCTGCTGGATTGTCGCCCGCTGGTGCGTACGGCGCGTGTGGCGGGGTTGTTGGTGGGGGTCTGGCTGGTCTTTGCGCTTATCGCTCCGTCGTTTGCGGGGTCGGCGTTGTCGCGTTGGCTCTGGCCCTGGGCGGCTGGGCCGTGGCCGACGATGACGCGCATAGAGCTTCTTGATATGGAGCGAGTGCGGCCCCTGGGGGTGCCGGTTCATGTTCAGGTGCGCACGCCCGATTCATCTGCTGACCGGAGGATCGTCCTCAACGCTACTTGGAGAGTTGATGACGAGAGGTTTGAGAGCGCCAATCAGATTGTCCTGACGAGGTCTGTGGATGAAGGGGCAGCACAGGCTATTTTTGAGACACGCCTCGATCCGCCGGCGGCGCTGCTTCGCCACCTGGCGCAAAACGCTGTTGATGTCGGGGCGCTGGCGATCGAGTTGAAGACCGGTTGGGATCGGTACCAACCGGAGCCGTTGCCGCTGGCTACGCGGCCGCGGCTGACCGAGGTCATTGCTGAGATCGTGCCCCCCGCTTACGCAGAGGGCTTGCTGGAGGAACGTGTAGAGACACTCGATCTCGATGGCGGGAGCGCGACGCTGCGCGCGCTCGAAGGCAGCGCGGCGACACTCAAGGTGCGTCTGGCGCGCCCGACCGATCAGCCTGAGATCATCGTTGCTGAAGATCAACAGGCCTTGTTCACGCTTACTGTTGGTGAACATGTCTCGGAGGTTTCCTGGTTGATCACGCTTAGGACGCCGGTGTTTCGTGTGGATGCAGAGAGTCGGGAAGGGCTCAGGTTTTCGCGGCCGCCGGAGGTGCGCAGTGAATCGATTGAGGATCGGCCGCCCTCGGTTCGGCTGATCGAACCGGCGACTGATCAGCGTGTGCTTCCTGAGGCCACGGTTTCGCTGCACGCTCAGGTGACCGATGACGTTGGTGTTGGCTCGCTGATGCTGACACATCGGCGAGACGGGCAAGATCACGACGAGGCTTTGGTCATCAGCGATCGAACCGAGCAATCTGCGCGTCTGGAGTTGGTTACTGACTGGCCGCTGGCGTCGTTAGGGCTGCGTGCCGGTGATGTCCTGCTGGTCACGGCGAGTGCCGAGGATGTTCGCCAGAATCCGATCCAGCATGCGGCTGATCGGCGGATCATCGTGGTGGATGAGGCGACGTTCCGTGACATCCTCCGCGAGGAGATGTCGCTTCTCGATCGACGGATTGGTCGAGCACTGAGTGAGCAGCGTCGGCTCATGGGAGAGGACCTTGAATCTGCGGCCGCTGGCCAGGAGCAACTCGCCGCACGCATTGCCGAACTCGCCGGGGCCGCTCGGGCCCTGGAGCTGCGCCAGGAACGCAACCGGTTCGATGATGCGTCGCTTCGTGAGATGGTTCAGCGGCTGGGCGAAGGGCTTGACCGGGCTGCTGAGGCGGCCCGTGATGCGGAGCAAGCGCTTGGTGCATCCGACAACGAGGCGGACCCTCAAGCCGAAGCTGGTCGAGCTTCTCAGCAGCAAGCTGCAAATGAACTCGAGGCTCTGCGGGCCATGCTCGACGATAACTCTGCTGCGATGCAGGCTGCTGCTGACTTGCGTGATTTGGCGGAGCAACAACGTGCCCTCGCGCAGCGGAGCGCTGGGTTGTTGCCGCAGACTCTTGGCCAGAATCCCGAGGACCTGCCTCAAGAGCTTCGTGAGCAACTCGAACAACTCGCGCGCGATCAGCAACGCCTCGCCGAGCAGACCCGGCAGACGGTTGAACAACTCCGGGCGCAGGCTGATGACCTCGCTGAGCAGGCGGATAACCCTCGTGCCCAGGACCTGGCGAGGGCGCTTCGTGAAGCAGTGGATGCGTCCGAATCGGCGCAGATATCCGGGCAGATGAGCGAGGCGGGAGAGCGGGTTGAGGACAACCAGCTTTCTCGGGCGGGCAGTCAGCAGCAGGCGATCGCTCAGCAACTGGACGCTATTGCGCAGGGCTTCGAGCAGGCGGTTCAGGATTCAGAGGATCAGCAGGATCAGCTTGCGTCACTCGTCGGTGTGCTTCAAGAGATCATTGCGGAGCAGAATCAGCAGCGACAGAGGACTCAGGCAACGCCGGAAACTGAGCTCGAGGACATCGCTGACCCGGCCCAGGCGCTGCGTCTTCGCACACTTGATGCTTTGGAGCAGGTGGAGGCGCTTGAGGATCACCCTGCGGCCGAAGCGGGTGTGCGTGATGCAGCCGACAGCCAGACTCAGGCGATCCGAGCCCTTCGGTCGCAACGCCAACGGCTTGCCGTCGATGCTCAGGAAGCTGCGGAGCAATCGTTGATATCGGCGCTTGAGGCACTCCAAGCACGGCTCGAGGAGAACGAGGCTCAGGCCGCTGCCGAGCGGCGGGCGGCGCTACAGAAGGCTTACCGGGATCTCGCTGAGCGTGAGGATGAACTGAGAGTTGCGGTTGAGTCACTGCGCCCGCGTCGCCCGCTGGCGACGCGTCGCCTTGGTCTCGCCGCCGTCGCGGACGATCAGTGGGCGATCCGGGATGAGGTGCAGGACCTGGCCGAGGAGGTTGCTGAGACCGCGATTTTCGCCCCGCTGCACGAGCGTATCGCTGATCTTGCCGACAGGATCACACGTCAACTGCGTATTGGTTACGCGGAGAACGATGTGCTGCGGTCGCAGCAGGAGATCGCCGACACCCTGCGTTTGATGGCCGATGCTCTTGACGAGCCGCCGGAGGAACCGAATCAGGACGAAGGCGGGTCCGAGGGTGGGGGCGGCTCCGGGGGGCAGCAGGGCGAGCCTGAGTTGGTGCCGTCGATGGCTGAGTTACGTCTGGTTCGCGCGCTTCAGGAGCAGATCCTTCTCCAGACCCAGGCCCTGCGTGAGGCCGTTGAGGAGCCCCTGACGGCTGATCAGCGAGACGCTCTGCAGGTGCTCTCGATCCGGCAGCGGGACCTGGCCCGCTACGCCAATCGTCTTACGGAGGAGCAAAACCCGTGACATTAGCCCGGCCCCGGCCATACGATGAGTTGATGCGTCATTTGTTTTATATGTCGCTGATCCTGCTGATCACGATGCCCGCGGTCGCGCGGGCTGCGGGTACTGATGGGGAGCGACCGCTTACCCTTGACGAGCTTCTCGGCGAGCCGGTTCCTGTTGAGCAACTGCCGATGATCCCGCTTGAGGCGGATCAATCGCTTGAGGACATGATCACGCCGGGTGACCCCAACGAGTTGTTTCAGTCGGCATTGGAGGACATGCAGCTTGCAGCCCGTCGACTTGGGCTCGACCTCGACCCGAGCGAGTCGACGCAGCACCTGCAGGAGGAGGTTCTCGACAAGCTCGACAGACTCATCGAGCAGCTCCGCCAGCAGCAGAGCGGTTCCAGTTCCTCATCACCACCACCGCAGACGCGTCCCGCAGAGCAGCCCAAGCCGGTGCCGGGTCAGCCTGTTCCCGCTGCGGGCCAGCCGGTGCCTGCTCAGACCGTGCCCAGTGAGGGCTCGTTCTCGCCGGGCGGGGTAGGGTCTACGACCGCATCGCCGCGCCCGATCGAGGAGCTGCGTCGGGAATGGGGCAACCTCCCGCCGCGGCTCCGACAGGAACTGTCCGAGAGCCTGAGCGAACCGTTTAGTCCGACGCATCGCCAGCAGACTGAGGCCTACTTTCGCACCCTCGCCGATCTGGAGAATGAGTCACGACCATGATCCGAAAGCGACTCATTACGGTCACCTGGCTCACGGCGTTGGCATTGCTCCTGACGCCCGCGATCTCCAGTCCACAGGCGGGCCCGGTTGGCGCGCCGGGCTTTGTTGAGATTACGCCTGAGGTGACACAAGCTGTTGGGCGCGGGCTGGCTTATCTCGCCCAGGCTCAGGCTGAGGATGGCAGCTTCGGGGCCGATCGATATGGTCGCCACGTCGGCATTACCGCGCTGGTCAGTCTTGCGTTTATGGCCGATGGGCACATGCCTGATCGTGGACCACACGGCGAGCTGCTTAATCAGAGTCTGAGCTTTGTGCTGTCGAGTTCATCGGATGCTGGTCTGTTGGCCGCCGATACCTCGCATGGACCGATGTACGGCCATGGTTTTGCGACGCTGTTTCTCGGCGAGGTCTATGGGATGACGGGGAACCGTCAGGTTCGTTCGGCGCTGCGTCGTGCGGTGCAGCTCATTGTTGCGAGTCAGAATCACGAGGGTGGGTGGCGTTACCAGCCGATTCCTGCAGACGCCGATATTTCGGTGACGATCTGCCAGATCATGGCGTTGCGTTCGGCGCGTAACGCGGGGCTCTCTGTACCGAAGGCGACGATCGAGCGTGCCGTCGAGTATGTCCGCCGATGCCAGAATCCTGATGACGGCGGGTTTCGTTATATGACCGGTGCGGGTGGGTCCGCTTTTCCTCGCTCTGCCGCTGGTCTGGCTTCGCTCTACTACGCGGGCATTTACGAGGGCGATGAGATTGACTCCGCCCTTGCTTATCTTGAGCAGTTCCAGCCGGGCGCAGGGCGAGCCCAGCAGGGCGGGCATTATTACTACGGTCAGTACTACGCCGTGCAGGCGATGTTTCTGGCTGGTGATGAGCACTGGCGCTCGTGGTACCCGGCCATCCGCGCGGAGTTGCTCGCACGGCAGCAGGCCGACGGTTCCTGGCAGGGTAATCATGGCTCGACCTACTCCACCGCGATGGCGTTGTTGGTGCTGCAGATGCCCAATCGCCTGCTTCCCATCTTTGAACGTTGAGAGCCCATGCGTCATCCCATCACCTTATTCCTGTTCCTGATGCTCCTTCTAGTGAGCCCGGCGATCGGCGACAGCTGGCGTCTGATGGATCGTTCTTTCGATCTACGCACGCTGCGTCCGGTGCAGCTTGGTGCGACCTCGATCTCCGGGCTCGACACGGATGATCAACCGCTGACGATTCCAGTCGCTGACATCACTCGGCTCACGCGTCTTGGCGTCTCGCCGCCTGACGCGACCCTGACCCCCGCGATCGATCTTGCTGATGGTCAACTTCTGCGTGGTACGATCCGACCGACTCAGGACGGCGAGGGTATCGTCGTTGATCACCCCGGCCTTGGTCGCCTGATCGTTCCGCTCGCTAGTGTCCGAGCCATGCGGTTGATGCCGTTGCCCGCTCCGATCGTCCCGCCCGATGGATTTGACCGGATCATCCTCACCAATGGTGACGAGCTTGATGGCACCTTGATTACCTTGGTCGCCGACAAGGTTCGCTTCCTGACGCCGGGTGCCGAGGAGCCTCTCGACCTGCCTCTGAGCGCTATCGCGGCCATCGTCCGCGCGGTTACTCCCCCTGAACCGCCGAGTCTCGACCGGCTCACGCTCCTCGACGGCACGATCATCGATGCCCAAGGCGTGACCCTTGCCCGGGGTTTGTGGTCTCTGCGGCCGATTCTCGGGACACGCACCACGCAGCTTCCTGCGGCCAGTGTCTTTAGCATCGACCTTCGCCGTCAGGGTCTGCGACTCGTCTCGCTGACCGACCTGCCGATGCGTGAGACCAGGCCTGCGGATGTATTTGGTATCACGCTTGGGTCTTCTCGGGACCACGAAGGGTTCAGGCTTCACGCGCCCGCTGCGGTTGCGTTTGATCTGCCTGAGAACACGCTGGCCGTCACGCTTCGCTTGGAACTCGACCCTTCCATCCCCCAAGCCGATCTTCACTGGCCGTCGATGATCGCAAATCTGGCGATTGGATCAGCCCGGCCGCGATCCGTCGAGATCGACGCCCAGACGCCTGAGCACATCATCAACCTTGTGGCTGAAAGCCCTGGCTTGCTGACGATTGATCTTGACGCTGGGCAGCATGGGCCAGTGCTCGATCGCCTGCTGATCCGTGACGCGGAGGTGCTTCTCGCTTCGCCTCGGAACCGGCGTCTGGGACTCTAGAAGCCTCATTCGTGAGGAGCCGTCTATGCCCTTCATGCCAGTGAGCTAGAATGTGGCTTTCATGGACTCATTATGACCAACAGCAACCCCATCGACAGTGCTTCTTACGCCGCCTCATCGATCGAGGTGGGTCCCCTTCCTCAGCCGGATGCGGCGGACAGTCGTTTTCTCAATCGGGAGATCGCCTGGCTTGAGTTCAATCGCCGCGTCCTTCACGAGGCGATCGACGAGCGCACGCCCCTGCTCGAACGCGCTGCTTTTCTGGCGATCTTCACCTCGAACCTCGATGAGTATGTGCAGAAGCGTGTCGGTGCGCTTAAACGACAGATCCAGCTTGGCGTCGCGACGCGCACGCCTGATGGTCTCACGGCTGAACAACAACTCGACGCCATCCGCCAGGCCATCCTCCCGATGATCGAGGCGCAGGCCCAATGCTATACCCAGCTTGTCCGGCCCGCGTTAGCCAGTGAGGGCATTTACTTGCTGACCTGGGCGGAGCTGAGCGAAGACGAGCGTGCTTTTGCCACCGACTACTTCGATCGGAATGTTTTCCCGATCCTCACGCCTCTCGCGGTTGATCCCGGCCACCCGTTTCCTTTTATGAGCAACCTCAGTCGGTCGCTGGGCGTCATGCTCCGCCCGCTGGGCGAGGGCTCTGGCCGCCGGTACACCGACAACGAGCGTCAGCGCGAACTCAGCGAGGAAGAGAATTTGGAGTTTGCTCGTGTCAAGGTGCCCAAGGTTCTGCCCGGCTGGATCCGGCTGGGGACCTCGGACGCCCAGAACGAGCGCTTCATCCGCCTCGACCAGATCATCTGGCATAACCTTCATCGTCTTTTCCAGGGCATGCAGATTGTTGAGGTTGAGCCTTTTCGCATCACCCGCAACGCTGATGTGGAACGCGATGAGGAAGACGCTGAGGATTTGCTCGACCTCATCGAACAGGAGCTTCGAGACCGGCGGTTTGCTCGCGTGGTTCGTCTCGAAGTCGATGACGACCCCTGCGTGCCGATGAACCGTTTCCTGATCGAGGAGATGGGTCTGGATGACGCCGACGTGTATCAGATGCCCGCCGAACTCGATTACACCGACCTGTGGTCGATCCATAGCGTCAATCGCCCCGACCTCAAACACAGCCCCTGGACTCCGGTGACACCCCCGCGCCTGGCCGACACGGAGGCCGATATCTTCTCGGTGATCCGCGCGGGCGATGTGTTTCTCCATCACCCTTATGAATCGTTCTCCGCAAGCGTCGAGCGTTTTATCCGTTCTGCGGCGACCGATCCCAACGTCGTCGCCATCAAGGCCACGCTATATCGCACCTCCGAAGACTCGCCGTTCATCCCCGAGCTGATCAAGGCGGCGGAGCGCGGGAAGCAGGTCGTCTGTCTAGTCGAGCTCAAGGCTCGTTTCGATGAAGAGCGCAATGTGCAGCTTGCTCAGCGCCTTGAAAAGGCTGGGATTCACGTTGTCTATGGGCTGGTCGGCTACAAGACGCACACCAAGACGACGCTGGTCGTCCGCCGCGAGCCGGAGGGCATGCGCTGTTATGCCCACATCGGCACCGGCAACTACCACTCGCGCACCGCCAATCTCTACACCGACCACGGCCTGTTGACCTGTCGCCCGGAGCTGACGGCAGACCTCATTGAGCTTTTCCACTTCCTCACTGGCCGCAGTGCGATGTCGGAGTTTAAGCACCTGCTCATTGCGCCGATCAACATGCGTCAGCGTTTTAACGCCATGATCGACCGTGAGATCGAGCACTGCGCCGCCTGGAAGGAACGTGGGGCTGACCCCGATGACCCCGCCCGCCCGTTGATCGTTGCCAAGATGAACAGCCTCGAAGACAAGAAGCTCTGCAACCGTCTGTATGAGGCTTCGCAGGCGGGCGTCAAGATCAGCCTGATCGTTCGGGGTTTCTGTTGCCTGCGGCCGGGCGTTCCCGGGCTCTCGGACAACATCACGGTCGTCTCGGTGATTGGCCGCTTCCTTGAGCACTCACGTATCTACTACTTCCACAACCACCCGGTGAACCGGGGTGAGTCGGCCACCGAAGACCTCAGGCCTGGGGCGTACTACATCGGCTCCGCCGACTGGATGTACCGCAACCTCAACAACCGGGTCGAGTGCATCACACCGATTGTTGATGCGTTTGCCCGTCGTCGTCTCAGCACGATCATCGAGATCATGCTGACGGACCAGAGGCAGGCCTGGGACATGCACGGTGATGGTTCCTACATCCAGCGTCAGCCCGGGCCCAAGACGCCGAAGAGCGAAGCTCGTGGCACACACAAGACGCTGATGAAGCTCCACCGCCGTGAGGCCGAGGCTCTGCGCCCGGGCACCAACGACCGGCTGGTCCCCCGCAGGTCCCTCACCGACCGACGCTGAACCGTTACGTCTGCGCAGGAGAAAAACCCGGGGGCCTTGCAGCCCACGGGTTCAACAGCGTCAGGTCGATCGTGAGGGTTAAGCGAGGCTCTCGGCTGGCGTGAGTTCGATCAGGTGCTTGTCGCGGTCGAGGTGCTTGTAGAGCACGCGCGTCGGCTCGAACTGCTGGAGATGATCGAGAACGACCTCGGGATCAAAGTCCTTGCACGAGTAGACGTCCAGCTGCAGCATGCCCGGCTCACCCTCGTCCCAGCAGTGCAGGGCGATGTGAGATGTCTCGATGATCCCGACACAGGTCAGGCCTCGATTCCCCGGCGTATCCATGTAGAAGCAGTTGGGGTTGTTGGGCAGGTCAACGAGCTTCATGCCGATTTTTTCGACCAACTCATTGAACCACTCGATGGTCTGCTCCACCGAGTTGGGGGTGCGGAGGGTATCGGCACGGATGATCAGATGTTTGTGTTCCAGCAACGCATAAAACCTCCAACAAAAGGCGGGGCACCACACCTTGTGGCGCGAACGGAGAACGGTATCGTTCGTTTCCCCTCGTTACAAGAGTGACGACTCAAGATTTGCAATAATTCTCATCTGACCGCCACTTTGGCATTCGTTGCCGCCGCGCGAGAAAGAACACCACACGGTACGCTGATGCGGTGAACCCAGAGTCCCTACCCCTCGACGTGCTCGGCAAGGCCTTCGTCGCTGGCCTCCTTGCCTGCCTCGCCTGCGGCCTGGGTGCTTTGCCGCTCGCGCTGAAGACCATCGACCCGGCGAGGCACAAGGGGCTGGGCTACGCTGTCGCGGGTGGGCTGATGTTTGCCGCGTCGGTCTACAACCTGATCCTCCCCGCCCTGCAGATGGGCCAGAGCCCCGGCGAATATCAGGTCGATCTAGGCCACATCATCCCCATCCTCATCGGCATCCTCCTCGGGGCGGGCTTTCTCTCGTTCACCGATCGCTTCCTCGGCCACGAGCCTGAGGACGCGGCCCTCGCACTGGCCGCTTCGGGCAAGCCGGAGAAACACGCGGGCTGGGGAGGGCGAGTCGGCCTGCTGGTGTTGATCGCCATGACGGTCCACTCGATTCCCGAGGGGGTCGCTGTGGGCACGGGGTACACGTCGGACGCGGCGGAGTTGACGCAGAACCTCGGGCCGGTGCTGGCTTTGGCCATCGGGATCCACAATATCCCGGAGGGGCTGGCGGTGGCGATTCCGCTGCGGGCTGCGGGGGCGTCGATCTGGCGTTGTTTCTGGGCGGCGGTGCTGACGTCGGTTCCACAGCCTCTCGCCGCCATCCCGGCGGTGCTCCTGGCGTGGTTTTTTCAGCCGCTGATGCCTCTGCTGATGGGCTTTGCCGCTGGCGCGATGATTTTTCTGATCGTCCTTGAGTTGATCCCCCATGCTCTCGAAGAAGAAAAACCCACCCCGATTGCTTGGGCGTTCACGCTCGGTTTTTGCGCGATGCTGCTGGTGCAGGTGGTGTTGTGAGCGCGACCCCGCCTACAGTCGCCCATGGACTTAAGACGACTTCTCGCCATCTGTGTTGCCACGTTTTCACTCAGCCTCACCGCTTGTGGCACCCGACCTTCACCTGAGCCTGCGGAGCCCGCTGCGGAATCCTCCCAAACGACCCGACTCACCGATTTCACCGACCCGGCTCACAACCGGCGTTGGCGGATGGTCAACGACAACGTCATGGGCGGGCGCTCTCTGGGGCGGGTCGGGTTCGAGGATGGCGTGATGACTTTCTCCGGGTCGATCAACACCAACGGCGGGGGGTTTTCGTCTGTTCGACTACGGCTTGAGCCCGGCACGCTGAGCGACGCCACCCACATCCGCCTCCGCGTCCGATCCGATGGCCGCACGCCCTACCGGCTGCTCGTGATCGACAACCTCCCGACCCGCCCCCGCACGATCCTGCACCGCCACGACTTGCCGTTGGACCCGGACGTGCATCCGGGTCAATGGCAGACCGTCGCCATCGACCTTGATGACCTCATCCCCTCCTTTCACGGCAACCCGGTCCGCGCCGAGCCGCTGGATGGCGACCGGGCGGTCCAGTTCGGGTTCATTCTCAACGACACCGGCGACGGGCCGTTTCGGTTGGATGTGGATTGGATCGAGGTGGTTCGTTGACCCGAGACCGAGGCGTCAGTTAAGCGAGCCTCACACCAATAACCCTGCGGGCTGTTCGAGCATGGCGGCGAGGGTCTGGAGGTATTCTGCGGCGGCGGCGCCGTCGACGACGCGGTGGTCGCCTGAGAGGGTGATGCGCATGACGTGTCCTGGCACGACGGCCCTGTCCTTGATGACCGGGGTCGGGAGCGCTGCGCCGATGCCGAGGATCACGGCGTTGGGTGGGTTGATGATCGGGAGCACGTCTTCGGAACCGAACATCCCGACGTTCGACACGGCGATCGTCGAGTCGGCCATCTCCTCGGGCGTCAGGCCGGTTTCGCGGGCCTTCCTGGCCAGCGCCCGGATCTCCTCGGAGATCGTCCGGAGGCCCTTGTTCTGCACGTCGCGGACGACCGGGACCACCAGCCCACCGCCGCGCTCGGCCGGGAGGGCCACCGCGACGCCGATGCTCACCGTCCCGTGCTGCTGGATCGAGTCGCCGCCCCAGGAGCTGTTGACGACCGGGTGCTGGACCGCGGCCAGCGCGACTGCGCGCAGGATGAAGTCGTTGACCGAGAGCTTGACCTTCTGGACCTCGAGTTGCTGGTTGAGGGTGGCTCGGAGTTCCAGCAGGGCGTCCATGCGCACCGCCTGGGTGACGTAGAAGTGCGGGACGGTGGTCTTGCTCTCGACCAGGCGCTTGGCGATGGTCTTGCGCATCCCCGAGAGCTTGATGGTTTTGGCTTCAAGTTTGACGGAGGTTGTCGCGGGAGAGGGCGTGCCCCCGCCGATGGGGGCCTTGCTGAGCTGGCCCTCGGGGATCGCCTTGCCGCCTCCTGTTGCCTTGGCGGCCCCACCCGACTCTGCTTTGAGGATATCGCGTTTGATGATCCGGCCGTCGGGTCCCGAGCCCTCGATCGAGCCCAGGTCCAGGCCCTTCTCTTCCGCCAGCTTGCGTGCCAGCGGGCTCACACGGATCCGCACACTCGCCGTGGTCGAAGCCTGTTTGGTCGTCGTGGCCGCACCATTCGACGGCTCATCTTTCGGTGCATCTCCCCCATCGTCATCCCCGTCATCATCATCTTTGTCATCCTCTGGGGTGTCGGTCTGAGTCTGAGTTGTTTTTGAGCTTTTGTTCCCACCTCCGCCGGAGGCACCGGCCTTGGCCGCGTCTTCGACGGACTCACCTTTTGCCGCGAGGATCAGGATGGTCTCGCCGATGGGCACGGTGTCGCCTTCGCCGATGACGATCTTGGCGACCGTGCCATCGTCGAAGGCCTGGAGTTCCATGGTGGCCTTGTCGGTTTCGACGTCCGCGAGGTGATCGCCCGCCGCGACCTTGTCGCCCTCCGCCACGTTCCATTTCAGCAGGGTCCCCTCCTCCATCGTGTCCGACAGGCGAGGCATCTCAATCGTGATCGGCATAGCGGCGGTCTCCAGTGGGCGTGTGAGAAAGCATTCTAGTCGAGATCCAGCAGTAATCTCTAATAGTGATCTACAGCCAATGAAACGGGAGCGGATAACGGAGGCAGCCGTGAACCATACGCCAAAGCTCAGGCATCAATCCCGGATCGCGGTAGTGTCTAAGCCATATCTTGCCAAACGGTACCCCTCGCCTTTAAGCCTAGAAAGTAGACCACGGTCCTCTTGGCCATATAAGTGGACGTGCTCATAGTTGATTGCCCGAATCGGGATCCCGCAGTCCAGAAACCAATTTACCACCCTTGCATCCCAACCCTCCGTATCAACCTGAAGCAGGTCAATGTTGTCAATACGATACTTATTAATAAATGTCTCGGCCGTTAGAGACGGCACAGCCTCACCGACAATCCTGCCCCCCAATCCAGAATATGCTGAGTATTGCCGTTCAAGTTTAGAACGATCAAAACTTGAATAAACAGATAAGTTCGCCAGCGCTTTATTGTCTGGGGCAACGCGCCATAACATTGATTCGGCATCTGAATCGTTTAAAGCGGCCCGAATAGTAGTTACACGGCTACTGTTGGCATAGAGCCCAGCCAGCTTCTCGTAACGATCGGGAAGCGGCTCAACCAAATATGCGCGTGCGTTGGATTGTTGAATAAGCCTAGCAACCGGATCCATAGCCAGGCCATCATTGGCACCAATCTGAACTATTGAATTGATTTGATTGACATTAAGCCCATTACTATTTAGTAGCAAAGTAAGCAGGTCAAAATCATCAACCATCCGCTCGTCTCGGTCGTAAGTAATTTTGAGGCCATGAGACTTGAGATATAATTGAAGTCTCTCTTTGATCCACGCACGCATATACGAATCCTTAGGTGAAATGGGTGTAGTCGTATTGCAAATACGACTAATCTTTCATAATCCAGCGCAAAAGCTGCCTCGCCCTCACGTGATGTGTTCCTGCTTCTAGGAATCTTCCGTAGCATTTGTCGACATGCTCTTGGTAATCGCAGGGATGGTTTTGGATGTCGGCCAGGATATCGACGACATTGTTCTTGTTTACATGGATGACGGGGTCGAAACCAAATAAGTCAAAGAGCTCTTGGGGGCATTGGCCAAGCAGGATGGTCCGAGATGCGATGCCCTCGAGGTATCGCAAGGACATGGTCTCGCAACCCCCAGCAACCAGTGGGTGCGTTATAGAACGAGGAAGGGCTATAATTGCCCGACTTTGTCCGAGCGCGACTCGAAGATCTCGCCAACTCGTATACCGTTGTCGGGAGGCCTCCACTGGTGAATAAGACCAGCCGAAATGACTGGCCGACCGCTTAATTTGCTCAGAGATCTCAGGCAATCCCCGGCCATACTCAAGTAACAGCATGGAGCGTGTGCTTAAATCGGCATTTTGATAATAATCTTCCGGGTTAGCACTTTCAGGAATCCAGCAGAAGTCTACATCGGGTTTAAGCTTACGCCACCTCTCGCAAGACATGCGCTGCCCGAAGGCGGCCCGTTTTACGCCATATCTACACAATATTCTATTAAGCAGGTGGTCCTCCCCTGGCCAGGTATCAAGGCACCAGGGAATAATTTGAGACAAAGTTCCACGTGGTGCGAAATACCTTACTTGGTTGTAGCCAACAAAGACTATATGTGTTTTCCTACGTAAATTTGCCAGGCGTCCATATAGGCCAGTGCGGTTAAGTGCTCTTCCTGCATGATAAAATAGATCGCGGCTATAAAGCCCTGAGGCAGGCAGGCCGCAAGAATTTAGTTCGTTAAAAAAGCCAACGCTGTTTATATACGGAGAATTTTCCGGTATTGGCGGAATAACCGCGTCATATATACTTTCAGTCATTGACTACACCCGGGATTTAAAGGTTATACGTCACCGCCCGGACGGCCTCGATGATCTTTTTGGTGTTGGGCAGGAATGCGTGTTCCATCTCGCGGTTGTAGGGCGAGGGGATGTCGTCGCTGTGCACGCGGAAGACCTGATTGTCGAGGTCGTCGAAGCAGCGCTCGTAGATCTGTGCTGCCACCTCGGCGCCCACGGAGGCGAACGGCCAGCTCTGGTCCACCACCACGGCGTAGTTGGTTTTCCTGACCGACTTGGCGATCGCCTCGATATCCAGGGGCCGGTAGGTTCGCACGTCCACGACCTCGACGTCGATGCCTTCTTTCTCGAGTTCCTCAGCGGCATCGAGCGCGAAGTGCACCGGGCGTCCGGCTGACACGATCGTAACGTCCGCGCCTTCTTTCTTGATGTCGGCGACGCCCAGGTCGATCACGAAGTCCTCGTCGCCCTCGGGCGGGGCCCACTTCCCGCCATGGAGGTAGCGGGAGTAATCCTTGTCGCCCCGCGCGCCCATGCCGAGCATGCGTTCGGATTCGAGGTTGAAGAACGGGTCGGCGTCGCGGAGGCCGGCCTTGAGCAGGCCCTTGGCGTCACGGGGTGTGGAGGGAACAGCCAGCTTCAAGCCGGGAACATGGGCAAACAGCGACTCGACTGACCAGGAGTGGGTCGATCCGAGTTGCCCGCCAGCGCCGTTGTTGCCGCGGAAGACGATCGGGCAGCCGAACTGCCCGCCGGACATGTAGAGCATCTTGGGTGCGTTGTTGATGATCTGGTCGGCGGCGACCAGGCAGAACGACCAGCTCATGAACTCGATGATCGGCCGCAGCCCGTACATCGCTGCGCCGACGCCCAGGCCGGCGAAACCGGTTTCCGAGATCGGCGAGTCCACGATTCGGCGCGGACCGAACTCCTCGACCATCCCCTGGCTGACCTTGTACGCCCCGTTGTATTCCGCGACCTCCTCGCCCATCAGGAACAGGCGCTCATCACGACGCATCTCCTCCTGCATGGCTTCGCGGAGGGCTTCGCGGTACTGAATCTTCCGGTCACTGGCGACCATGGGCTGAACTCTCTCTACGCGGGGTTATTCGTCAAACGTGGTGCGTGCTTGGGGCGTTATGGGGAGGCGGGTTCGTTGTGGGGGGGGCTAATCGCCGAAGCCCAGGCGGAGGACCTTCATCCAGTCGACTTCCTCGCGCCGCGCGAGGTTCAGGAAGCGCTGGGGGGTCATCACCTCGACACCCAACTTCTCGGCCCGCTGCTCGAGGTGCTGAAAATGATTGGACGCCGTCTCGTTAATCGCCCACTGGGTGATCGCCTCGTCTTCCGATACCGTCTTTTCGATCGGCGTTACGCCTGCGGGTTCGTTGCCTCGGATGACCACCGATGTTTCTTCGTTGAGGTGCGTCGCCACGGTCCCGCCGCGGACCGCCAGGATCGACTCGATTTGCAACTCAGTCGATGTCCCGATCTCGCCATACATAAAGAAGCTCCGCCCCTCGACGGGCAGGTCGTCGGTGTAACGGCAGCCGCCGCCGACAAAAAGCATCACCACGACGAGCAGACCGGTTAGACGCATCGGGATCTTCCTTGGATTCGGGTCAACCATCACCGGACGACTCAAGCGTCGCCCTCAGCATCCTTGAGGATCTGGACCTTCTCGCCGTGCTTGTACGGCCCATACGGGTTGGCGTACACGTCGGTAAACAACTCGTCCCGGCCCAGGGGCTCGGATTCTTCGGCGAACTTCACGGCGTCGGCGGAAACTTCCTTTGCCTTCGCATCCAGCTCGTCGAGCTGGGTCTGCTCGGCAAGACCGCGCTCCAGCAGGGCCCGCTCGAGCGACTCGATGCAGTCGCGCTCCTGAACCGCGTGAACCTCGTCCTTGCTCCGGTACTTCTGCGGGTCCGACATCGAGTGGCCCTGATACCGGTAGGTCTTGGCGTTCACAAACGCGGGCCCCGGCGTCCGGCCCTCGCGTCGGTACTCGGGGATTGCCCCGCGCTCCCACTGGGGGTTCTCGGCGCCGCGGGTCTTCTCGACCTCGCGGGTGAACACGTCGTAGACATCGAGCACATCGTGGCCGTCGCACTCGGCGTAGCGCATCCCGAAAGCCTCCGCCTTCGCCGCCAGGTCCTCGGCCATCGAGGTACCCCGCGCGATGTGCGTGCCCATCGAATACTGATTGTTCTCGAGCACGAAGATCACCGGGAGATTCCAGATCGCCGCCAGGTTCATGGCTTCCAGGAATCCGCCCTGATTCAGCGCCCCGTCGCCCAGGAAACAGATGGCGACGTTGTCTTTCTTCTCGTACTGAATCGAAAAGCCCAGTCCCACGCCCAGCGGGCACTGCCCGCCGACGATCGCGTGCCCGCCGTACATATGGTTGGGCTTGTCGAACATGTGCATCGACCCGCCCTTGCCCTTGGCACAGCCGGTGATCTTGCCGAACATCTCGGCCATACAGTAGCGCGGGTCCATGCCCTTGGCGAGCGCGTAGCCGTGGTCTCGATAAGCCCCGACGATCGGGTCTTCCTGGCGGAGCGTCTGGCAGATCCCCGTCGCCACGGCCTCCTGGCCGATGTAGATGTGGCAGAACCCGCCGATCTTCTGCTGCATGTAGCTCTGCATCGTGCGCTCCTCGAAGCGACGAATCAGACGCAGCATCCACAGCATCTCAAGCATCTTTTCAGAGGAGAGCGTGTCGCTCGGGCGTGTGCTGGCCGTGGCGGCCTCCTCCGTAGCCATGGTCATGGCGACTCCTTCAGGGGTCTGGCCGAGCCGCGAGGCTAGCCGAACAGGGTTCCGAGGCCTCGGATGTGCCCCAACGCCGACCGAAATCCGGGTTCCCGGACCCTTAAGTCTAGGCCGCGCCTGGGACACCCGCAAGTGATCCACAGCATCCGACATCGGCATCTCGCGCAGACTTCATTACACTGCCTGACGCTTGTTCCGACCTACACACCCCCACGGAGGCGCCCGCGTGCGGCCGACCCCGGGCCCGATTTTGACCGCCCTGCTGGCCTGCCTCCTCCTCACAGGCACCCTCGTGGCCCAATCCGCCCCCCCGGACCCGACCGGCAGGGTCATCTCACAGATACGCCTCGAAGGACTCCGGGATGTCCCCGAATCCCTTGTCCGCAATCAGATCCGCTCGCGTATTGGTGGTCCTTACGACCCCGACGTGATCGAAAACGACATTGCTCGGGTCACTCACCTCGGCCGCTTCGGCGCGGTCCGTGTCCGCTGGCAGGCCGACGCCGATGGCAGCGCGATCGTTACTTTCTCTGTTGACGAACTCAACGCCATCGCCGCCGTCGGCGTCGTCGGCAATAAGGCCCTTGACGATGACGAACTCCTCGCCGGGATCCAGCTCCGCGCCAGCGACCCCATCGACACATTTCTGATCGACCAGGGCCGCCTGGCCGTCCTGAGCCTCTACCGCGAGGCCGGCTTCTTTACCGCTGACGTCCAGATCAACGAGGCGCTGTTGCGCGACGAGCGCATCCTCATTTATCGTGTTCGCGAAGGCCCCCGCATCAAGGTTCGTGACATCCGTTTTGAGGGAAACACGGCGTTTGAAGCCCGGAGTCTCCGCCCCGAGATCGTGACCGACACGCCGCTGCTGATCTTCCGCAAGGGCCGGCTCAACCGCGAGCAGCTCGACCTGGATGCCGCAGCCATCCGCCAGTACTACCGCGCCCGCGGCTACCTCGATGCCCGCGTCGGCTGGCGGCTCGACCTCTCCCCCGATCAGACCGACGCCATCGTCACCTTCGACATCGAAGAGGGCCCGCAGTACCGCGTTGGCGACATCCGTATCGAGGGCGTCACCCTCTTCCCCGATGCTCAGGTCCGCCGGTACCTCCAACTCCTGCCCGGCGATTACTACAGTCAGGAACGAGCCCGTGACTCGATTGATGCCATCGACAACCTCTACGGCACGATGGGCCACCTCGATACCGCCATCAACATCGAACCGCTCTACCGCGAGACCGAAGCGGTCGTCGATGTGCTTGTCACCGCCAGCGAGGGCGAACCGGCCAACGTCGGGAAGATCACGGTCAAGGGCAACGACCTGACCCGCACCAAGGTTATTCTCCGCGAGGTTCGCGGGATGACTCCGGGCCGCCGATTTGACGGCAACGGCCGAGAAACCACCCAGCGTCGCCTCCAGCAGTCCGGGCTCTTCGCCCAGCCGCAAGTCACCATCATCCCCGGGCCTGACGCCGACACCCGCGACGTTGTTATCGACATTAAAGAACAGAACACCGGCTTCATCACCTTCGGTGCCGGGATCAGCTCTGACGCCGGCCTGTCGGGCGGGGTGCGCATTACCCAGCGCAACTTCGACATCCTCGACTGGCCTGAATCCTTCGCTGAGCTGGCCCGTATCGAGGCCTTTCGCGGGGCCGGGCAGAACTTCTTGCTCTCCTTGCAGCCGGGCACCGAGAACTCCGAGTACGCCATCTCCTTCGGCGAGCCCGCTTTTCTGGACACCGACTTCTTCTTCACCGTCTCGGGTGTCCTCCGCGAACTCGAACGCAGCGACTTCGACGAGGAGCGAGCCGCCCTGAACCTCTCCTTCGGGCAACGCTTTGGCGACATCTGGTCCGCCCGCGCCCGAACGAGATTTGAGAACGTCGGCATCTCCGACCCCGACAGCGACGCCCCCGATGACGTCCTCGAAGTCGAGGGCGACAACTTCGTCACCGGGCTCGGCTTCTCCATACGGCGTAACACCACAGACGACCCGATCTACCCCACAACGGGCAGCTCCTTGGAGCTCGGCATCGAGAACGTCGGAGCCATGGGCGGAGACTTTGACTTCAACGTCATCGACGCTGACTTCCGGAAGTTCTGGCCCATCGACACCGACTACCGCGGTAGAAAATCCGTTTTCTCCCTCCGCCTGCAATCCGCCCTGATCATCGAAGACGGCGAAGCCCCCATCTTTGAGCGCCTCTTCGCAGGCGGCCACCGCACGCTCCGCGGGTTCGAGTTCCGGGGCGTCGGCCCCCGCGGCATCCGCTCAACGCCCGCCCCGCCACGGCAGACCGACGACTCGGTGGGTGGAGACTTTAGTCTCCTCCTTGGGCTCCAGTATGAACGACCCCTCCTCGATGATTTCCTCCGGGGTGTTGTCTTTCTCGATCAGGGCACCGTTCTGGCCGACCCCGGTCTCGAAGACTGGCGGGCCTCCATCGGCTTCGGCTTCCGCATCAAGGCACCCTTCCTGGGGGCCGCCCCCTTCGCCATCGACTTCGCCTTCCCCATTCTCGCCGAGTCCACCGACGAGGAACAGCTCATTAGTTTCGATATCTCACTCCCGTTCCAGTAAACAGGGCCCCGAAAAGCCGAACCGGCTCGGGCTCATCGGCGTAATCCCCGAGGAAACCCGCGCGGATCACCCGCATTGCCCCCCCCACCCCATCCTGATAGAACAACGAGCGATAAAACAGACTCTTCCAGACGCGCGGATCGACATCCCGCGATCGCTCATCACAAGGAATCGACATGAACACTCGCCAGTGGACCATCCTCGTCGCCTCACTCACCCTGCTCGTCTCGGGACTCGTTGGCGGGGTCATCGCCCAAGGCCAACTCGCCGCGCGACCAACCTCCGTCGCCGTGGTTGACCTCCAACGCGTCTTCGCTGCCTCGGATATGAGGTCACAGCTCGAAGCCAGCATCAATCAGAAGCGTGAGGCTGTCCAGGAGCAGGCCGAACAGCGGCGCCAGTCGCTGACCGCGCTCCGCAACGAGCTTGACCTGTTCGAGCCCGGGTCCGCCAACCACCGCCAGCGCATCGAGCAGATCCAGGAAGCCAACTACGAGGCCGAGAACTGGCTCAAGTGGGAGCAGGGCAAGCTGCAGTTCGAGGGCGCCCGCCTCATCAAGAGCCTGTACGCCGACGCTGTCGATGCGATCGAGGACGTGGCGATGCAGAATGGCATCGATGTTGTGCTGTTCCGTGACAACGATCTCCAGGAGCGCTTCGAGACCCCCCAGCAGGCCACCGCTCAGGTCCAGCTCCGCAAGATCATCTGGGCCAGCGACGACGTGGACATCACCGACGCGGTCATCAACCGCATGAACCTCAACTTCAAGGCCCGCTGAGTCACCAGCGTCCCAAGGTCCCATGGCCGAGACGCCCACCCCGCCTACGTACACCACCGGCGAGCTGGCCCAACAGCTCGCCGGTGTCTTGCGCGGCCCCGATGACCTGCGGGTCACCGGGCTGAACACCCTGCTGCTCGCCCAGCCCGGCGAGATGGCATTCATCGGCGACAACAAATATGCGGGGCAGTGGAGAGACTCCCGGGCCTCGGCAGCGCTGATTACTGATGGCGTGGAGCTGGAAGCGGGTGACGGGCGGGCGCTCATCACCGTGGTGAGTGCTGACCTGGCGATGGCCAAGGCCCTGGCGTTGTTCGCCCCGCCTCACTACCAGCCCGATCTCGGCATCCACCCGACCGCGGTCATTGATCCGAGCGCGAGCCTTGGTCAGAACGTGCGCATCGGGCCTCATTGCGTGATCGGTCCGCGTGTGCGCCTGGGGGATGAGGGCACGCTGCACGCGAACGTGCATATCGATGCGGATGTGGTCATCGGAGCGCAAGCCGAGTTTTTTGCAGGGGTTGTGGTCCGCGAGCGGTGCACAATTGGCGAGCGGTGCACGCTTCACCCCAACGTGTCGATCGGGACCGATGGTTTTGGGTTCCGGCTGGGTGAGGATGAGCGTGGGCCGGCGATCATCAAGGTGCCACATATCGGGACGGTCACGATCGGCGACGATGTCGAGATCGGGGCGAACAGCTGTATTGATCGCGGGAAGTTCGGCCCGACGGCGATCGGGAACCAAGTCAAGATTGATAATCTGGTCCAGATTGCGCACAACTGCGTGATCGGAAATCTTGTGATTATCGCGGGTTACACGGGCGTCGGGGGGTCGGTGACCATCGAGGACGGGGCGACGATCGCGGGTGGGGTGGTGCTTCGTGACCATGTGACGATCGGGGCGGGCGCGATTGTCGCGGGTGCGGCGGTGGTCGGGTTTGATGTGCCAGCGGGTGAGACGTGGGGCGGGTTCCCGGCGAAGCCGATGCGCGACTGGATGCGCGAGATCGCGGGGCTTAAGTCGCTGCCGGGTCTGATCCGGCAACTCAAGAAGAAATAGGGGTTTAGGGTGATGCGATTCCCTCGGAAGACGATCGCGCGACCGGCGCGTCTGGAGGGGGTGGGGCTGTTTTCGAGTACGCCAGTGCGGTTGACGTTTTGTCCTGATGCGGCCGGTGCGGGGGTCCGGTTTGTCCGGGTGGATGCGTCGCAAACGCTGATTTCAGCGAGGGTTGAGTATGCCATCGACCAGCCTCGGCGGACGACGCTGGCGGTGGATGGGGTGATGGTGGAAACGGTGGAGCATGTGCTGTCGGCGGTGGTGGGGTTGGGGATCACGGACCTGCGGATCGAGATGGATGCGCCCGAGGTGCCGGCGCTGGACGGCTCGGCGGCGGGGTTTGTTGAAGCTCTTGTTCAGGCAGGGGTTACGGGGCTTGAGGGGGAGGTTGAGCCGCTGGTGATCCGGGAGCGGGTTCGACTTGAAGGCGGGGGCGGTGAGGTGGTGTGTGAGCCTGAAGATCAGGCGGGGACGGTGTTTAGCTACGAGCTGGACTACCGCCCGCATCCGTTTCTGGGTCGGTCGGTGGCGAGCTATCAGGCGGGGGTGGAGGATTATGCGACGGAGGTTGCGCCAGCGCGGACGTTTGTGTTGGAGGAGGAGGCTAAGGCCCTTCGGGATCAGGGCTTAGGGAAGCATTTGACGCCTGAGTCGCTGCTGGTGGTCGGTGATTCGGGGCCGTTGGGGCCGAACCGGTTGCGGTTTGAGGATGAGCCGGCGCGGCACAAGCTGCTGGACCTGATTGGGGACTTGTCGCTGGTGGGGCGGCCGTTGGTGGGGCGGATCACGGCGCGGAAGTCGGGGCATGCGCTGAACCGGGCGATGGCTGTAAAGCTCTTGGAAATCTACGGTTAGACCAGCGGCGGAGGTGTGGTTCGGGTCTAGTGAGGGACTTCTTTGACGGCGTTTCGGTTCCAGGCGGGGACTTTGATGACGAGTTCGCCTTGTTGTTGGATTCGGCACTGGCAGGAGAGTCGGGAGTTGATCTGGACGCCTGGAGCTTCGTCGACGCGGTCGAGTTCTTCGTCTTCGGGTTCGTTGGTAAGTTCTTCTCCTTGCTCGACATAGACGTGGCAGGTGGAGCAGGCGGTGACCCCGCCACAGGCGTGTTCGATGTTGATGTTGTTGTCGAGGGCGACTTCGAGGACGGACTGGCCGACGGCGGCCTTGAGGTCAATTTCCTTTAAGTCCTTGCCTGTCAGGGGTTTTGGGTCTTCGAGGAGGAAGCGGATGGGGACCACCTTGGGGCCGGTGACTTTGGTGGCTTTCATGTGCATTTTTGGCTCCAAACAGCGCGGAGACGACCGGGGTCGTCAATCAAACGTGGTTTACGGGGTCATTCTAGACGAAGTTGGTGCGCACGATCCTGCGTGTTTTGTGTTTTCGGCGGGGCGGGTGTTGATGGCCCGGAGTTGGCGGGATGGTCGGTCTGGTGCGCGCGCTGGTGGTTTGGCGCAAGAGAAAGGGCCGACGCTTTCGCGTCGGCCCTTGGTGGGGATCATGGGTTGTCGTTGCTTTAGGCCGAGCGACGACGGAGCAGGACGGCGGCCATGCCGATGAGGCCGGCGCCGAAGGCGGCGGGGGTGGGGACGACCTGGACGGTCATCGAGGTCGAGGCGACTTCAACACGCCCTAAGAAACCTTGAGTAAAAGCCTTGAGGGTGAAGTCGTAGTTGCCAACGGCGTTGGGGTTGAAGCCGGGGGTGAACCAGTGGGGCTTCCAGGAGTTCTGGGCGACATTGAGGCTGCCGATGTTGGTGGCGTAGCCAGCGGCATCGGAGACGCCGTTGGAGATCGAGACGCCGGCGCCATTGCCGGTGCTGTTGTCACCCATCGCGTGGTCCCACTGGACGGAACCGGTGCCGGGGTTGAAGGCGTTGATGGGATCAAACGCCGTGATCGAGGTGCCGACGTCGGAGGTCATGGCGAGTTCGTAGGTGAGATCGCCCAGGGTCCAGCCGGTGGAGCCGTCGAAGTCGGAGTTAATCGACCACTCGAAGGACCACTCGGCGGTAGGGAAGGACTGCGTCGGGGCGACGCCTGCGACGAAGTAGTAGGTGTCGGTGCCGTCGTAGTTGAAAACATTGGCGGGGGCACCGGTAGGGCCATGACGGAGCTTGGCACGGAGGCCGAGCTCGACGCTGATGTTCTGATCGACGGTGAAGGAGCCGTTGGCGTTGCCGGAACCGAAGATGACGTCGGGGGTGACGTCGGCGGCCATAGCGGGTGATGCGATGAGGGCGGCGGTCAAAAGTGCAAGCTTCTTCATGGTGATTCCTCTTCTCTCGGGGGTTGTGGTGTGTCTCTTTCCTCGGAAGCGATCTATATAAAATCGCATAACTCTCTACTAGGGTACACCGTTCAGGGCATTATGCAAGTGTCGCGTTGCGTTTAGAGGGTATTTACTCGGGTCACGAAATAACTGATTAAGTTTGGGATAAAAAAGACCCAGTTACCTGGGTCTTTGGGGGGGATTGGGTTGTGGGGGCGGTTTAGCGTGATCGGCCCGCCTGCGGCGGGTCTTACTTCGTGCGACGGAGTGCGATGAGGCTGAGCCCAATGAGGCCGGCGCCGAAGGCTGCTGGGGTGGGGATGACGGTAGGGCCACCGGTGGCGGTGATGCCTTCGAGGGCGGTGAAGATGAAGTCGGGGTCAGAGGTTCCGGAGCCGGAGTCGATGTTTTCGATGTAGACGGACTTGAGGAAGTCGCCGGAGGAGAAGCCGAAGCTGGTGAGGTCGAAGGCGATCTGGTTGACGTTTTCTGCGGTGGGTTGATAGGTGAGGAAGGAGGCGGTGCCGGAGGAGGCGTTGATGAGGGTTCCGCCGTTGAAGCTGATTTTCCAACTGGTGCCTTCGAGGTCGACGCCTGAGTTGGAGCTGGTGATCTCGTAGACAACGAACGTGTCGTTGTTGGTTCCGCCGATGGGGATACCGGCACCTGCGTAGGTGAGTTGGAACCAATCGGGTGAGGAGCGTTTTTGCAGGGTGATCTGGTCGCCTGGGTCGGAGCCGAACTGTCCTGCGGCGAGCTCACCTGGTGTGAAGCCATCGACGCCCGCCTCGTTGTCCCAGAGTTTGCCGTCGAAGTCGACGGTTCCGCCTGAAGCGTCGGTGCGGTAGGTGACGGCGGCACCGGTGAACTGGTCGAGGTCGAAGGTGTAGGCGTCGATGGTGACGGTGGTGGCGAGGGCGGGTGTAGCGAAGAGTGCCACGAGAAGGGGGGCGGTGTGTTTCATGAGTCCTCTCCTAGAGATGTGACGAGACAGATAACAAATCAGAAGCTGTTGTTGGGGCGCCGTCAAGCGTGGGAATACCTGTAGGGGGTGTGGGTGCATGAAAAGGCCCACCCTTTCGGGTGGGCTTTGGTTGGTGGTTTAGTTGGGTTGTGGATCAGGCAGAGCGACGGCGGAGGGCGACGAGGCTGAGGCCGATGAGTCCGGCGCCGAAGGCGGCTGGGGTGGGGATGACGGTGCCGTTGGCCGAGAGCGAGGTGTTATCGACGGCGAGCCCATCGATGTTGTTGTAGGTCATCCAGCCGTAGCGGTTTCCGCCGACGACGGATGCTATCAGGTCGGTGGGGGTGCTTCGGGTGATGGAGTAGAGGGTGTTGCCGAGGTTGTCGAGCAGGTTGAAGTCGACGGCTAGGGCGCCGGCGTTGTCGTAGAAGACCTGTTCGAAGGTGTACCAGCCGGTGGAGGCGACGGTGTAGTTGTTTCCGCCGTTTTCGTTGTTGAGTTTAAATGCATTGAATGCGAAATCAGTGTTGTTTGATGCGTTGACGAGGAGTGAGCCAGAATCGACACCGACGTGCCAGATGAAGTCGCGGAGGTGGTCGCCAGCCTGGTTGTTGACGGCGACGGAGTAGTCGAAGCCCTGGCCGTTTACCCACGACGTGTCGAGGTAGACGTCGAGGGATGCGGTGAAGCCGGGTCCGAAGGTCGAGCTGTATCCACCCAGGCGTGTGAAGGGTCCTGAGGAGTCGGCTGAGACGGTAGCGTGGGCGACGCCGGTGGCGGAGGTGATGCCAGCGGTGCCGGAGGTGGCGCGGGTGATGGTTCCGGTGAAGTTGTTCCAGTCGTTGGGGTCACCTGGGGCGAAGGCGGGGTCTTCGAAGCCCTGGAAGTAGGCCATCGCGGGGGCGGTGGCGATCATCAGGGTGGTCATGGCGATGGCGGACTTCAGCGTGGTGTTCATCTCTTCCGTCTCCTGTGGGGATGGTTGATGGAGGGTCCCGGGGGTTGGGTGTTGTGGGGCCTCTCCTAGGTTTCTGTCAGAACGCTACTATTAAATTTACGGGGTGGCGGTGGCTGTGCAAGTGTTTTTATAGAGAATGGTGGAAAACCCGTAGTGGTGTTTGGGCTCGTTGTGGCGTTGGGTTTAGGGTTTGTTTGGTTTTTTCGAAGCGGGGTGGGGGTTTGGGTTTTTGAGGGGGTTGGTGTGGCTGGTTGGCCTCAGTCTTGGCGGGTCCAGGCCGGGGCTTGGGATGAAGGTAACGGCCATAAAAGGGTGAATGGGCTCGGCGCAGGAGACACCAAGTCTGGGGTCACACCCGTCCTCAAGCCTCTACCGGATTCGTCAGCACGCCAATCCCCTTCACCTCCACCGAGACTTCATCACCCGCCCGCAAGAACACGGGTGGGTTCCGCGTGAAGCCAACCCCCTCGGGGGTCCCGGTCAGAATCACCGTTCCTGCTTCCAGGGTCGTGTCGGCACTTAGAAAACTGATCAGCTTCGTCACGCCGAAGATCATGTCGCTGGTGCTGCTCTTCTGCATCTCCACCCCGTTTACCGTCGTCCGTAACGCCAGCGTCTGTGGGTCCGGGATCTCATCCGTCGTCACCAGCGCCGGGCCCAAGGGACAGAACGTGTCGAAGCTCTTTCCGCGAATCCACTGCCCCCCGCCCCCGTGCTTCTGCCAGCGCCGTGCTGAAATGTCATTCGCTACGGTGTAACCGAACACGTGCTCGAGCGCCTGTGTTTCGGGGATATCCCTGCCGTGCTTGCCGATCACCACAGCCAGCTCCACTTCATAATCCACCTCATCGCCCCGCGAGCAAGCCTTGGGAATGCGCACCGGGCCGCCCGGGTGCTGGACCGCCGTCACGGGCTTCATGAAGATCACCGGGTTCTCCGGAATCGCCGCCCCTGTCTCGATCGCGTGCTTCCGGTAGTTCTGCCCGATGCAGTAGATTGTGCCCGGCAGCACCGGCGACAGCAGTGCCTCAACCTTATCCACCTCGCCCGACCGCACCACGCCCTCGCGCACGGGGTCCCCGACCAGCCGCTCGGCACGACCGGCGTCCAGTTCCACGCCGGAACAAACTAAACCCTCTTGACTCCGATATCGGATCAGCCGCATCTGGACGCTCCTTCACGCTCCGCTATGATCGCCCAATCAACTCGCCCCGCAAACCCGGCCAACGCTGGGCCTTGGGTGGGCCTCAGGAGCCTGCACTTGCCAGAGAACCCCGTCACCCAGGCCCCCGCGCACGGCGCCCCAGGCATTGATATTCCGCGCTCGTGGCAGGACGTCATTGAAGCCCAGGAGCGATCCGATGTGCCCAAGGGCCTCTGGTCGCGCTGCCCCGCCTGCGAAGCCATGTGCTTCGTCAAACAGGTCCAGCAGAACCTTGATGTCTGCCCCATGTGTGATCACCATTTTCCGGTTGATGCCGCACGGCGCATCACCCAGATCGTCGATCCTGACTCCTTTGAAGAACTCTGGGAAGACCTTGCGCCTGCGGACCCTCTGAAGTTCACCGACCGCAAACCCTACAAAGACCGACTCAAAGAGGAACAGCAGAAAACCGGTTCCAAAGACGCCGTCATCACAGGACAAGCCTTCATCAAAGGCCGAGGCGTGATCCTCGCCGTGATGGACCCCAAGTTCATGATGGCGTCCATGGGGTCCGTCGTCGGCGAGAAGCTCACCCGCGCCATCGAACTCGCCACCGAGGACGACCGGCCCCTCATCATCGTCTCCGCCTCAGGCGGGGCGCGTATGCAGGAGTCCGCCTTGGCCCTCGCCCAACTCGCCAAGACCTCTGCTGCCCTCGCAAGGCTCGACGACGCTGGCGGACTCTTCATCTCCGTCCTGACCGACCCCACCTACGGCGGGGTCACGGCCTCCTTCGCCATGCTCGGCGACCTTATCATCGCCGAACCCAAGGCTCGCATCGGCTTTGCTGGCGCCCGTGTCATCGCCAACACGGTCCGACAGGAACTCCCTAAAGGTTTCCAACGCTCCGAGTTCCTTCTCGAAAAGGGCTTTGTTGACCGCATCACCCCAAGACACGACCTGAGAACTGAGATCTCAAGATTCATCGACTATGCCGGCAAGTAATCGGGACACCAGCTACCCCGGGGCTGTTTCATGCGAAAACTTGATATCCGACTCCCACCCCGCCAGCTCGCGATCTTCTTCGGGCTGACTGCTCTGCTCGGCCTCTTCCTCTGGTTCTTCGCCACGTTTGTCGGCTACGGCTTTGCGGCCGTTGAGCCGACCTGGGCTCCAGCCATCGGCTGGGTCCAGTTCCTCACCAAGTGGCTCACCTACACCTCGGCAGGGGCCATGCTCATGGCTTACTTCATCTACATCGCCTTCCCACCCAAAGAAGAATCTCTCGAAGAGCAAGTAGCCCGCAAACAAGCCGAGCAACAAAAGCAGTGACCCAAAATCACGACGAACTACGAGCCTTGATCTTGGCGGGTCATTGCTAAGCTGGCGTCGATCGTGGATCGGGCAGTTGTTGCTCCGGGGTCACGCTGCGCGATGACCCCGGCCACCCAGTTGGAGAGGCGGGGTGGTCAGGTAAGAGTCAGGGTGTAACTTTTTAGAGAGTGGGGTCTGGGCGGAAGATTCTGGTTTCGAGTGCCCAGATTTTTTCGGTGAAGTCGCCCTGGAGGGAGTCGGGTTTGAGTTGGTCGCGTTTGGCGGCGGCGATGGCGAGGTTGAGTTTGGCGTCGGCGTTGTCGAAGAGCGAGATGGCGATAGCTTCGGGTGTGGCGGGGATTTTGAGGCCGCCGAAGTCGGGTTGTCCGTGGTGGGAGAGGATGATGTGTTCGAGGGTGTTGAGGAGTCGTTTTGGGATGGGTTGGTTGATGTCGGGGTCGTTGCAGGCGCGGGCTTTGTCATTGAGCCAGACGACGCCCCGGGCGATGTGTCCGACTAGTTGTCCATCTTCGGTGTAGCCGAAGCCGGCGTCCCAGGAGAGTTCGGCGCATTTGCCGAGGTCGTGGATGAAGAGTCCGAAGAGGACGAGGTCGCGGTTGAGTTCGGGGTAGTTGGGGAGGGCGTTGTCGGCGAGTCGCATGACGGAGAGGGTGTGTTCGAGGAGTCCGCCCAGGTAGGCGTGGTGGAGGGTCATGGCGGCGGGTGCGCGGCAGAAGCGTTCCATGAGTTCGCCATCTTCGAGGTATCGGTCTCGGAGTGCGGCGAGGCTGGGGTTGGTGAGGGTGCCGAGGAGTTTGAGGACGGCGGCGAACATTTCGTCGATGTCGTGTTCGGTGGAGGGGAGGAGATCGGCGAGTTCGGAGGCTGTGGGTTCGTGGTTGTGGATGCGGTTGATGATGATCTGCATTTCGCCCTGGTAGGGCTGGGTTTGCCCTTCGATGTGGACGAAGCCGTCGGTGGGGAGTTGTGTGAAGAGTTCTTCGGTGGCGTTCCACATGCGGCCTGGGGTGCGGCCGGAGCGGTCGGCGAGGAGGCACTTGATGAAGGGTTTGCCGTTTTTTGTTTGGCCGAGTTGGCAGTTTTGGATGGCGAAGACGCCTTCGACGAGTTCAGCGGGTCCGAGGTCGGCGATGAGGGTGCGTGTGGTTGACAAGGTGGCGGCTCCGGGCGTTGTTGGTTGGACAGCGCATGGTAGCGGGAGCGTGCGAGGGGTGGTGACCTATGGGTGTCACTGGTGCGTGAAAGGCACACCCACGGCTTGCGCCGCGGGCTCTTTAGGGCGGATTGGTTTTTGGTGGGTGGGGGTTAGAAGGTTGGGAAGTCGAAGGTGGGGTTGTCGTCGTCGCGCCAGTACCCCATTTCTTCGTAGCGGAAGGTGAGTTTTGTGGGGTCGTAGGCGGAGAAGCCGGCGACGTGTCCATCGGCGAAGAGGACGTTGAGGGTTCCGCGGTGGTGTGGGTCCCAGAAGGAGCCGGCGATGCGGATGGGGTCGGGGACGAGGGGAGAGTTATCCCAGACGAGGCATTCTTGGGTGTAGTCGTCTTTGTCGGCGTCGGTTTCGTTGAACTGTCGGTTGAGGTCTCCGCCGAGGACGAAGGCGGAGGTGTATCGGATGCGTTTGCGGTCGGTGGAGGCCCATTTGTAGGCGGCGAACTCGGCGGGCCGGTTGAGGAGTTTGTCGATGTAGGCTGCGTTGTCGGAGATGAAGTAGTGGTAGCCGGAGATGTCGTCGCCGGCGTTGTTGGTGGTGTCGATGTCGATGGGGTAGCTGGGGCAGCCGGCGTACCAGTAGTTGTCGTCTGAGATGTAGGTTGAGAGTTGCTGCATCCAGGCGTTGAAGCCGGTGCCGCCCGTGGCGCGGTTGTCGATCTGGTTCCAGCGGATGAATCGACCGGCGATGGGGTAGAGCTCGCGGTTGTCGTTGGCGTAGATTTCGGAAGCGATGCCGATCTGGCGGATGTTGCTGGAGCACTGGAGGGTACGGGCGGTGTCGCGGGCGGCGCCGAGGGCTGGGAGGAGGATGCCGATGAGCAGGGCGATGATGGAGATGACGACGAGGAGTTCGATGAGGGTGAACCCCTGGCGCGTGGATGTCGGGTGTTGCATGGCCTCGTCCCTCGATGGTGTGCGAATCAGGCCTATCGGCCTTCTATAACCATAGTCGTGAGGGGGCGGTTTTTCTGCGCTGGGGTTGCCCGATTTTTGTGCGATTAGTTCGGGTTGAGTTCTCGGCGGAGGATTTTGCCGGTGGGGCTTCGGGGGAGTTCGGGGAGGTGGTGGATTTCGCGGGGGACTTTGAAGGGTGCCATGTGGTCGCGGCAGAAGGCCCGGAGGGCTTTTTCGTCGAGGGTGCTGTTTTCGGTGAGTTCGACGAAGGCGATGGGGAGTTCGCCGCGGGCGGGGTCTTTGCGGCCGACGACGGCGGAGGCGTGGACGGAGGGGTGTTGGTTGAGGATCTCTTCGATTTCACGGGGGAAGACGTTTTCGCCGGCGATGATGAGCATTTCTTTTTTGCGGCCGGTGATGTAGAGGAAGCCGTCCTCGTCGAGTTGTCCGATGTCGCCGGTGCGGAAGGCTCGGAGGGTTTCGCCGTTGGGCAGGGTGATGTTGGTGATGACTTCGTTGGTGAGTTCGGGGAGGTGGTGGTACCCGGCCATGACGTTGGGTCCTGCGATGAGGATTTCGCCGTCCTGGTTGGGTCCGAGGGGTTGGTTGTTGTCGTCGACGATGATGTTGCGGACGCCTGGGAGGGGTTTTCCGACGGAGCCGGGTTTGGTGGAGCCTGGGACACAGCAGTTGGTGACGGGTGAGGTTTCGGTGAGGCCGTAGCCTTCGAAGAGGTCGGTGCTGAATCGTTGTTTGAAGCGTTTGGCGAGGTCGTGTGAGAGGGGTTCTCCGCCCGAGATGGGGCAGGTGAGAGATTGGAGGTCGGCGTCGTTGGCGTCTTTGACGGAGAGGAGGGCGCCGTACATGGAGGGGACGGCGAGGAAGACTTCGGCTTTGTGGTCGCGGATGAGTTCGATGACTTTTTTGGGTTGGAATCGAGCGGTGTAGGCGACTTTGGAGGCGGTCATGAGGGGCCATAGGGTGAGCGCGGTGAGTCCGAAGGAGTGGAACTGTGGGAGGACGCCGACGAAGGTTTTTGGGTTGAAGGGTTTGGCGAGGGTGGCGATGGCGAAGGCGTTGGCGGCGAGGTTTCCGTGTGTGAGTCGGACGCCTTTGGGCTTTCCGGAGGTTCCTGAGGTGTAGAGGAGTACGGCGTCGTCGTCGGTTTTGGGGGGTTTGGGCCAGCGGAGTGCGGGGAACTTTTTGAGGTTGAGTTTTTCGAGGTAGACGACGCGGACGTTGGGTGGGATGGCGTCGAGTCCGCCGACGTGTTCGATCATTTTTTCGACGGTGATGATGGTGTCGATGTCGGCATCGTTGGCGACGTATCGGAGGTCTTCTTTGGAGAGGAGGTAGTTGATGGGGACGGGTGTTCGGCCAGCGAGCCATCCGCCGAGGATGGTGATGGGGAAGGCGGCGGAGGTGGGGAGCATGACGCCGAAGCGTTGGCGGTCGGTGAGCCGTCGGATGGTGTCGGCGAGGACGAGTGAGGCGATGGTGAGCTTGGCGTATGAGGTGGTGGCGAAGTCGTCGACGACGGCGGTTCGGGTGGGGTGTTTGAGGGCGTTTGCGAGGATGGGCCAGAGGGGTGTCATGGTGTGTGGTTGTACTGGAGTGGGGGTGTGGTGGGCAAGATCATGGGGGAAAAGTGTGGATTGGGGTTTGCGGGGATGAGTGTTCGGCGGGAGGGTTGAGGGAGTTGGTTGTCGGTTCGTCTGTGGTGATTTTCTGAAGGCACACGTTGCTGCGCAAAGTGTGGCACCCGAGCCCGCCATGAAGGATCAGGCGGGAGGGGTGAGTCGTTGGGTGAGGGTTTGGTGGTAGGTGAGTGGGACGCGCATGGCGCCGAGTTGGGCGCCGTGGGGTTTTCCGTGGAAGTCGGAGCCGCCGGTGGTGAGGAGGTTGAGTTTTTTGGCGAGTGCGGCGAGTCCTTGTCGGGTCGTGTTTTTCTGGTCGGGGTGGATGGTTTCGATGCCGTCAATGCCGAGGGATCGGAGTTGGAGGACGGCTCTGGCGAGGAGGTCGCGGTCGCGGGTGAGTTGGACGGGGTGTGCGAGGATGGCGAGTCCGCCGGCGTCGTGGATGGTTTGGATGGCGCGCTGGGCGGAGAGGGCGTCTTTGCGGACGTAGGCCGGGGCGCCTTCGCCGATGTATCGTTTGAAGGCTTCGTGGTGTGAACGGACGTAGCCGTGTTGCTGGAGGACGGCGGCGATGTGGGGTCGGCCGATGACCTGTGAGCCGGTGGTGGCGGCGTGTTCGATGACCTGCTGGTAGTCGATTTTGACGCCCAGGGTGTTGAGTTTTTCGACGATTTCGGGGTTGCGTTCGCTGCGGGCGTTGCTGAGTTCGTCGCAGACGTTCTGGAGGTTGGTGTTGGTGTCGTCGATGCCGTAGCCAAGGATGTGGAGTGTTCCCCATTTGGGGGTGTCGTTGGTGTAGGGGGTGCGGTGTTTGTCGAGGATGGAGAAGGGGTCGGCGGAGAGTTCGATGCCGGTGAGGAGGGGGAGGCTGAGGGTTTTGGCGACGAGTCGGGCGGGTGGGATGCCGGCGGTGGTGTCGTGGTCGGTGATGGCGAGGGCCTTGAGCCCGGCGTCGATGGCAAGCTGGGGGAGGTCGGCGGGTGGGGTGAGTCCGTCGGAGGCGGTGGTGTGGGCATGGAGGTCGCAGAACACGTTGGGATGGTACGCGGGTGCGGGGATTTTCTCTCGAAGTAGGTCGAAGTTGGGGAATCGTGCGCAAGGGTCAAGGGGTGTTGCGTAGCTTTCCGATAGAAGGTCTTATGATACTCCCCGTGAACATGTTCTTGTTGATGGCGGAGGTTGAGGAGGATTGAATCCGGCATGTGCCCACATTTGACTGAACCGGTGGAGCCGCTGCTGCGGCCGTTGTTTGACAGGCTGACGATCAACCAGACCATGCCGACGCTGGTGCGGGAGTCCCCGCCGGAGCCGGAGTTGGTGGAGATGGTCCGGGGTCTGGTTCAGCTAGAGCCGGTTTCGGGTCATCCGGAGCTGGTGGCGGCGTTGTGGTTTTATGTGGATGATCTTGAGTCGAGTCATGCGGTGAGTCAGGGGATTGATACGCCTACGGGGAGTTGTCTGCACGCGATGATGCATCGTCGGGAGGGTGATTTCGGGAATGCGCGGCACTGGTATCGGAAGGTGGGGGTGCACCCGGCGCAGAGTCGGATTTCGTCGGCTGGGGGTGGAGCGGGGTCGGGGACGAGTCTGGGGCCGTTTGATGCACTTGAGTTTGTGGGTCGGGTGGAGCGGGCGGTGGGTCGTGGGGAGAATGGGCGTTCGGAGTTGGTGGCGATTCAGCGGCGGGAGTGGCGGACGCTGTTTGAGTGGTGCCTTGAGCATCTGTGACTTTGTCACAGATGCTCAAAAGAGTAGAGGGTGGAAAGTAGAGAGTTGAAAGAAGTTGGGGGCTAGGATGGGGTGTGGTTGACGTGACGCGCGAGGCTGAGTCGGGGGATGTGGGGGGGCCGGTGCTGTTTTTTGATGGGGGTTGTGGTTTTTGTCGGGGGTCGGTGGCGTGGGTGGCGTCGAAGGATCGCGAGGGGGTTTTGAGGTATGCGCCGTTGGGGGGTGAGACGGCGGGGTTGATGGGGGTGGCGTCCGGAAGTGGGTCCGGGTCTGCCGTGTTGGTCGATGAGGCGGGCGAGGTGCATCGCCGGAGTGGGGCGGTGCTTCGGTCGTTGGTGGTGGTGGGCGGTTTCTGGGGCGGGTTGGCGCGCGTGGGGTTATGGGTGCCGGGGTTTTTGCGGGATTTTGTTTATGGGGTGGTGGCGCGGGTGCGGCGGTGGCTGCCTGTTGGGAAGTGTGTGATGCCTAAGGGGCGGGTGTTGGGATAGGGTGTCAGTTCCGGGGGCTCGCTGCGCGAGACCCCGGCCACCCTTGTTTCCTGTGGGAGTTGCGTCTGGGCGTTACACGCGGGGGTGGGCACCCACGGCTTGCGCCGAGGGCTCGTTAGGGCGTGGCGGTTTTTGGGGGTCGGCACACGTTGGCCGTTGGCCAAAGTGTGGCACCCGAACTCATAGAGGGTCAGCTTCGGCTGTAGAAGTATTGGGTGATGACGATGATGTCGTAGACGGCGTGGGTGGCGGCGACGATGCCGAAACCTCGGAGGACGTAGACGGCGGCGAAGTAAACGCCGGCGATCATATAGAAGGAGAAGCGGGCCCACTGGGTGGGGTCCCAGGCGAGGGGGTTGGGGTTGTCGAAGTGGTAGAGGGCGAAGAGGAGGGCGGAGAGGGCGATGGAGGTGAGGGTGGCGGCGGGTTCGGGTAGGGCGAGGAGGTCGGCGAGGACCATGTGGATCAGGGCGATGGCGATGAGGCGGAAGAGGAGTTCCTCGTAGAGGCCGGCACCGATGGAGAAGACGACGCCCTGGGGCCAGGAGCCGATAGCGCTTAAGGCGTCGGAGCCGGGTTGGGCGGCGAGCATCCCGGGAATCTGGGTTACGAATGAGACGGTGTTTTCTGTGGGTGGGTTGATGGGTTGTCGGAAGATGGCGGCCATGATGACCAGGAGTGGGATGGCGAGAAGGATGGATTCGATCCACATGACGCCCCAGAGTCTTGGGTTGGGTTTCCAGGGGTCTTTTCGGAGGGTGTGGGTGAGGAGGAGGACGACGACGGCAAGGATGCCGGGGAGGTAGGTGCCGGGGACGCCGACGACCTGGAAGAAGTCGAACATGAGTCGTTCGGCGAAGATGGGTGGGAGTCGTTCGCCGGGCTGGGGTCCGAGCCAGAGGGCGCCGAGTTCGTAGAGGACGAGGAGTGGTGCGAGGAAGTAGAGGGACTGGAGTGGCCAGCGCGTCTGTTCCCAGTAGGACGCGAGGGGCGGTGGCGTCTTGTTGTCCCTTGGTTTGCGTGGCATGTGGTGGATGTGGTGGTGTTTGTTGGTGGTCGTACAGGGCATCCCGATGTTCATCGGGACTGCCCTGTGGCACCCGGTTCAGTCCTGTGGACTGAACCGGAGGGGGATTAGTAGTTGATGACGGCGTGGACGTCGATGGGTCCGCCGAGGTGTTTTCGGCCTTTGAGGTCGTTGAGTTCGATGAGGACGGTGATGCCGGCGATGGTTCCGCCCAGGGAGGCGATGAGTTCGCAGGAGGCTTTCATGGTTCCGCCTGTGGCGAGGAGGTCGTCGACCATGAGGATTTTTTTGCCGGGCTGGATGGCGTCTTCGTGGATTTCGAGGGTGTCGGAGCCGTATTCGAGGTCGTAGGAGATGGCTCTGGTTTTGTGTGGGAGTTTGCCGGGTTTGCGGATGGGGATGAAGCCGGCGGAGAGTGATTGGGCGATGGCGGTGCCGAAGATGAAGCCGCGGGACTCGGCGCCGCAGACGAGGTCGATGTTCTGGGAGCGGTAGGGTGACGCCATGAGTTCGACGGCCATGGCGAGTCCGGCGGGGTCGGCGAGGAGGGGGGTGATGTCTTTGAAGACGATGCCGGGTTTGGGGAAGTCCTGGATGTCGCGGATGAGGTCGGTGAGCTGGATCATGAGTGGTGTCCGGTGCGTGGTGGTGAGGGAGGTGTGTTTTACCTTTTCCTGGGTGGGGTTGTGTCTGGGGCGCGGGGCGGTGGTCCGCCGATAAGGGTTGGAGCCCCTGCGGTCGGGGGCGGGTTGTTCGGTGGTTGTTGATGTGGGACAAGGTGATTTATGGACGCGTTTGTGATTCGTGGAGGTCGGCCGCTTCGGGGGACGGTGCGGGTGAATGGTTCGAAGAATGCGGCGTTGCCTTTGATGGCGGCGTCGTTGCTGACGGATGAGCGGGTGGTGCTGGAGGATGTGCCGAAGCTGTCGGATATTCGGAACATGGTTCGGCTGCTGGAGAGTCTGGGGTGCGGGGCGGAGCGGCCTGGGGATGGCGGGCGGGTGGAGCTTCACGCGAAAGATGCGTCGTCGGTTGAGGCGCACTATGACATCGTGCGGACGATGCGGGCGGGTGTGTGCGTGTTGGGTCCGTTGCTGGCGAAGCGGGGCGCGGCGCGGGTGTCAATGCCTGGGGGTTGTGCGATCGGGGATCGGCCGGTGGACCTGCATTTGAGGGGGTTGCGGGCGTTGGGTGCGGAGATCGAGTTGGATGGGGGGTACATCGTCGCGCGTGCGCCCGGGGGGCGTTTGCGGGGGCGGAGTGTTTTTCTTGGTGGTCCGAATGGCTCGACGGTGTTGGGGACGGCGAATGTGATGTCGGCGGCGGCGCTGGCGGAGGGGGTGACGACGATTGAGTGTGCGGCGTGCGAGCCGGAGGTTGAGGACCTGGCGGTGATGCTCAATGGGATGGGGGCGAAGATTCGAGGGGCGGGGACACCACGGATCGTGATTGAGGGGGTTGAGCGGTTGGGGGGTGTGGAGCATCGGGTGATGCCGGACCGGATCGAGGCGGGGACGTATGTGATGGCGTCGGCGATCACGAACGGTGACATTGTGCTGGAGAACTATCCGACGCGGGCGTTGGCAGCGTTGCACGATCGGCTGGAGTTTGTGGGTGTTGAGGTCGCCGCCGACACCAAGGATGGCGCGGAGGGTGGTGGTGTTGATGGTGGTGGTTTGCGGGACACGGTTCGGGTGGTGACGAAGCGGCGGTTGACGCCTGTGCACGTGGTGACGCAGCCGCATCCGGGATTTCCGACGGACCTGCAGGCTCAGTTGATGGCGCTGCTGTGTCTGGCGGACGGGAACTCGATGGTGACGGAGAAGATTTTTCCGGATCGTTTTCTGCATGTCGCGGAGCTGCTGAGGATGGGGGCGAGCCTGACGCGGAGTGGTCCGAGCGTGCTGGTAACGGGGGTGCCGGAGTTGATTGGCGCGCCGGTGATGGCGTCGGACCTGCGGGCATCGGCGGGGCTGGTTTTGGCAGGATTGGCGGCGCGGGGGGAGACGCGGGTGCTGCGGGTGTATCACCTGGATCGTGGGTATGAGCGGATGGAGGTGACGCTTCGGGGGTTGGGTGCGGAGATCGAGCGGGTGCGTGAGGAGGACCTGGCGTGAGTGAGATGGAGGCGATTGATCGATGGCTTGATGTGCTGCGGTGTCCGGCGACGGGCGAGCGGCTGCGGCGGGAGGGTGAGGTGCTGGTAAGTGAGGTGAGTGGGGTGCGGTACGCGATGGAGGGTGGGCTGCTGATGTTGCTGGCGGAGAAGGGGGTCGTAAAAGAGGGTGGTGGTAGCGGGTCGGCGGGTTAGAATACGGGTATGTCTTCAGATTCCGATGATCGCGAGGGTGGCGGGGGTTTGGCGCGGGCTTATGCGCATCATCCTCGGCATTGGCGGTCGTTTCGGGTGGTGTATCCGGTGATCAGTCGTCGTGCGGGGGGGTTGTCGGTGGGGGTGAACCTGACGCCTGAGGGGGCGTGCAACTTTGATTGCACGTACTGCTCGGTGGATCGGGAGAAGGTTAAGGATCAGGCGCCGGTTGATCTGGATGAGTTGCACGCGGAGTTGTCGGTGATGCTGGGGCTGGTGACGAGTGGTGCGTTGTGGAGCGATCCGGATTTTGCGGAGGTGCCAGCGGGTCATCGGGTGTTGCATGACGTGGCGTTTTCGGGGGATGGCGAGCCGACGGCGTCGCCGTTGTTTGAGGCGGCGGTGGAGATGGTGCTCGAACTGCACGAGCAGTACCGGTTGGGGTTGGCGAAGGTGGTGGTGATCACGAATGGGACGCTTTTGCATCGGGCGTCGGTGAAGCGTGCGGTTGAGCTGCTGGGTGATCGGGGTGAGGTGTGGGCGAAGCTAGACGCGGGGACGGAGGCGTATTACCAGCGGGTGGATCGGTCGGCGGTGCCGTTGGAGCGGGTGTTGGAAAATCTGGTGGGGGTGTCGCGGCGGCGGGCGGTGACGATCCAGACGATGCTCTTAAAGGATGTGGGCGGGCCGATGCCGGACCGGGAGTTTCTGGCTTATCTGGATCGGTTGCGGATGGTGGTGGATCGCGGCGGGGTGATCGAGCGGGTGCAGTTGTATACGGTGGCGCGGGATTGCCGAGAGCCGGATGTAGAGGCGCTGAGTCTGGCGGAGCTTGAGATGCGCGCGGGTCAGGTGCGGGAGGTGCTGCCGGGGCTGGAGGTTTTGGTTTATCCGAGGGTGTGAGGGGGGCGATCCCGGGGGCTCGCTGCGCGAGACCCCGGCCACCCAGCGGTTATTGCATACAGCACGCCTTTGGCGTGCAATGTGCCACCCGGGTTAGTTCTGGATCACGGCGAAGGAGAGGTGGTGTTCGGCGTGTCTTGACTGGAAGGCGTTCCATTCGTTGAGGGTGAGTTCGCCGAGGATGGGTGAGGGGTGTCGGGTGGTGGTGGTGTTGGATTTCTCGACGCCTCGGCGCATGTTGTCGAGGGCGGTTTCGGTGTCGAGGGTGGGTTTGGCGATGAAGACGCGTTGGAAGGCGGGTTTGAGTTTGAGTCCGGTGGGCGGGAAGCGGGTGAGGAGGCGGTGCTTGAGGAAGGTGCGCATGAACCAGGCGAGGAGAGGGTTGACGCGGAGGTCGGGTTCGAAGCCATCGACGGTGCGGTGCATGAGTTGGGCGAGGTGGTTGATGTTCTGAGCGAGGGTCCAGTCGCCGACCATGGTGAGTCGGCCTTCGCTTTCGGCGGTGGCGAGTCGTTCGCATTCGGCGAGGATGTCATTGGGGTTGTGGAGGGTGTTGAGGGTGTCGCGGCGGGCGGGTTGGTCTGGCACGGGGGTCTCCTGTGGGGCGGATGACAGCGCTTGTTGGGAGACTAACCGCGCGATGGCGAGGAATGTTTCTGGTGCTGGAGAAGATTGTCTGGAATGTTTTTGGGGTTGGTTCTGTGGGCGCGGCTGTGCCGTGACCACGGGTACCAGGTGCGGTCTTTGGGGTGGACTTGAGGGTCCGAGGGCTCGCTGGGCGAGACCCCGGCCACCCGGCGGATGATGGTACGACCCGGTTAGGCGAGTTGTTTGAAGCCTTGTTCGAGCATTTGGGCGGTTTTGTCCCAGCCGATGCATTCGTCGGTGACGGAGACGCCGTATTTAAGGTCGGTGAGTTTGTCGGGGATGTTTTGGCGGCCTTCTTCGAGGTTGGACTCGATCATGACGCCGAGGATGGGGCAGGTGGGTTGTTGGCGTTGTTCGAGGATGGAGTTCCAGACGGTTTGTTGTTGTTCGTGTTTTTTGTTGGCGTTGGCGTGTGAGCAGTCGACCATGATGCCGTCGGGGAGTCCTGCGGCTTTGAGTTGTTTTGAGGTTTCGGTGACGGTTTTGGGGTCGTAGTTGGGTTCGGCTGATCCGCCCCGGAGGATGACGTGTCCCCAGCGGTTACCGGTGGTGGTGACGACGCAGCAGCGCCCGTCGTCGTCGATGCCTAGGAAGTGATGGGGTGCTTTGGCGGACTTCATGGCGTCGATGGCGATCTGGAGGTTGCCATCGGTTCCGTTTTTGTAGCCGACGGGCATGGAGAGGCCGGAGGCCATCTGGCGGTGGGTTTGTGACTCGGTGGTGCGGGCACCGATGGCGGCCCAGGTGACCATGTCGTCGAGGTACTGGGGTGTGAAGGGGTCGAGGAACTCGGTGCCGGTGGGGAGTCCCATGGCGGTGATGTCGAGGAGGAGTTTTCGGGCAATGCGGAGTCCGTGGGACATGTCGAAGGTGCCGTCGAGGTGGGGGTCGTTGATGAGTCCTTTCCAGCCGACGGTGGTGCGTGGTTTTTCGAAGTAGGTGCGCATGACGATGACCATGCGGTCGGCGTAGGCGGCGCGGAGCTCGAGGAGTCGTTCGGCGTAGTCCATGGCGGCGGCGGGGTCGTGGATGGAGCAGGGCCCGATAACGACAAGGAGCCGGTGGTCTTCGCCTGAGAGGATGGCTTTGATGGTTTTGCGTGACTCGACGACGGTTCTGCGCGAGGCGTCGGAGAGGGGGAGTTCCTGTTCGAGGTCGCGAGGTGCGATGAGGGGACTGATCCCCTTGATGTGGACGTTCTGGGTGGGTGTGAGTTCGGGGTGGTGGGGTGTGGTCACCGTGGGTCTCCGCGCGAGGTTATCGGGCCCGCTGGCTGGCGGGTGGGGCAGATAGTGTATCGGCGGGATTGAGGGTTAGATTCCGTTAGGTTTGGTGGCTGGTCGTCGGATGACGTAGGTGACGCCGCCTCGGCCGATCCAGGCCCGGGCTAGTTCTTCGGCTTTGTAGATGACGGCGTGGCCGCGGTCTTTGGAGGCGGAGTCGTTGACGATGGCGTCGCCTTCGGGTGTGAGTCCGCGGATGGTGATGAGGTGTCCGCCGGTGGACGCCATGACGTTGGAGGGGAACTCACCTCTGCGGAAGCGGATGGATGCGATGAGGGGTTGTCCGTCGGCGATGTAGGCCTTGACCTGGTCCCAGTCGCGGATGCGGACGAGTTCGCCTTCGAGTCCGTGTTGTGAGGCGTAGGCGACGGCGCGGTGCCAGTTGCCGAATATGGTGTATTCGGGGTCGTAGATGGCGAGGGCGTTGGTAACGGTGGGGAGGTCGATGCCGAAGTAGGCCATGACCATGGAGGTCGAGGTGGGTGAGCAGATGCGCGAGCTGATGGACTTGTGCTCGATGCCCTGGGCTCGGAAGGGGACGGGGAGGTCGCGGGCCCAGCCGTCGGTGACGGCTGGATAGGTTTGGATCAGGCTGTTGTTGACGCCATCGGCCGGGGTGCCGGAGTAGACGGTTTCGAGTTTTCGGAGGGTTGGTGTGGCTCTGGGGTCGAGAGAGGCGGACTCGATACGGGCTTCGAGTTGGTAGGCGTTGGCGGGCTGGTTGAGGACGAGATAGTCGATCTTGATTTCGCCGCCGGGGAACTCGATCTCGACGGGGTGGGCGACTTCGCGTTGTCCCCAGGCGCCGAGGTAGAGCCAGGGGGACCACTCGTTGGTGGCGGCGTCACGGGAGCGGATGAAGAATGAGACGCCTGTGTGTTCGGGGGTGTGGACGTTCCAGGAGGGGAGGACTTCGGTGAAGGGGAAGTCGGCGGTGATTTCGGGTGAGGTCCAGATACCCAGTCGTGGGTAGGTCTTGCTGTTGGGGGGGAGTCGGAGGTCGCCGGTGGGGAGTGCGACGAGTCCGGTGGAGGAGCCTTGGGCCCAATCGGATGCGGAGTCGTAGGTGATGGTGCGGTCGGCGAATCGGTAGGGGTTGTTGAGCCAGCGTGAGGCTGGCCATGTTTCGCGGCCGGTGTTGGGGCGTGTATCGACGACGGGCTGATCGACTGGTTCGGCGGTGCCGGAGCAGCCGGTCAGGACGAGGAAGATGAGGGCGAGGAGTTGTGCGGGGAGGGCGCGGGTCATGGATTCTCCAATCGGCACAGCGTACCGAGCTGGGGTTAATGATCCCAGATCTGGTCCCAGGCTTGCATCCAGGTGGGGGCTTTGCTCTCAACCTTGAGGGGTTCGACGAGGCTGACGCCTTGACGGCCTTTGAAGCGTCGGGCGGTATCGACGGTGGAGAGGTGGACGGTGATGGTGCAGGGACCGGTGGGGACCCAGGGCTGGACGAGGTTTTTATTGAGGTTATCGAGGGCGCGTTTAGCGCCGGCTTCGATGAGTTCGCGGGCGACTTTGGGGTGTTTGTGTTGGGCGGAGAATCGGGAGAGACCTTTTTTGACCGAGACGGTTTCGAGGCCGTCGCCAAGGAGTTCGGCGCCTTCGCGGCAGGTGGCGTCGTCGCCGGTGATGAGGACGACGGGGACGGCGTGGTGTCCGCAGAGGGCGGTGTTGATGCCGAACTCGCCGACGGAGGTGTCGTTGAAGAGCACGTCGTCCCAGGTGGTGGTGGAGATGGTGTGGCACATGACGCCATCGGGGGTGTTGGCCTTGGCGTGCATGGCGACCATCAGGGCGGCGTCGCAGCCGGAGTGGAACATGTTGATGTAGCGTCCCCAGGGGTGGTGGGCGACGTATTCGCAGCGGGGGTCGAGTTTTTCGGCGAGGAGTGAGTTGAAGGAGCAGTCTCCGCCAGCGCCGTGGCAATCGACGACGACGATTTCGGTGGCGCCAGCGGCGGCGGCTCCGCGGACGGCGGCGTTGATCTCTGCGGTGTAGAGGGCGCGGCCTTCTTCGTAGCGTTGGCCATCGCGGTCGACCATATCCCAGGTGCAGATTCCGGCGACGCCTTCCATGTCGGCCATGATGAGGATGCGCATGGGTGCTCCTGGTGGTGTTGGGGTGGTGTGACCGTTGGTGTCGGTATGACTGGGAATGATACCCCTTGTGTACTGTGTGATTGACCCGCTTGAGGAAGATTTTGGGGACGGCCCGGGCCTATTTTCCGCGCCTAGCTAATCGCTGTCATCCTTAGGGTTTGCGCAGGCGTCAGGTGTGGACGGGTTTGGGTGTGTGGGGTGATTTTTTCGGACTTCGGTATTCAGGGGTGGGGGTTTGGGGTCGATGGAGGGTGTGTCAGGCCGTGGGGTCTGAGTGAATGGAGACACAGTCAGCGGTTGCTGGGTTGTGATGGAGCCAAAAGCATGAGTCGTTTGATGTTGATGGGTAGCGTTCTGGGCGCGTCGTTGCTGCTGGTGGGTTGTGGTTCCAATCGGTTGATGATTGATCTTGAGGCGCCGCAGGGTTCGACGGTGACGTTTCGGGGGGACACGGACCCGACGCCTGCGATGATCAAGGTGCCGCGGCCGGGGGATGTGGAGGATAAGCCGGCACGGAAGGCGATCGAGTTTGATTTTGTGCTGGGCGGTGAGACGATCCCGGCGCAGGGTGTGCTCGAGACGTTCGGTTTTGAGGAGCAGGATGTGGATCGGCTGTCGAAGAACTTCCTGAAGATTCAGCCGTCGCATATCCGTGATATCGAGCGCGGGTCGGCGATCGTGCTCAACGGGACCTCGGCGAGTGGTCAGCACATTTATCAACTAACGATCGGCCAAGAACGCTAACCCCCCCGCCCCCCGCATGGGATTGAGGGGTTCTTTGTGTCTTCTGTGGCAGGGGTGATCGGGCAGCTGGTCTGGCTTGTGGTTGGTGAGATTGAACTCAGGGAGTTTGTGATGATGCGAGCTGTGTTGGCGTCGTGGCTGTGTTGTGGGTTGGGTTTGGGGGCGCTGGGCGGCTGCTCGTTCGCTTCGGAGCAGAGTAGTCGCGAGCATTTTCCTGTGGTGGGTCTGACGGCGGCGTCGGTGTATGCGGAGTACGGGAGCGAGTGGGCGGAGCAGAGGTGGCAGACGCCTATTGCGCAGACGATCTGGAAGCTGGTGCTGCCGGTGGGTCGGGTGGAGGATCGCACATTGGCTTTTGAGGGCCAGGCGTGGCGGTCGGCTCCTTCCTATCGGGGTCGGGATTATTCGGGGGATCATGGCGGGGGTTCGATGGTTGGGGCGACGGCTGCGGCGATGCCGCGGTCGGGTTATGCGCTGGCGGATCGGACGAACACGTTTGCGTTTGCCAATGCGGCGAGTGGGTCGAGTACGAGTGTTGTGGTGTCGAACACGCAGGTGGCGTGGGATGCGAAGTCGTTGAACAGCACGCACCGGTATCAGAATGAGACTCACGAGCATTCTTTATCGGGGGCCACGCAGGAGCGTGCGGAGCGGCCGTTGTTGGCGATCGAGGCGGATGCTGCGCCTGAGTATTTAGCGCCGGGTGATCGGACGGAGTGGATTGTTCGTGTGACCAACCGGGGCTCAGCGCAGGCGCGTGACGCGCGGCTTCATCTTGAGTTACCAGCGCGGGCAAAGGCACACGAGGTGGAGGGGGTGCGTGGGGTTGAGGAGCTTGAGACCGGGCTGGTGCTCAAGCTCGGTGATGTGAGTGTGGATACGACGCTACGGGTCGCGGTGAGTTTTGAGCTTGAGTCGACCACGGCGGTGCTGGCGGCGGCGGAGTGAGCGGGTTAGTCGCTGGTCTGGACTCTGAGTGACTGGCTCTGGATGGCTTCGGTACGTGTGACCGTGATGTTGCCGTTGGGGGCGTTGAGTCGGAGGGTGTAGCTCTGGGACTGGCTGCTGTGGCGTGCGGCGACTTCGCGGCGGTCGAGGTCGAAGAAGATTTCGGAGTCGTAGCTTGTCGGGCCGGGTTGGAAGTCGGGGGGTGTGGCTCCCGGCGGGAGTGGCGGTGTTTCGGGTTCGATAAGTTTGGGTCGTGCTGTCACTGAGACGATGGCAATGGGTACGTCTTCGATGGTGGTGATGGTCTGGGCTTGGTATTGGAGGGGGAGTTCGAGGTTGATGTTCTCGAAGGCGTAGCCGTCGAGGGTTTGTTTCCAGGTGGAGCCTTCGCGGAGGGTGGCGGGGAGGTTGCCGGGCTGGGTTTCGGAGGCGACGCCGAAGATGGCTTCCTGTTTGAGTCGATCGAGTCCGACGTTGTCGATGCGGAGTTTTCGCTGGTTGACGCCGTCGACTTTTTCGATGGTGCCGTCGGGGGCGAAGGTGTAGGTGAGGGGGTTATTGACGACTTCGGAGAGGCTGTCGTGGATGGGTTTGTGGTCGCCGGGGCCTTTACGGGTGTCAACGGTGAAGCGATCGGTTTCCCCACGGGCGGATGCCTCGATCTGGAGTTCGATCCAATCGACGGAGAGTTTGCAGGTCGCTGAACCGTTGGGGCGGACGCGGAGGACTTCCCAGCGGGTGAGGGCGTTGACCTTGAGGATTTCTTGTCGGTTGTTAACCCCTCCGGGGAACTGGACGTCGGTGGTGGTGGTCCAGAGGGCCCATTCCTCGTAGGTGCGGGTCTGTCCTTCTTTGAAGGCGGGGCGGAGGGTGAGGGTCTGGTCCTGAGCGGAGGCAAGGGCGGGGATGAGCAGGGTCAAGAGGCAGGTGATGAAGAGTCGGCGTGGCATGGGGTTATGGTAGCGGAGGCGCGGGGGTGTTCTTGTGTGGTGGCTCATCAGAAGGATCCGGGTTCGGGGACACCTGCGGAGGAGCGGAGCCAGGTCATGGAGGAGATTTTCCAGCCGTGTTGGGGTGTTCGGGTCCAGCGGAGTTCCCACCAGGTGCGTGCGGGGGCGCCGAGGTTTTCGGTGTAGGTGCGGATCTCGGCTTGGGTGATGGCGAGGCCGTCGCTGGGGAAGGTGGTTTGCTGGGTCCAGATTCTGTGCTGGCGGAGGTTGTATTGCTCGGCGATGTTCTGGACCCAGATGTCGAGGCCGGGGCGTTGTCGGATGGGTGTGCCGGAGGGCCCGAGGAGGGTGAGGTCGTCGGTGGCGACGGCGTCGAGGGCGGCGCGGTCGTAGTTGCTGGCGGCGGCCATGAGGGCATCGAGCCGCTGGGCGACCTGTTCGTGGTCGGTGGTGATCACGATGGAGAGAGGGATGGCGAGGAGGGCGGTGGCGATCAGGGCGAGGCCGGCGGTGAGTCCGTAGGCGGGCTTGCCCGCTGCGCGGGCGATGATCACCGCGACGGCGGCGAGGGCGAAGGCGGCGACGATCAGTGGCCAGGGTTCTTCGAGAAACAGCGATCGAAGCAGGTCGACCATCGCGAGGGCTCCTTGGTGATCCACTGAGACGATACAGCGTTCAGCATGCGTACGGGTCGGTGAGGGGTGAAGTTCATGGCGGGGGTGGGGGCTGGTCGATGTTCCGATAACACGATGTCGGATGAGCACAAGATTTTGACCCGGAACCTCAGTGCACTGGGGCTGCGGAATGCGGAGCTGGCCGAGCGGCTGAGCCGGACGGAGCCTGCGCGTCTGGCGTGGCAGGCGTCGAAGAAGGGGCCGTTGACGGCGCAGGTCGAGGGGGAGGCGAGCTGGCTGGCGAGCCGGTTTGATCCACAGGCTGAGGCGGCGAAGCTGGCGGAGAAGATCGATCAGGATCAGGCGGGGTGTGCGGTGGTGATGGGGTTGGGGCTGGGTTATCACGTGGCGGCGGTGTCGGAGCGGATCGGCCCGAAGGCTGTGCTTATTGTGTTTGAGCCGGACCTGTCCTTGATGCGGGCGGTGTTTGAGCGTGTCGATCATGCGGACTGGATCGCTCGGGGCACAGTGGTCTTTGTTGATGATGCGGATGACCGGGCGGCGCTGACTTCGCGGCTGGAGGGTATGGGCGGGCTGATCACGCAGGGGGCACAACTGCTCACGCATCCTGCATCTCGAAGCCGGCAGGGCGCTGCGATGGCGCGGTTTTCCAAGACGTTCACGGAGGTGCTGGCGTTTTTCAGGACGACGGTTGCGACGGCGCTGGTGAACTCGGCGCGGACGTGCCGGAATCTGGTGAACAACCTGGGGCACTATGTAGCGGGGGCGACGGTCGCGGAGCTGCATCGGGCAGCGGCAGGTTATCCGGCGGTGTGTGTGGCGGCGGGGCCGAGTCTGGTTCGGAATGTCGATCTGCTGCGTGATCCTGAGGCGCGGTCGCGGCTGGTGGTGATCGCGGCGCAGACGGCGCTGCGGCCTCTGCTGGATCGGGGGATACGACCGGATTTTGTGACGGCGTTGGATTACTCGCCGATCTGCACGCGCTTTTACGAGGATCTTCCTGATCTTCCGGATGTGACGCTGGTGGCTGAGCCCAAGGCGCACCCGAGGATTCTGGAGGTGTTTCCGGGACCGGTTCGGATTATTGGTTCGGAGTTCAACGACAAGCTGGTTGGTGATCTGGCAAGGCCGATCCCGCCAATGCGAGCGGGCTCGACGGTGGCGCATCTGTCGTTTTATCTGGCCCAGTACCTTGGTTGCGACCCGATCCTGCTGATCGGTCAGGACTTGGGTTTTTCGGATGGGTTGTATTACGCGCCGGGGACTTCGGTGCATCAGGTATGGTCGCCGGAGCTGTCACAGTTCAACACGATCGAGATGATGGAGTGGCAGCGGATAGTTCGGATGCGTGGGAATCTCAAGCGAGTGGAGGACATCCGTGGGCGACCGATGTTTACCGACGAGCAGATGCTGACGTATCTGCGTCAGTTTGAGCGAGATTTTGCGCAGTCGTCGGAGCGGGTCATCGACGCGACCGAAGGGGGGCAGCCGAAGGAGCACACCGAGCGGATGTCGCTTACGGATGCGATCACTGGTTTGACGACCGGCGTGGTGCCGGAGTTGCCAGCGGCGGGGCTTGAGCTTGACCCGGAGCGACTTGAGAGGGCGCGGGAGCTGTTGAGCCTGCGGTTGCGGGAGTTGGACGAGCTGCGTCGGGTCTCGGGCGACACCACGCGGATCCTCAACAAGATGCAGCGGCATCAGCAGGACAAGGCGAAGATGCTCAAGCTCTTCGAGAAGCTCAAGGTCAATGATGGCAGAGTGCATGGTGAACTGAAGGCGACGTTTATGGCGGTCAACGCGATGAACACCATCGGCGTTTTTCGCCGCCAGGCGGCGGATCGCCGGATCAGCCACATCACCGGCGACTTCATGGCTCGGCAGGCGGGTCAGCTCAAGCGGGACCTGGAGAACATTGACTGGCTGCTACAGGCGTGCCATGAGGCGGAATCGATTTTCCGGGAGGCGCTGCGTCGCGTTGAACGGCTGTCGCCAGAACAACGGCCGGTGGCTGCTTAGGAGCAGGTGGTGTCGCGAGTGCTGGCGATCATTCCGACGGATGTGATGAACGGCCGGTTGGGCCATGCGCGTGATCTGAGTGATCAGATCGCGGGGATGACTGTTTTAGAGATGACCGTCCGCAGGGTGTTGTCGATCGAGTCGTTGGATGGTGTGGTGCTGGTTTATCCCGAGGGGCAGAATCCGCTGGCGTTGCTGCCGGACGACGTGCGTGAGCGCGTTCAGGTGTACGCCGACCCTGAGGGCTTACGCGATCGGCAGACGGCGCGGCTGGTGGCGGCACGGAAGTGGGCGGTGGATAGCTGGCGTGGTGGGCTGGGGTTTGCAACGGGCTTTGATGAGCTGCTGCCGGCGGGCCCGTTGGCTCGTGCGGCGGAAACGCATGGTGCGCAGTCGGTGCTGCTGGTGCGTGGGGACTGGCCGTTGTTTGATACGGGCTATGCGCGCGAGTTGATTGAGCTGCATCAGACGAGTCCTGAGCACATGAAGGTCACGCTGACGCAGGCCCCGCCAGGGCTTGGTCCCTTGGTGATGTCGGTTCCGTTTTTGGCCGAGTTTGCGGAGCACGGCGGGAACTTCGGCTCGATGCTGGGGTACAACAGCCACAGTCCGGCCATTGATCCGATCGGGCGTGAGGTCACGGTGCCGATCAGCCCGAAGGTGCGTGATTGTCGGAAGCGGCTGGTCTATGACACGCCGAGGTCGATCGAGCGGCTGCGTGTTCTTGAGCGATTTTTTGGTGATCGGCTGGCGACCGTTGACGCAGACCGTCTAGTGGAGGCGATCGCGTCGTGGGAGCGAGATCACCCGGAGCATTTGTTTGAGCGGTTGCCTCAGCAGGTGAATCTGGAGCTGACGCCCCGGCGGCCGGCGACAGGGCCGATCACGCCACAGGCTTATGTGGCGTTCGAGCGGCCCGATCTGGAGCTCGATCTGGCTGAGCGGCTGGTTGATCAGTTAGGCGAACCGGGTGATGTGTCGTTGTTGCTGGGCGGCCTGGGCGATGCGATGGAGCATCCGGAGTGGGATCGGGTCGTGATGGCAGCGCATGAGGCGGGTGTGATGGGGATTGGCATCGAGACGGACTTGTTGTCGTCCTGGTCTGAAGCGGAGAAGCTGCTTGACCTGCCGTTGGACCTGGTGATTGTGCGGATCAACGCGGATTCGTCGGAGACGTACAAGAAGGTGATGGGGCAGGAGTTTGGCGTGGTGACGGACAACCTTCAGCGGTTGTTCAACGAGCGGCGGGTTCGGCGGAGCGCGGATGGCCGGGGAGATCAGGTGCCGTGGATTGTCCCTCGTCTGGTGAAGGTGCCGGAGACGCTATCGGACATGGAGAGTTTCTTCGAGCGGTGGTTGCGGGCGGGTGGGTACGCGATGATTCAGCCGTCGTGTTCAGGTTGCGGGCTGATGCCGGAGTTGTCGCCGGTGCCGATGGAGCCGCCACGGCGGGTGGGGTGCAAGCAGTTGGGCCAGCGGATGAGTGTTCTGTCGGATGGGGTGGTCGCGTTGTGTGACCAGGATTGGCAGGGGCGATCGCCGATGGGCGATGCGCGGATCGATAGTCTGTTGACGATTTGGCGGCGAGGGGCGGAGTCAAAAGCGGCGCACGATGAGAGTCGATTCCACGAGCTGACGATCTGTGGATCGTGCAAGGAGTGGCACCGGCCATGAGTGCTGCGATGTCGGGTGACAAGGCGTTGGCGGTGATTCTGGCTCGCTCGGGCAGCAAGGGGCTGCCGGGCAAGAACGAGGCGGTGGTGGCGGGGCGGCCGATGCTGGCGTGGACGGTGGATCATGCGCGATCCGCTGCGTCGATCGGGAAGATTGTTCTGACAACCGATGGTGATCGGCTCGCGACGATCGGCCGAACACTTGGCGTCGAGGTGATCGAGCGCCCTTCGAATCTGGCCACGGACACAGCGACGGTCGATGCGGCGGCTCGTCATGCAGTGGAGTCGGTTGGTGATCCTTACGAGGTGATTGTGTTGCTGTACGGCAATGTTCCGGTGCGGCCGGAGGGGCTGATTGATCGGGGGGTGTCGATGCTGCTTGAGACGGGATGCGATTCGGTGCAGTCGGTGTGCGCGGTTGGCAAGACGCATCCCTGGTGGATGAAGACGGTGGATGATGCGGGGCGGATGTCGGCGTATGTTGAGAATCAGGTTTATCGTCGGCAGGACCTTCCGCCTGTGTATCTGTTGGATGGCGGGTTGATTGTGGTTCGGCGTCAGGCGTTGTTTACCGTTCAGGAGGGCGAGCCGCACGCGTTTCTTGGGGCCGATCGACGAGCGGTGGTGACAGAGCCCGGCGAGGTGGTTGATATTGATACGGCGGCGGATCTGGCGGTGGCCGAGGCGGCGCTCCTGAATCTGTGTGCTGCGGGCAGGGTCGCCTGATGTCATCGCGGCGGCGGGTTGTGATCGTCACCGGGACGCGGGCGGAGTTTGGTTTGTTGCGCACGGTGCTTGATGCTTGTCTGGCCTATCGTGGGCTTGAGACGAGTCTGATCGTGACGGGGACTCATCTGACGCTGGGGACGATCGACGATATTCGGGCTGCGGGGTATCGGATTGCGCGGCGGGTACCGATGCAGAAGCCTGGCGAAGAGGGGCGTGTCGATGATGTGAGAGCGCTGGGGCGTGGGGTTACTCGGATGGCTGGGGTGTTTGAGTCGTTGCGTCCGACGTTTGTGGTGGTGCTGGGGGATCGCATCGAGGCTTTCGCCGCGGCGAGTGCGGCGGCGGTGGGGGGGTTTAGGGTCGCGCATCTGCATGGCGGGGACCGTGCGGAAGGGGTTGCAGACGAATCGATGCGTCATGCGATCAGCAAGCTGGCGCATCTGCACCTGCCCGCTACGGCTGGGAGTCGCCGCCGGCTGGTTCGGATGGGCGAGACGAAGGATCGCGTCATGGTGGTGGGGTCTCCCGCGATGGATGGGCTTGGAGAGGTCGTCGCGGACGGTGATGCGCCGAAGGTGATGGTGTTGCAGCATCCGGTAGGCGAATCAACCAAGCAGGAGCAAGCCTGGATGGAGGCGACGCTTCAGGCGGTCAAGAAGCATGATCCGCTGGTGCTGCATCCGAACACGGATGCAGGTGCCGAGGGGATCCGACGTGCGATCAAGAAGGCTGCTGTGAAGACGGTCAAGCACCTACCACGAGACCTGTTCTTGTCGCTTCTCGCTGGCGCCGGGGTGCTGGTCGGCAACAGCTCGGCGGGGTTGATTGAGGCTGCGGCGCTGCGGACGCCAGCGGTCAACATCGGCCCGCGGCAGGCGGGGCGCGAGCGGCCGGGGACGATGGTTGATTGTGACTACGGCGAGCGAGCGGTTCGTGCGGCGGTTCGTCAGGCGCTTGCGCTGGACACGTCGAAAGCGCGTCACCCTTATGGTCGGGGAGATACGGGGGTTCGCGTGGCCGAGCTGCTGGCGGGAATCGATCTTGAGCGTATTCCGCTGCGCAAGCTGAACGCGTACTAAAAAAATCTGTCTGATTCTGGAACCGCCCGGTGATCGAGTGCGTCTAACTGCCATGTGACCGACAACCGATCCTGTGAAAGGAGGCGTCTGATGCGTCCCACGCTGTCCTCTTGTCTGCTTGCTGCCGCGTTGGCTTGTCCACTTAGTGTTTCGGGCCAGTCGCTTGTGCCCACAAGTAATCCGCCAACGCCTGTGGTGGTTGATGAGGCTCGGGATGCCCCGCGAATTCAGGTGGCGCTGCTGCTCGACACCTCGAACTCGATGGACGGTCTGATCCATCAGGCGAAGGCGCAGCTCTGGGGCATGGTCAACGAGTTAGCTCGGCATCGACGCAACGGTCGTGATGCGGTCATTGAGGTCGCCCTTTATGAATATGGCAACAATGATCTCTCGGCCCAGAGCGGGTACATCCGCCGGGTCGTCACGCTGACTCGTGATCTTGACGCTGTGTCCGAGGCGCTGTTTGCGCTCGACACGCATGGCGGGAGTGAGCATTGCGGAGAGGTCATCAGTCGTGCTGTGGGTGAGTTGGCGTGGAGCGATTCGGGGCGGGATGCACGGTTTGTGTTTATCGCAGGTAACGAGGCGTTCACGCAGGGATCGTTGGACTACGCGCTGGCGTGCAAGGCGGCGACGGACAAGGACATCACGGTCAACACGATTCATTGTGGGTCGGCGGATGAGGGCCGACGGGGTGAATGGCACCTGGGGGCTCAGCTTGGGAATGGTGAGTTTCTGACCATCGAGCAGGACCGTGCGATTCTCGACATCAGGTGCCCTCAGGACGATCGTATTCTGGAACTCAACCGGAAGCTCAACAGCACCTACATCCCTTACGGGCATGAAGGCTCTGCGATGTTGCGTCGCCAGGAAGTACAGGATGGGTTGGCGGAATCGGTTGCACCGATGACCGCTATGGCACGGGTCGCCTCAAAGGCGAGTTCGGCGTATCACAACGACACATGGGACCTTGTTGATGCGGTGGCTGCTGAGCGTGTCGAGATGGATGAGGTTGAACGCGATCAGCTCCCGGAGGCGTTGCGGTCGCTGGATGATGATGCGCTGCTGGCTGAGGTCGAGCGGCGAGGTACCGAGCGTGCTGAGGTGCAGGCCGAGATCAAGGCGCTGCAGGCCGAGCGGGAGGTTTATCTGGCGGCCGAGCGGAAGCGCCTGGCTGGGGGTGATGAGGGCACGCTTGGTGATGCGCTGGTTAACGTGGTTCGCATGCGTCTCGATCAGGCGGGCTTTGAGCGCGTCGATCCCTGAGTCTTAATCAGTGGTGAACATGACTTCCTGAACCTCGGTGGTGTCTGGTTGTAGGCGTTCGAGCAGGCTGGCGTCTGCTGTGACGATGTAGAGGTATTCCTTGTTGCGCAGGTGACTGACCTTGCCGACTTTGACGCCCTTGAGGTTGTGGATGCCGATCTGGGCGCCGACGTAGCGTTTGTAGTCGTGTTCGAGGGTCAGGACGTGGGCCTTGCCGTCGAAGCAGGTGGCGAGCATCGCTTCCATGGCGGGCCGATCGATATAACCCTCGTTGTTGAAGGAGACGACTAAGGCTCGGCAGCGGAGAGCACCAAGGAGGTCGCGCATGACGTTGTTGAACTTCTTTTTGCTGTTAAAGGCCGAGGCACGTTCGCGGCAGTCGATGCGTTTTCGGGCGATGCCGTAGGCCTCGGGCGCGTCCCAGCGGACCAGCGTCTCCCAGATATGGTAGTTGCCGAGGTAGGAGTGCTGGTTGTAGGGCGGGTCGAGGTAGATCACGTCGGCGTCGAGCTGTTGAGCGGCCTCGATCGCGTCGAGCTGGGTGGCTTGGCCCTTCCCGCCAGCGGCTTGCGGAAGAAGGTTAGGGACGCGGAGTTCGAGGTCTTTGTGGGATCGGGCGGCCCAGGACTTGAGGTAGGCCATCTGGACGCCGGTGGTCGAGTCGATGCGGTCCGCGGCTTCCATCAAGGACACAAGCATGACGGCTTCGAGTTCGGGGTCGAGGTTCTTGCGGGCGATCGCTTCGCGGATCGCATCGATGCGCTCGCCGTTCTTGGGCTGGAAGTAGCGCGCCTGCTCGCAGAAGGTCTTGGTGATGTAACCGGGCTGCCCTGGCATCGTGTTGAACTCGGCGACGAGTTGCTTGGCATCATGAAGGTGATCCTCGCGATCGGCCTGGACGTAGCAGCGGGCGAGGGTGGCGGCGTAGGCGTTGTGATCATTGGCCAGCACGCGGTAGCCAGCGGCCTTGAGGGCGTGGCCGACGCGCGAGGTGCCGGAGAAGAGATCGATGATGGTGGATTGATCGCTACCGAAGGAGCCAACAACTTGGAGGATCTTCGGGAGCAGAGTTCGTTTCGAGCCGAGGTATTTGATCACGATATCAGGCTACCGCGATCGATTCGCCTACGCCGCGAGCAGGCCCTGGGCCGAGGGCAGCAGCTTGTTCGAGAAGTTGAGTTTGCTGACGTCCATGCCGTCGACTTCGGCGATCACAATTGACGCGGGCATCTCGGTGAGGTTGAGCACCTCGCCGGAGCCATTCTTTGGGTTGCCGAGGTTTTCGGGGTCCTCGAGGACCTGGACCTTGGGTCGGCAGGGGTCGAGTCGGCTGGTGTCGAGGACCACGCCAGAGCGGCCATCGGATAGCTTCACGATAATGCCTGGTGGGTAGGGGGGGACGACCTCCGTGAGGGTTTCTAGGATGTTCGGGTCGAACTTTTTGCACATCGGGTCGCGGAGCATGACCTGCAGGGCCCAGACGGTGGGGCGCTCCTGCTCCCCGCTGGGGGGCCGGCGGATCAGGTCGAAGACATCAGCGACGGCGGCAATGCGTGCGAAGACGTGGGTGCGCTTGCCGGGCAGCGCCGGGAAATCTCTGCCGGCGAAGCCCGAGCCATCCCACCGCTGGTGGTGGTTGAGCACGACGGTCGCAGCGGAAGGCTCGAGGTTGCCACGGATCATCTCGTAGCCGGCTGCGGTGTGCTCCTGGAAGGCTGGGTCGGACTCATCGAGTGTTTCGTAGAAGCGGTCGCGCACCTCGCTATCGAGGGTGCTGATGCCGATGTCGTGGAGCATCGCGCCGATGCCGAGGTTGATGACTTCCTTGGCGCGTGACGGATCGACGTGCTTGCGCTCGTGGACGATGTAGCCTTCGAGCTTGAGGCCGATGAGGATCGACAGGTACATCACCGAGGTGGCGTGGCGGACCTGTTTGTCGTCGATGTCGGCGAGGTCGCCGAGGAATACGGCCGACCGCGGGTTGCCGATCAGTTGATCCACGAGCTTCGATATGGATCGTTCGTACTGGTCGTAGGGCAGTTTTGCTGCGGACTTGGTCTGCAGGTCCTCAAAGGCGGCGGCGACATCGTTGACGACTTCCGAACGCACCTGATTGGCCTCGGCGTTCATGAAACTCTCGATGGACTGCAGGGCTGGGTAGCGCACCCACACGTACCGAACCTGCAGGTCGCGCAGCTTCGCGATGATCTTGCCGGTCAGCTCAAAGCCGATCTTCAACAAGACTTTGGAAGGGCTCTTGGGGTTCATCACCGGCAGAGCCAGCGCCATTCCCTCTTGTGCTCGACGCAAATCCACCCTCAGCATTCACGGTCTCCACGCAAGCGATGTTGAAACGGCTCCTATGTCCTATATCGGGACCTTGAGCCGCACCGATGCTCGGGAATCCCCTAGGGCTGGGCGATGGTTGCCTGTGCGCCGTCACAATCACTACAGAACGCACGGCTTTACTTAACCGGGGGTCGTCCCCGGCCTTGGCGCTCCTGATTGACGGTTGCCAGGGCCTCGGGCTGGTGCCGGAGCAGCTTAATGATCTGCGTTCGGCTGACGCCTTGGAGCGTGGCCGCCCGCCGGAGGTCGTACCCGCAGGCGTGGATGAGATCGAGCGCCTCGGCAAGCAGGGCGGGATAATCCATATGGCTGGGGTTGATCGCGAGGGTCTGGTCACGCCTACGTCTGGACGACCAAAGCGCACTCGGACTCTCCGTCAGATTCGCGGCCTCGCGGTGTTGGATCGCCAGGCGGATTCGCAGCCGCTGGAGCGCAACGCGCTGATTATCGGCGGCCGACCGCCGCTCCCCGGCACCAGCCCTGATGCCGGTGGGCCGATGAACCAGCTCGACATGGGTCTCGACCTTGTTGCGCCGCTGCCCGCCAGGACCCCCGCGCTTGGCACGCAGCAGGTCGCACTGCTTGAGCAGTGAGTCAGGGTCGATGGCCGCCGGGTGGGTCATCACGCGGGGATCGGGGTCAAAGACATCGAAGATGTCGGGCACGAGGTCTCCATCAAGGTCTTGATTGATGGTAACTTCCTCCGGACTCAAGCTTTTGTTGGATGCCGCCGAAGCTGCCCTTGTGCCGATCAGAGGCCTATGCAGTTGACCCAGGAACCTGACCGACAACCCGCCACGTCGTTCCTTGAACGTCTCGATGCCTGGGTCGCTGAGAACCCATGGCACCCGCGCGTCCTGCCTTTTTTCGCCTACATCGTCGGCCTGATGCTGATTGGCCTGGGCTCGACCGTGCAGGCGATTCCCGGCCTGGAGGCGGTTGGCCTGGCGTGGCAGTCGTCGCCGGTGCAGGTCGTGCTGTATTCGGTTCAGTGCCTGCTGGTGCTCTGGCTGCTCTGGCGGTACCGCAGGCTCACGCCTGAGCTGAACATCCGGTTCCACTGGCTGGCGATCCCCACAGGGGTGTTTCTTCTCGTCGCGTGGGTCGTCCTGGGCTGGCTGATGGCGGGGGAGTTTGGTCCGCGTTGGAATGCCTTGCTCGAAGGCGAGCCCATCGCCGCGATCGACTACGTCAACACCGCTGCTGAGCCCGGTGTCTTCGCAACGACCGACAGCCATCCCATCCGTGACATGACCACGGACGAGGGGCTCGAGCGGACCTTTGGTTATGTGCTGCTCTTCCTGCGTCTGCTGGGGATGTCGCTGGTGGTCCCGCTGTTCGAGGAGCTGTTCATCCGTTCGGCGATGGTGCGCGGGCTTCAGAAACGTCGGCCCACGCTCCGAGGTGTTGGTCAGGTGCTCTGCGATATGCCGGTCATCGGCGACATGCTGATGAACACCCGCTTCGGCGAGGAGGTCTCGAAGGAGCAGCCGATTCTGACCCGTCAGCTCATTGATACGCCTGTCGGCGCGATGACGCTGTGGGCGGTGTTCGCTTCGACGCTGGTGTTCAGCATGAGCCACGCGATGAGGGACTGGCCGGGCTGCATCGCCTGTGGCATCGTCTGGTGCTGGCTGGTCTGGTACACCAATCGGGCGAGCCTGCCCGAGCACAAGCGACAGGGCATCGGCCCGATCGCCTGGTCCCACGGCATCACCAACGCCCTGCTCTGGGGCTACACGGTCTACACCGACGACTGGCAGTTCCTCTAAGTCTTGATGCCTTCTCGTATAGCCAGGGTCAGATGATCCCCATCAACATCCACCACGACGTGCGACCCCTCCGGCACGTCGCCAGCGATGATCTGACGCGCGATCAGCGTTTCCAGCTCGCGCTGCAGCGTTCGGCGAAGCGGCCTCGCCCCGTACACGGGGTCAAACCCGCGTTCGGCAAGGTGTTGCTTGGCATGCTCCGTCAACTCCAGTGAGATGCGCTGCTCTGACAGCCGCTTGCTGATGTCCGCCGCGAGCAGGTCAACGATGCTCGTGAGCTGCGCGAGGGTGAGCGGGGCGAAGAGGATCATCTCGTCGATCCGGTTGAGCAGCTCCGGTCGGAAGTGGTGGCGGACATCGTGCATCACCTGGTCGCGCACCATCTGCGACACGTCTCCGCCACCCATGACCGCATCGTCGAGAAGGTGCTGCGAGCCAAGGTTGGAGGTCATGATGACGATCGTGTTCTTGAAACTCACCGTTCGGCCATGGCCGTCGGTGATCCGGCCATCGTCGAGCAACTGCAGCAGGATTGAGGATGCATCCGGGTGTGCTTTTTCGATCTCGTCGAAGAGCACAACCGAGTAGGGCTTGCGGCGAACGGCTTCGGTGAGCTGGCCGCCTTGCTCGAAGCCGATGTAGCCGGGAGGGGCACCGATCAGCCTAGAGACGGCGTGTTTCTCCATGTATTCCGACATGTCGATCCGCACCATGTTGTCCTCGGAGTCGAACAGTGCCTCGGCGAGCGCGCGTGCGAGCTCGGTCTTGCCGACGCCTGTTGGGCCGAGGAAGAGGAACGAGCCGATCGGCCGCTTGGGGTCGGAGATACCCGCCCGTGATCGAAGGATCGCATCCGATACCAGCGACACGGCCTCATCCTGCCCGACCACGCGCTCGTGCAGCACATCGGACAGCCGCAGCAGCTTGTCACGCTCTGATTCGAGCAGCCGCGTGACAGGGATGCCCGTCCATCGGGCCACGATCGACGCGATCTCATCTTCGGTCACACGCTCGCGGAGTAGGCGGCCTGCTTGAGAGCCCGCCGCACCGTTATCTTCGGATTGCTCCGCCTTCTCGCGGTCGGCCAGTTGTTTCTCGAGCTCAGGGAGTCGGCCGTATTTAAGTTCCGCCGCCTTTTCGAGGTTGTACGAGCGCTCCGCGGTCTCCATCTCGCGCTTGACCTGATCGATCTGCTCCAGCAACTGCTGTGTCGTGCCGATCGAGGCCTTCTCGGTCTCCCACTGCGCCCGCATCGTGCTGGCCTGCGATCGCGCCTCGGCGAGTTCGGCCCGCAGGTCCTCCAGTCGCTGGGCGCTGGCCTTGTCATTCTCGGCCTGCAGCGCCTTCTCCTCGATCTCGAGTTGCATGACGCGCCGCACCGCCGCATCGAGCTCTGCTGGCATCGAATCCATCTCTGTGCGGATCATGGCGCACGCCTCATCAACAAGATCGATCGCCTTGTCCGGCAGGAAGCGGTCGGGGATGTAGCGATGTGACATTCGGGCCGCCGCGACGAGCGAGCCATCCTGAATCTGTACGCCGTGGTGAACCTCAAAGCGTTCACGCAGCCCGCGAAGGATAGAGATCGTGTCTTCGACTGTCGGCTGATCGACCAGCACGGTCTGGAAGCGTCTTTCGAGGGCCGCGTCTTTCTCGATGTTCTGGCGGTACTCGTTGAGCGTCGTCGCGCCGATGCAGTGAAGCTCGCCGCGCGCGAGCATCGGCTTGAGCATGTTGCCCGCATCCATCGCCCCCTCGGTCTTGCCCGCCCCGACGATCATGTGCAGTTCGTCGATGAACAGCAGGACCCGGCCTTCTGCGGCCTTGATCTCGTGCAACACCGCTTTGAGCCGCTCTTCAAACTCACCACGGAACTTCGCGCCCGCGATAAGTGATCCAAGGTCCAGCGAGAAAACTGACTTGTCCTTGAGCCCTTCCGGCACATCGCCTCGGACGATCCGCTGAGCCAGACCCTCGACGATCGCGGTCTTGCCGACGCCTGGCTCGCCGATGAGAACCGGGTTGTTCTTGGTCTTGCGTGAGAGGACCCGGATTGTGCGTCTGATCTCGTCGTCACGACCGATCACCGGGTCGAGCTTGCCGTCTCTGGCTTCAGCGACCAGGTCGCGGCCATACTTCTCGAGGGCTTCGTAAGTCGCTTCGGGATTGTCGGTCGTCACGCGCTGGTTCCCACGCACCTTCTCCAGCAGCGCCTTGAGCACATCGCGATCCAGGTTGGCGTCGCGCAGCAGGCTCGCCGCTGGCGACCCTTCTTCCCCGAGCATCGCGAGCACCAGATGCTCGACCGACACATACCCATCCCCCATCGACTTCGCCTCGTCCTGGGCGCCCGCCAGCATCCGGGCGAAGCGCTGCGACCCGCCCGCCTGCTGGGTCCCTTGACCCGACACCGACGGCCGCTTGCTCAACTCGCGATCAATGGCGGCGCGAAGCACTTCAGGCTTTGTGTTGACTCGCTCCAGCAGCCGAGGGATGAGACCCTCGGGCTGCATGACCAACGCGAGCAGCACATGCTCGGGGTCCACCTGCTGGTGACCGCGCCTGCCGGCATCCAGCTGCGCCTGCTGGAGCGCCAGCCGGACTTTCTCGGTTGTCTTGCTCAGGTCCATCAGCAGGTCCTTCCAATCGATAGCCTCACGAATTACCTCACTACTATGCACGTGGCGCGCCAGACCATAAATCCGGTTAAGTGCCTTCAGTAAATAGATTTACACAGATCGCGACCGCGGCCGCGACCGCCACAATGGCAGTTGGTGGGACCACTAGACCCTCAATCAGTGCCCCCGATTGTTGGGTTTTTAATGTAGCTCTGACTGACCGGTATCGTTCTATCAGTTTGATGCCGCTAGCGATCCAGCTCGCGCAGCTTCTCGTAAAGCCGCCGCTCTTCCTCGGAGAGCTCCTTGCCGACATCGATCATGACCCGGACGAACAGGTCGCCCGGCTCGCCCCTGGCGTTGGGCAGTCCCTTGCCGCGCAGCCGCAGCCGCTGACCCGATGATGCTCCTGCGGGAATCGTCATATCCACGCTGCCGTCGAGCGTGCGCACTTCCACCTTGTCGCCGAGCACGGCCTGCCAGGGCTGCACGCGCACGGTCGTGGTCAGGTTCCGCCCGTCGACCTCGAAGTCGGGGTGCCTGGCGACCTTGATCTTCAGGATCAGGTTCTCCTCGCGCAGCCGAATCTTGCTCCCGTCTGCCGAGCCAGCCGGGACCTTGAGGTCGATCGTCTTGTTCCCGCCCGGACCATTGAGTGTCAGTTGCCGAGTGGAGCCACGGAACGCCTCATCGAGCGAGATCGTCAGCTCGTGCTCTTGTGCTCGCGGGGCCTGCGCCTGGGCGCGCCCTGCAGTTCCTCCAAAGCCCGCCTGGTTAAACAGGTCCTCGAAGCCTCCGCCCCCCATACCTCCGCCCATCCCGCCGCGCCCGCCGGTCTGTTGATTGAGAAAGGCCTCGAAGAAGTCGTGAAATCCCCCCTGAAACTGGGCTGACCCTGTTCGTTGCCCACCGCCGAATCCCTCATAGCCCGGCGGCGGGCGGAAATCCTGACCGTGCTTCCAGTTGGCCCCGAGTTGGTCATACTGCTTGCGCTTCTCCGGGTCCTTGAGCACCTCGTAGGCCTCGCTGATCCGGGAAAACCTCTCCGCTGCATCCGCCGCCTTGTTGACATCCGGGTGATGCTTACGCGCCAGCGTGCGGTACGCCTTCTGGATCTCCTCCTGCGACGCTGATCGCTTGACCCCGAGCACCTTGTAGTAATCCTCAAACTTCACCGACATCACCCTATTCTTGATACCCCAAAGATCAACGCCAAGAGCCTGGCCTCATCTCGGTTTTAGCTTAACCGTCCGGCCCTGCCTGGACATCCGGCCCAGATTTCAAACTGGATCAACGTGGTGCCGCAGATACCTCGCTGGCGATCTCCCGCCGAATCCGCGTGGCTAGGGTGGCCAGGACTCTCTCCTGCACCTCCTTGAGGCGCGAGTTAGTTACCGGCCGCTCAAACCCGTTGAATAACATGCTAAACGCAAGCGTCCGCGTCGTTCCCGCCGCGGCCCCAGGAATCGTTAGATACCCCGAGAGCGCCGAGACCCCGTTGAGATACCCCGACTTGGCCCGGATGACCACGTCGTTCAGGGGTGAATCATCCATCCGATCATCCAGCGTCCCGGTCTCCCCGCCGACGGCCAGCGTGGTGAGGTACGCCTCGCGCTTGTCTTGCGCGTTCCACATCGAATCCAGCAGCTCCACCATCAGCCGGGCCGTCACCCGATTCTCTCGGCTCATGCCCGACCCGTCATCGACCTGAAACACCGCAGCTCGCGGGCCCATCCGATTCCGCAGCGCGAGCCGTACCCCCGCAGCCCCGTTCTCCCACGAGCCCGGCTGGCCTGTGGTCTGCCAGCCGATCGCCTTGAACAGCCCTTCGGAAGCGAGGTTGTCCGAATCCCGGTTTGCTTGCTCGAGCACGACCGACAACGCCGTCTCGACCCTGTGCAGCGCCTCGTAGTTCTCGGGATCGAAGCCGACATCTGGCCGCCGGACCTCGCCGACCACCGTGCCCGCCTCGACTAATGCCTGCCGGACGTGCTGACCCAGGTAGTACGCCGGATCGCGCACCGCGACGCGCACCCCGACGCTCCGCCGATGACGCACCGAGCCCCGGAAGACCAGGACATCACGATCAAGGTCACGGCTGACCCAGAATGAGTCGGTCCGACCCGTTGTTGCACGATTGGTCGTCTCAAAAAACGCCGCAGGCGGGAACAGCCGCACCGAAGGGGCCGCCCCCCTGACATCTGCTGGCTGGGGAATGACCTCAACGCAGTTCGAGTAGAAGTTCAGCCCCGCGATCCCGGCACACCAATGGTTGCTCAGTTGGTCAGCTGGCCAGTTCGGGTGGGTGAACCGATCATCAAATACCCGGTCATCAATCATGACCGACGCCCACTCACTGCGCCCGGTTTCCCTGACCTCCTCCACCCACGTTCCCAGCAACTGATCGATCTCGATCCCGTGCGCCTTCAGCACATCCGGGGCACCGAACGTCGGATCACCGTTGCCGATGATCCACAGCGCCGGCGGGCCATCCCCCGCCTGCACGCTCCGCAGTTCGGTGAAGTAGGTGAACCCCGGCCCCAGAACATCCAACGCCACCGCTGTCGTCACCAGCTTCATGTTGCTCGCCGGGATCATCAGCGCGTCGGCGTTGATCTCCACCAGTTCCTCTTCGCTGCTCAGATCGCGCACATAGATCGAGGTCGTTGTCGGCCCCAGACTCGCCGCGTTAATCAGTTCCTGGACATCGCTCTCCAGACTCGCCCGCGCAGCCCCCGCAGACCCCGCAGACCCCGCCAGCGCGAACAGGCAGATCACTATCCTTCTCAGACCGGTATGGGATCGATTCATCAGCACCCCGTGAAGTCTACAGCCGATCAGCGCAGCCAGTACGCCCGGCGTTCGATGCCCTCAAGCTCCAGAGTCTGGCCCCACGGCCCGGCGTGCTTCACCAGCATGTGCAGCCCCGCCTCTCCCTCGACGTAAGCACCCTCCGCCGCGAACCAGAAATCAAAACGCTTCGCCCCGCCAATGGCCCGATCCAACTCAACAACCAGATGATGCGCCTCGATATCCCCGATCGGCAGGCTCACGACCTCTTTGCCCACATCCCGAACCGTCGCCCGCACAGGCGTCACCTGCGTGAGATGCGTGTCGATCTGAGGCGGAACAACCTCAAGCGTCAATACCTTGCCCGACCCAAACGGAAACGACCGCAGCGAGAGCGTCAAGCCATCAAAAAACACCGTCACCCCGCGATCAATCCGCTCGTCCCCCTCCCGAATGCCCTCACCCGGGAAATACGAGGATTGCAGATACCGCATCCGTCCGCCCTCGACCACCAGCGACTTGAACGTCGCCCCGCAATCCTCCTGTGACGCCATCTCCAGCTTCACCGGGCCCAGCGAGCCGGCATCGAGATAAGCCATCGTCGAGAAGTAGTAGGTGTAGTTCTCCGTCGGCACTTCATCCCGACGGTGATGCTTGAACACCTCGATCCCGCTAGCGCCCGACGCCTTGGTTGTTGTCTTCGGGCTGTATTGCTCCTTGTTCGTAAACACCCGGGCGGTGTAGTCGCGTGGCTGACCATAAATGACTCGCGTCGCCTTGTACGTCGCGATCTCACACAGCCCGTCGTACCAGATTGGATCAGCGTTCCACCCCGACCGCAGCTCGCTTAAATCAGCGCGCCCCGGCGTCATCATCAGGAATCCGCTGACGATCAGCACCAACACCGCGATCCACACTGACGGTCGAAACATTACGAGGTCTCCTGGATTCAGATCAGGCCGCCCGCTGGCTCACGCCCCGGACACACAACACCTGATCGTAGACCCTTTGATACGACTCGTGCATCTCGGTTTGATCAAACCAGCGCCTGATGCGCACAGCCCCTGCTGCCCCCATCGTCTGACGAAGCCCATCATCCTCAAGCAACTGTCTTAGACGGCACGCCAGCGCCGTGGAATCAGCCGCATCCGCCAGCAGACCCGTGACGCCATGCGCCACAACCTCGGGATTGCCGCCAACGCGCGTCGCCACGATCGGCAGTCCCGCAGCACTTGCCTCCAGCAGCGTCAAAGAGACCCCCTCCGACACCGAAGTCAGCAGAAACACGTCCGAGGCCCCCAGCAGATCAGCGATCTCCTCGCGCACACCCAGAAAGCGAACGCTCTCGTCAAGCCCCATCTCCTCCGCCAGACCCTCAAGCTCGCCACGCCCCTCGCCATCACCCACCAGCAGGAGTACCGCCTCAGGCATCGATTCCCGCAGCCTCGCCAGTGCCCGCAAGGCCGTCCCGTGATCTTTCACCGGATGAAACCGTGCGACCTGAATCACGACAGGCGTCATCTCGCCCAAACCCAACTCGGCCCGCACCTCACCCCTCGACCGCACTGGCTGACCGAAGGCTGCCGCATCAATCCCATTCCGGATGACCTCGACCCGCTCGTGCTCGATCCCCTCGTTGGCCACCAGCGCGTCGCGCACATACGCCCCCACCGCCGTGACTCGATCCCCCGGCTTCAGAAGAACCTGGTTCGCCATCAACCGCTTGAGCTTGCGCACATCCGGCACATGCCGGCCGTGCTCCGTGAACACAATCGGCGGGGTCCCCATGCCCAGCCGTGCCGACGCCGAGTAGAAGAACGGAGTGTACTGATGCGCATGAACCATGTCCGCGCCCAGCTCATCCAGCACCCGCGCCATCCGCCAAGCCGTCCCCAGGTCCACGCCGGGCTGCCGATTTAGGCAGCGCACCGCGTATCCCTCGGCCAACAGCTCCTCCCCGAGCGGGCCCACCTCATCCAGACACACAAACGAAAACCGGTACCCGTCCCCCAGCCGCCTGGCCAGGTCGGCCGCCAACAGCTCCGCACCCGCCCGGTATAGCCGGTGCAGCACATGAACCACGCTCGGTCGGGAGTCTGTCAAGTCGGTCTCGCTCAGGGGGTTACATCTCAATCGGCCGCCGCCACTCCCCCTCACCACCCGCGCCCCAGAGTCCACAAGGCTTACACCATAAGACAATCTTATATTTGTTCTGATGTTAATTCATTCTTTTTAATGCTACAATACGGGGCTATGCAGTCCTTGCGTCTGTTCTACGACGTGGCTCGCTGCCACAGCTTCTCCCGTGCCGCCGAACTGCACGGGCTGACCCAGTCCGCGGTCAGTCAGCGGGTCGGTCAGCTCGAGAAGCGTCTGGGCACCACCCTCTTCAACCGCTCCGTCCGCCCCCTCGAACTCACCGGGGCTGGCGTACTGTTCCTCGCTGGCGTCGAGGATGTTCTCTCCCGCTACGACGCTCTCGAACGCCGTGTGGCCCAACTCGGCGAAGGCGAACAGGCCGCCATCCGCGTCGGAGCCATCTATTCCGCAGGCATCGACCTCCTCGGCAGGCTCCGCGAGGCCTATCTCGCCGAGCACCCCCGATCCACCATCCAGATCGTCTACCAGCACCCCAAAGACATCGTCCGCATGGTCCTCGACCACGAACTGGACTTCGGCATCGTCTCCTACCCCGACTCCTGGCGCAAGACCACCGCCATCCCGCTACGCGAAGAGCCGATGGCTGTTGTCGTAGCCCCCCACCATCCCCTCGCCAACGCCACTCAACTCGCCCCCGCGGACCTCGACGAGGTCCCCCTTGTGATGTTCGACAACCACCTCCCCGTCGCCCGCAAGACCCGGGGTTATCTACGCGACCATGGCGTCCACGTCATCACCAGCCAGACCTTCGACAACCTCGACACCCTCAAGTCCGCCGTGATGAGCTCGGGTGGGGTCTCGATCCTCCCCGCCCAGTCTGTCGCCCGCGAAGCCGACGCAGGTCTCGTCCGTGTCATCCCTCTCACGCCCGAACTCACCCGACCCATCGGGATCATCCATCGCCAGAGCGCGCGGCCCGCAGGCGGACTAGCCCCCGCCGCCCGAGCCTTCGCCGAATACCTGCGTGAGCACGCCAACGGCAAGACCGTTGCCGCGCTCGGAGCCTCGACACCATGACCACCCCCATCGCACCTCACAACAGCCTCCGGCCCGGCCCCACCGGCCTCTATGACCCGGCCAATGAGCACGATGCCTGTGGCGTCGGCTTCATCGCCAACATCAAAGGCCGAAAGTCCCACAACATTGTCGCCGACGCTCTCACCATGCTCACCCGCATGGACCACCGCGGGGCCTGCGGGTGCGAGGTCAACACAGGCGACGGCGCCGGCATCATGACCGCACTCCCCGTCCGACTTCTCCGCGAGGTCACCGACTTCGTTCTCCCCGACACCACCTTCGCCGCAGGCAATGTCTTCCTGCCCACCAACCCCGATGCCCGCGATCAAGCCAAAGCGATCGTCGCCGATATCATCAGCCAGCGCGGGCTCCGCCTCCTGGGCTGGCGACACCTGCCGACCGATCCCGTCACCGCAGACATCGGCCCTTCTGCGCGCATGACCGAGCCTTATATCGAGCAGCTCTTCGTCGCCCCCGCCCAGGACGCCGACGACGAAACCCGCTTCGAGCAGGAGCTATTCTTCGTCCGCAAGAAGGCCACCGCCCTGATTCGCGCCGCGAAAGCCGTCGAGCAGTCCGACATGTTCTATGTCTGCTCACTCTCATCGCGCGTGATCATCTACAAAGGCCAACTCACCGCCCCGCAAGTCCCCCTCTACTTCCCCGATCTTCGTGACCAACGCTACGTCTCCCACCTCGCGATGGTCCACTCTCGGTTCTCCACCAACACCTTCCCCTCCTGGGACCGCGCCCAGCCCTGCCGATGGATGAGCCACAACGGCGAGATCAACACCGTTCGTGGCAACGCCAACTGGCTTAACGCCCGTGCCGGGGCGATGACCGCCCAGCAGGGCAGCCTCATCGATGACCTGCTCACCGATGAGCACATCAACCTCATCGATCCCGACCTCTCCGACTCCGGCACTTTCGACGGCGCTCTCGAGCTCCTGCTGATGGCCGGACGCTCGCTGCCCGAGGCGATCATGATGATGATCCCCGAGGCGTGGGAGAACCACGAGTCGATGCCGCTGGCCAAGCGATCCTTCTACGAGTTCCACGCCAACCTCATGGAGCCGTGGGACGGCCCCGCCTCCATCTCTTTCACCGATGGCCGCTACATCGGTGCCGTCCTCGACCGCAACGGCCTCCGCCCCTCGCGCTACTACGTCACCAACGATGACCGCGTGATCATGGCCTCCGAGGTCGGCGTGCTCGACATCCCCGAAGACCAGGTCGTGTCCAAAGGACGCCTCGAACCCGGTCGCATGTTCCTCGTCGACTTTGATCGCGGTCAGATCGTCGATGACGCCGAGATCAAGGGGCAGATCGCCTCTAAGCGCCCTTACGGCCAGTGGCTCCAGAACCAGAAGATCGAACTCGCCGACCTCCCATTGCCGCCGAAAGAGCAGCGGGACAAGGTCCCTTCCGACACATTGATCCCACTCCTCCGCGCCTTCGGCTACACCACCGAACACCTCTCTTTTGTCCTCGGACCCATGGTCCAGAAGGCCGCCGAGCCGGTCGGCTCGATGGGCAACGACGCCGCCCTCGCCGTCCTCTCCGACAAGCCTCGACTGATTTACGACTACTTCAAACAACTCTTCGCTCAGGTCACCAACCCGCCCATCGACCCGATCCGCGAAGAGATCATCATGTCGCTCGACGGCTTCATCGGCCCCGAACGCAACCTTCTCGACACCACCGAGAGGCAGGCTCATCGCCTGCACCTGAGCCAGCCCATCCTGCGCAACAGCCAGATGGCCGCCATCAAAAAGCTCAACTACCGCGGGTGGACCAGCCGCATCGTCGACATCACTTACGCACGCGAAGGCGGGTCCGCCGCCATGATCGAAGCCATCGACCGCGTCTGCGCCGAAGCCGGACAAGCCGTCGCCGATGAGATCCCGCTTCTCGTCCTCTCCGACCGCAACACCTCCGCAGATCGAATTCCCCTCAGCGCGCTGCTCGCCACCGGTGCCGTCCACCAGCACCTGATCCGCCAGAAACAGCGCACCCGCATCGGCCTCGTCGTCGAATCCGGCGAGCCCCGCGAAGTCCACCACCACTGCGTGCTCATCGGCTTCGGCGCCGATGCCATCAACCCCTACCTCGCCCTCTCGTCACTCCAGTGGATGAACCGCCAGGGCCTTCTCGACCTCGACGCCGGCATCGATGACCTTGTCGCCCAGTACATCAAGGCCGCAGGCAAGGGCATCCTCAAAGTCATGTCCAAGATGGGTATCTCTACCCTCGCTAGCTACAAGGGCGCGCAGATCTTCGAGTGCATCGGACTTCGCGATGAAGTCATCGCCCGCTGCTTCGCCGGCACCGCCAGCCGACTCCAGGGCGTCGGTTTCGCCGTGCTCGCCGAAGAGTCTGCCCGACGCCACGAACTTGGCTTCCCCCAGCGCGCCATCGGAAACCAGACCGAAGAGCTCCCCAACCCCGGCGAGTACCATTGGCGACCCTCCGGCGAGCGCCACAGCCTCGCCCCCACCGCCATCGCCACCATCCAACGCGCCGCCCGCGAGAACTCCCGTGAGAACTACGACCAGTTCGCCAAACTCACCAACGAAGACGCCCGCTACCGATGCACCCTTCGCGGTCTCCTCAAGGTCAAAGCCAACCCTGACCGCTCCATCCCACTCGACCAGGTTGAGCCCGCAGCCGAGATCGTCAAACGCTTCAGAACCGGTGCGATGTCCCTCGGCGCCCTCTCGCAGGAAGCCCACGAAACCCTCGCCGTCGCCATGAACCGCATCGGCGGGATGTCCAACTCCGGCGAAGGCGGAGAAGACCCCGCGCGCTTTAACATCCTCAACAATGGCGACTCCAAGCGCTCCGCCATCAAGCAGGTCGCCTCGGGTCGCTTTGGCGTCACCTCCTTCTACCTCACCAACGCTGACGTGATCCAGATCAAGGTCGCCCAGGGCGCCAAGCCCGGCGAAGGCGGACAACTCCCCGGCTTCAAGGTCAACGACTACATCGCCAAGATCCGCTACTCCACCCCAGGCGTCGGACTCATCTCCCCGCCACCCCACCACGACATCTACTCCATCGAAGACCTCGCCCAACTCATCTTCGACCTCAAAAACGCCAATCCCGCCGCCGACATCTCCGTCAAGCTCGTCGCCGAGGTCGGCGTCGGCACCGTCGCCGCAGGCGTCGCCAAAGCACACGCCGACCACATCCTCATCTCCGGACACGATGGCGGAACCGGCGCCTCACCCCTCACCTCCATCAAGCACGCCGGACTCCCCTGGGAACTCGGTGTTGCCGAAACCCACCAGACCCTCGTCCTCAACGACCTCCGCTCTCGAGTCCGGCTCGAAACCGATGGCGGGATGAAAACCGGACGCGATATCGTCATCGCCGCGTGCCTCGGCGCCGAAGAGTACGGCTTCTCCACCGTCCCTCTCATCGCCATCGGCTGCATCATGATGCGCAAGTGCCACCTCAACACCTGCCCCGTCGGCGTCTGCACCCAGGACCCGATGCTCCGCAAAAAGTTCTCCGGCCAGCCCGAGCACGTCATCAACTACCTCTTCCTCGTCGCCGAAGAAGCTCGTGCCTACATGGCCGCCGCCGGCATCCGCACCTGGGATGAACTCATCGGCCGTGTCGACCTCCTCGACGCCAACGATGCCATCAACCACTGGAAAACCGACGGTCTCGACCTCACCCCCATCCTCCAGCCCGCCGTCATCCCCGCTCACCGACCCAACGTCGGCGTCCGCAAGCTCATCGAGCAGGACCACGCCATCGACAATGTCCTCGACCGACAACTCATCGCCCAGGCGCAACCCGCCCTCATCAATCGTGAGCCTGTCGAGACCCACCTCCCAGTCCGCAACACCGACCGCGCCGTCGGCACCATGCTCTCCCATGAGGTCTCCAAAGCCCACGGCGAAATCGGGCTCCCCGATGACACCATCCGCATCAACCTTCAGGGCCACGCCGGCCAATCCCTCGGCGCCTTCCTCGCCCGAGGTGTCACGATCCGACTCCTCGGCGACGCCAACGACTATGTCGGCAAAGGCCTCTCCGGCGGCAAAATCATCATCACCCCCGGCGAAGATGCCACCTTCGAGCCCGAACACAACATCATCGCCGGTAACGTGTGCCTCTATGGTGCCACTGGCGGAGAGGTCTACCTCCGTGGCGTCGTCGCCGAACGCTTCGCCGTCCGCAACTCCGGAGCCCGCGCCGTCGTCGAAGGCGTTGGCGACCACGGCTGCGAATACATGACCGACGGCCGCGTTGTCATCCTCGGCCGCACCGGACGCAACTTCGCCGCCGGTATGTCAGGCGGGATCGCCTACGTCTGGGACCGCGACGCCGACTTCCTCCAGCACTGCAACCTCGGCATGGTCGAACTCGAAAAACTCGAGGAACTCGAAGACATCGTCGAAGTCAAACAACTCATCCGTAACCACATCGACCACACCGGCTCAACGGTTGCCCAGCGTGTCCTCGACGACTTCGACCGCCTCGCCCCTCAGTTCATCAAGGTCATGCCCATCGACTACCGCCGCGTCCTGCTCGCCCGCAAGGCACAGGCCCGCGCCCAACAGGAAGCCACCGGGCTCGGCTGATCCGCACGATCGCCACCCGCCAAAGTTCAGGAGTTCAACGATGGGCAAGCCCACCGGATTCATGGAATACGACCGCGTCGCCATGCCCTCGCGCAAGCCGGATGTCCGTCTCGCCGACTTCTACGAGATCTATGACCGCGCCCCCGATCACGTCCTCAAGGAACAAGGCGCGCGCTGCATGGACTGCGGCGTCCCCTTCTGCCAGGCCGACACCGGCTGCCCCATCGACAACCTCATCCCCGAATGGAACGACCTGATCTTCCACGGCCGATGGAAAGACGCCTACGACCGACTCCGCAAGACCAACAACTTCCCCGAGTTCACCGGCCGCATCTGCCCGGCACCATGCGAGAGCGCCTGCGTCCTCGGCATCAACGAGCCCCCCGTCGCCATCAAGTCCATCGAGTGCGCCATCATCGACCGCGCCTTCGAAGAAGGCTGGGTCGTCCCTCATCCACCCAAACACCGCACCGGCAAGAAAATCGCCATCGTCGGCTCCGGCCCCGCAGGGCTCGCCGCCGCCGACCAGCTCAACCAGGCCGGGCACACCGTCACAGTCTTCGAGCGCGACGACCGCATCGGCGGACTCCTTATGTACGGCGTCCCCAACATGAAACTCGACAAAGGCATCGTCGAACGACGCGTCAACCTTCTCGCCGCCGAAGGCGTCAACTTCCAGACCAACGCCAACGTAGGCGGAGACCCCGCTCACCACGGCTCCGCTCACCGCGCCACCACCATCGACCCCAACACCCTCACCAACGACTTCGACGCCACTCTCCTCGCCTGCGGCGCACTCCAGGGCCGCGACCTCGACCAGCTCCCCGGGCGCAACCTCAATGGCGTCCACATGGCCATGGAGTTCCTCTGGAAATCCACCCAATCCCTCCTCGACTCCGAACTCAAAGACGGGAACTACCTCACCGCCCACGATAAAGACGTCATCGTCATCGGCGGCGGAGACACCGGCACCGACTGCATCGGCACCGCCCTCCGACACGGCTGCAGATCACTCACCAACATCACCCGCCGCGCCAAAGAACCCGACGAACGAGACAACGAGCACCCTTGGCCCGGACCCACCGGAACCTTCTACATCGACTACGGCCACGCCGAAGCCGCCGCCAAATACGACCGCGACCCACGCACCTTCGGCATCCTCCCCAAAGGCTTCGTCGATGACGGCCACGGCAACGTCAAAGCCATGCACGTGTCCACCCTCGAATGGACCACCGACCCCGCCACCGGCCGCATGACCTCCACCGAAGTCCCCGGCTCCGACCGCGAACTCCCCGCCCAACTCATCCTCCTGTCCATCGGCTTCACCGGCCACGACACCCCCAACCTCGTCAAACAACTCGGCCTCGACACCCACCGCGGAACCGTCACCGCCGACTACGGCCGCTTCGCCACCTCCAACGACAAAGTCTTCGTCGCCGGCGACATGCGCCGCGGCGCCTCCCTCATCGTCTGGGCCATCGCCGAAGGCCGAGCCGCCGCCCACGCCATCGACGCCCACCTCATGGGCTCCTCCACCCTCCCCGCACCCGGCATGGAGACAGGATTGCTGTCGAGCGCGGGGTGACGATCAGATAGAGATTTCTTCTTCCCCCAACCCCCTGACCACCGCGTCCCGCATCGCCTCCGCCGTCACGATCTCCTCGACGATCACCTCGTCCGCCCCCGCCTGCCGGGCCCGCATCCCCTGACTCACGAAGTTCGTCCGCGCCGTGATCCGGATCCCCGGGTTCAGCGACCGCGCCACCCGGCACGCCTCGATCACGTCCGCCTCCACCGGCACCGTCACCGCCAGCGCGTCCGCCGTCTCCACTCCCGCTTTCTTTAGAATCTCCGCATCCGTGACACACCCATACACCACCCGCTGGTCCAGCCCGAGCTGCCGCTCGATCGTCTCCAGATTCAACTCCACAATCACCACCTCGAACCCCGCCCTCCGCAGCCCCTCAGCGACCAGCCGACCCACCGGCCCATAACCCGCCACGATCGCCCGTCGCCCCGCCAAGACACCCTGTTGCTGTCCATTAACTTCCACGCCACGATCCTACGCCACCCCGACCCGCCGGCATAGGGCCAATGCCAGCGGGCGTCAGCCCCCCACGAAAATCCTAAACCGTCGTCATCGATCCTAAATTCGTGGCTGAGCTTGCCAAGAGCGCTCACGCCAAACAGCTATGGCTCAAAGCTGGCGGAAAACAATGGGTTAAGATAAATACATGATAGATTAATATTGCCAAAACCTCCTTGTTTAACGTTCACAGGGCTAAAATTTGATTAGAAGCAACCCCTAGCGGAAAATATCGCCGCACAGTGAAAAAAAATCCACTAAATCATTTGAAATAGTAGATAAACAAAAACCAACCAGCCGTACAATTAGGTTGAATCTAAGGAGGCTCAGGCTAGCATCCACGCAGTTAACACAAAAAATAGTGGCGTACGTAGGACAATCCTGAAGATAAGTGATGACAATGAGGTCAAGAGAGCGTAAGTTCATATAAGTATTTACCCTTACTTATTCAGGGTTTCTCCTTAAGGCCACTGCACAGTGGCAAATTCACAAAGCGGCAGGCCACAACGGCATCCCGCTGCAACTGGGACGGTGAGGTCATGGTTCAACATCACCCCTGGCACGCAGACTCGGCTTTCGCTGCCTATCTCACGCACGCCCTGGAAAACTTGCGCCAGCAGCTCGAAGCGGACATCGCTGTCTCCGCCCGCTTTGACCAGGGACCAAACTCACCCTCCCACGCCTATCACGTCGGCCTCTCCCCTGACATCGCCCGTTCCCTCGACCTCGCCACCTGGCCACAGGACCCCGGGTCCGCCCTCGAATACCTCGCCGGACCCGCGCCGACCAACAGAGCCCTGCGACCCATCGAGATCGTCGGGGCCTCCGCCGTCGCCCGCGGGGCGCTCTTCCGTCGAATCGAGCGTGTTCGCTCCGTCGGCGACGCCCTCGCCCTCAGCCTCAAACTCGGCACAACGACCCGTCAGGCCTTCGTCTTCCTCCGCTGGTCCAACCGCTCCCGCTTTTCCCAAAACGACGAACGCAGCCTCACCGACACCATCGACATCCTCTGCCAACGGCTCACCCTGGCCAGCAATGACAGCATCCAGCCCCCAACGGGCCCTGTCTCCGGTGCGGTTCTCAATCAACACCTCCAGCCGGCCACCGTGAGCGACCGACTCTCCACCACCGAACAGAAAATCCTCAAATACCTCAAACAGGCCCTCACCGAAAAACAGATCGCCGAAGAAATCAACCGCTCACCCCACACCGTCCACGTCCACGTGAAATCCATCTACCTCAAACTCGGCGTCTCCTCCCGCCGCGAACTCCTCGCCCGCCTCAACAGCTTGAACTAACAACCATCACGCGATGACTGACCGGGGTGCGGGTGCGCGGGGGTTGGGGGGGTTAGTGGATCACCCGCTCATCACGCTCCGCTACCGCCCGAGCCACAAACGCCCCCGCGTCCAACGCCCCCAGGTCACCCTCCGTCCGGTGCCGCACCGACACCGTCCCCGCCTCCGCATCACGACCACCCACCACCAGCATGTACGGCACCTTCTCCTCCTGCGCCACCTTGATCTTCGCGTTCAACCGATCATTCCCAGCGTCCATCGACACCCGCAAGCCCTCCGCCTTGAGCTTCCCCTCCACCTCACGCGCGTAATCCACAAACTTGTCGCTAATCGGCAGCATCCGCACCTGCTCAGGTGACAACCACAGCGGGAACGCCGCCCCAAAGTGCTCGATCAGCACCCCCACAAATCGCTCCATCGAACCAAACGGCGCTCGATGAATCATCACCGGGCGATGCGCCGCATTGTCCGCCCCCGTGTACTCCAGCTCGAACCGCTCCGGCAGCTGATAGTCCACCTGCACCGTCCCCAGCTGCCACTCCCGACCGATCACGTCGCGCACCACGAAATCGATCTTCGGCCCGTAAAAAGCAGCCTCCCCCGGCTCCTTCGAGAACGGCACACCCAAAGACGCCGCCGCCTCGAGACACGCCGCCTCCGCACGATCCCACTGCTCCGGCTTCCCGACGTACTTGCCCGAATCAGGGTCACGCAAACCCACCCGCACCCGGAACTGCTCCATCCCCAGCGTTCCCAACACAATCTTCACCAGCTCCAGACAACCATTCACCTCCGCCCCCACCTGCTCCTCCATCACAAACAGGTGCGCATCATCCTGCGTGAAACCACGCACCCGCGTCATCCCCCCAAGCTCACCCGATTGCTCCCACCGGTACACCGTCCCGAACTCCGACAACCGAATCGGCAGATCACGGTACGACCGCTTCTCGCTCGCGTAGATCCGGATGTGATGCGGGCAGTTCATCGGCTTGAGCAGATACCCGTCAATCTCACCCTCACCCATCCGATTCGTCAGCTGCGCGCAGGTGCACCCCTCATCGCTCAGCAGCTTCATCTGATCGTGATCCACCAACGCCGGGAACTGCGACTCCCTGTAATAAGGAAAATGCCCCGAGGTCTTGTACAGCCCCAGCCTTCCAATATGAGGCGTAAACACCTGGCTATATCCCTGACGATCCAAATGCCCCTGAATAAAGCTCTGCAACTCCTGCCGGATCACCGCCCCCTTCGGCTTCCACAGCACCAGACCCTGACCCACCTTGTCATCAATCTCAAACAGCCCGTGCCGCTTGCCCAGCACCCGATGGTCCCGCGCCTTCGCCTGCTCCAGCGCCTCCAGATGCGCCTCCAGGTCCCCCTCCGTGAAAAACGCCGTCCCGTACACCCGCTGAAACCGATCCGAGGTCACATCCCCGTGCCAATGCGACGACGCCACCGACATCACCTTGAACGCTCCAATCCGCGCGGTCCGATCCACATGAGGACCCATGCACAGGTCCTCCCACTGCCCGGAATCTGACTCCCCCGTCACATACCACGACAGCGCATCCGAACCTCGCTCCTTCGCTCGCGCCGCATTATCCAGCTTGTACTTATTCCCCTCCGCCTCCAGTTTCCCGAACCCCTCCGACACCGGCATCTCGTAGCGCGTAAACCGCCGGTCCTCCGCCACGATCTTCGCCATCTCCGCCTCGATGCGCTCGAAATCATGCGTCGAGATCGGAGCCTCCAGTGACAGGTCGTAATAAAACCCGTTGTCCAGCGGCGGGCCATACGCCAGCTTCGTCTCCGGCCACAGCCGCTCGATCGCCTCCGCCATCACATGCGCCGCCGAATGCCGCAGCAGATACAGCGCATCCTTCTCGTGCTGCTCATCACGCCACTGACTCCGTCCCTTCTTATTCACCCGCGGGGCCGTCACGATCGCCAGTGAGCCATCCCCAGGCAGCACCCGATCCGCATCCAGCAGCTCAGTCTCCGACGACCCCGCCGGTGTGAACCGCGCCCCGATCGCCGCCTCGGCCAGCTTAGCGCCAATCCGCTCCGCCACCTGCCGAGCCGTCACCGGGCCATCAAACGACTGCGTGCTGCCATCCGGCAGGGTAATGATCATTCTTTACTCAACTTCCACAAACCAAACTCCAGGATGTCGTCACTAAGCAACAAGAAGCATAATGACCCAACACCTCCCGCACTGCCGGGCGGGCATCTTAACGCTCTTTCTCACCCGCGATCGCCCACATAACGCTATAACCGCCGTTTTCACAGGCAGCTCCCCCGTTCTGCCGATCGCAGGTGGACCCCGAGTCTTTTACGGGTTATAGAATCCTTCCCCCTAGGGCCACCAGGCCAAGGGGCTGTCAATATCAGGCGAACCATCGCCTCCAACCACCGCCCGGCACACCGCCGCGCCCTCACCGGAGTCCCAGGAGCATGCTCGAAGCTCTCCCGTATCTCGCACCGTTCCTAGGCGTCGTCGGCCTCTTCTTCGCAGGACTCGTCCTCCTCAACGTCCTCCGCCAGCCCGCTGGCGATGGGCGCGAAGCCAAAATCGCCGCCATCATCCACCGCTCCGCCATGGTCTTCATGCGCCGCGAGTTCTCCCTCCTCATCATCTTCACCATCGTCCTCGGCGCTCTCGTCGCATGGGCTCTCTCCATACCGACCGCCATCGCCTTCTTCGCCGGTGCCATCTGCGCCTCCGCCGCTGGCTTCGTCGGCATGTACACCGCCACCAAAGCCAATGTCCGCACCACTGTCGCCGCCCGCGACCACGGCATGCCCAAGGCCCTCTCCATCGCGTTCCTCGGCGGGTCCGTCATGGGACTCACCGTTGCCTCCATGGGACTCATCGGCATCGGCACCCTCTTCATCTTCTACGTCCTCGACGCCGAAGCCGCCAAGGGCGCCCACTCCATCGAAGGCTTCGCCATGGGGGCCTCGCTCGTCGCCCTCTTCTACCGCGTCGGCGGCGGAATCTTCACCAAGGCCGCCGACGTCGGCGCTGACCTCGTCGGCAAAGTAGAAGCTGGCATCCCCGAAGACGATCCCCGCAACCCGGGCGTCATCGCCGACAACGTAGGCGACAACGTAGGCGACGTCGCCGGCATGGGCTCCGACATCTTCGAGTCCTACTGCGGCTCCCAGATCGCCACCATCGCCATCGCCGCCACCCTCGCTGGATCCCTCGCCGCGACCCTCGTCCCTGGGGCCGCCGACGCCGAATCCGCCCGTGCCACCCTCATGCTCCTGCCGCTGGTAATGACCTCCGTCGGACTCGTCGCCTCGCTCATCGGCATCTTCCTCGTCAAAGCCGCCGCAGGCATGGCCCCCGCCGCCGCCCTCCGTGTCGGCACCCTCGGCTCCGCCATCCTCTTTATGATCGCCGCCTTCTTCGTCACCCAGGCCCTTGGCGTCTCCGTCAATATCTGGTGGTCACTCGTCGCCGGAGCCGTGGGCGGGATCATCATCGGTTTCGTCACCGAGTACTACACCTCCGCCAAACCCGTCCGCGACATCGCCGACGCCTCACAAACAGGCGTCGCCACCGTCATGATCTCCGGACTCGCCGTCGGACTCGAATCCGTCGTCGTCCCGCTCCTTACCCTCGCCGGCATCATCCTCGCCGCCAACTCTCTCGTCGGCCTCTACGGCATCGGCATCGCCGCCGTCGGCATGCTCGCCACCGTCGGCATCACCATGGCCATCGATGCCTACGGACCCGTCGCCGACAACGCCGGCGGGATCGCCGAAATGGCCGGCATGGGCAAAGAAGTCCGCAAGATCACCGACTCCCTCGACTCTGTCGGAAACACCACTGCCGCCATCGGCAAGGGCTTCGCCATCGGTGCCGCCGGACTCGCCGCCCTTACCATGATCGCCGCCTTCATCGAATCCGTCGCCGCTCACCTGGGCGAAAACATCCAACTCGAACTCGACATCAACAACCCCATGGTCCTCCTCGGCGTCTTCCTCGGGGGGGTCGGGCCGTTCCTCAACGGGGCCATCACCATGAAAGCCGTCGGCGACGCCGCCTTTGAGATGATCGAAGAAATCCGACGCCAGTTCCGCGAAATCCCCGGACTCCTCGAAGGCAAAGCCGAACCCGATGCCGAACGATGTGTCGACATCGCCACACGCGCCGCCCTCCGCCGCATGATCCTCCCCGCATCACTCGCCATCCTCATCCCCTGTGGGACCGGCTTCATCCTCGGCGCCGAAGCCCTCTCCGGGCTCCTCGTCGGCTCACTCCTCGGCTGTATCCTCCTCGCCCTCATGATGTCCAACGCCGGCGGCGCATGGGACAACGCCAAGAAGTACATCGAAGAAGGACACTTCGGCGGAAAAGGCTCCGAAGCCCACAAGGCCACCGTCGTAGGAGACACCGTAGGCGACCCCCTCAAAGACACCTCCGGCCCCTCCATGAACATCCTCATCAACGTCATGGCCATCGTCTCCCTGGTCATCGCTCCTCTCCTCATGCCGGGACCCATCTGGACCGATCGCGGCGTCCTCAACCTCTACGACCAGGATCGTGCCCAAACCTCCATCATCGATGCCCCCGCCATCATCGAGAACGCCACAACCAACACCCCATAAACCAGTTCTGCAAATCGGCCAGAATCCCTATTGCTTTCCCATCGCGTTGTGGTGAAATATCAATCGACGCCCAACGGGTCCGTTCGGCTTAGGGCCGAAACGGAGACTAGACAACCCGTCACGTCGATCCGCCCAACCCGGGCGATTCCATAAGGAGGCCAACATGGCCACCAAACCCAACGCATCGAAGGTCAAAGCCGCTCCAGCAAAACCCACGCCCGCGAAGCCAGCTCCCAAGCCAGCCAAACACAAGACCCAGGGACGCTAAAGACCCAATAGACATCACCTGATCTCCCCTGGCGGGGCACGCCCAACGGCGTGCCCCGCTCTCGTTTTCAGCTACGCCGATCCACCCAGCCATTACCATGCCCCCGTGAATAACCTCAACCGCATCCGCGCCACACCGTCTAAGCACCAGGGCTTCGCCCTCTCCAGCGCCGCCCGCCACACCACCGACCAACCCATCGGACCCCTCATCGAAATGGCCCTCTCCCGGCCAGACCTCATCTCCCTCGCCCCCGGACTCGTCGACCACGCCTCCCTCCCACACCTCGAATCCAAACGCCTACTCGACGACATCCTCGCCGACCCCACCACCGGACGCGCCGCACTCCAGTACGGCCCCACCCGAGGCGACGAAAAACTCCGACACCTCGTCTACAAACACATCGCCACCCTCGACGGCATCACCGAAAACGACTACCCCGGCTCCGCCGATCAGGTCGTCATCACCACCGGCTCACAACAAGCCCAACACCTACTCGCCGAAGTCCTCCTCGACCCAGGCGACATCGTCATCGTCGCTTGGCCCAGCTACTTCGTCCTCACCTGCGCCCTCACCGCCTGGCAGGGACAGACCCGCGCCGTCGAGATGGACGAGCATGGCATCATCCCCGAAAAACTCGACGCCCTCCTGAGATCCCTCGACGCCGTCAACCTCCTCCACCGCGTCAAGATGGTCTACCTCCAGTCCTACCACCAGAACCCCACCGGCCGCACCCTCATCGAAGAGCGACGCACCCAAATCCTCGACATCGTCCGACGCCACTCAAGACACCACCGCATCCTCCTCCTCGAAGACGCCGCCTACCGTGAACTCACCTATACCGGCACCGCCCCCAAAACCATCGCCTCCCGCGACCCCGACCTCGAACACACCGCACTCCTGATGACCTTCTCCAAACCCTTCTCCCCCGGTCTCCGCACCGGCTACGCCCTGCTCCCCAAAGACCTCGTCGCCCCCATCCTCCGCGCCAAAGACGGCCGTGACTTCGGCTCCAACCTCCTCGCCCAAAAACTCCTCGCCGCCGCCATGGACCAGGGCGTCTACCACAACCACGTCAATCAACTCCGCCACCTCTACGCCGAAAAAGCCGAACTCCTCAACGCCGGCCTCTCACGACTCGCCTCACAATCCAAAATCGATCTCAAAACCACTCAGGTCCGAGGTGGACTCTACGGCTGGGTCGAACTCCCCCCCTCCATCCCCACCGACCCCGACTCCAAACTCTTCCACAACGCCATCGAACAAGGCGTCCTCTTCGTCCCCGGCAGCTACTGCTACCCCGCCGACAAAACCCGCACCAAACCCAACAACACCATCCGACTCAGCTTCGGCTACGCCGAACCCCAAGCCATCACCGAAGGCCTCAGCCGCCTCGGAAAAGCCATCACCCAATCCCTCTGAATCTCAGGACGCCGACACCCCGCCACCCTGACCGTGCCCGTTCAGCGAGTGCCCATTCACAGCCGCAGGCCCAGACGCATCCAACCGCGGAACCGCCAGCAACCCTCGCGCAAACGCCGACAACTCGCTCATCGAACGATGCAAAAACACATTCGGCAACGACGCCCGGAACTCTCGCTCCGCGCCATAACCACCCACCACCACACACCCACCCAGCTCCGCCATCCGCTCCGACAACGTCTCCATCGCCGCCCCCTTCGGCAGATGCCCCTGGTGAGGGCAAGCCAGAAACACCAGCCGCGGCTCGTGCCTCGATAACGCCTCCAGCAGCGCATCCACGGGCGTGTTGCCCCCCAGATTCGTCGTCGAGTACCCACACTCAGCCAGCGTCGCCGCAGCCATCATCGACGACAACGCTCCCGCATCACCCGCAGGACACCCACCCACCGCCACCGGACGAGACTCCTGCTCAAGCTCCCCACTCGGCTCCAGCACCACCCGCAACTGACTCACAATCTGCGTGCACATTTCCGTCGCACGATGCTCCGTGAAAATCCCGTCCTGCTGCGTCTCCCAGATCTTCCCGATCTCCGACATCGCATGAGACAACGGACCATCACACACCCAAGCCACACTGTGACCACTCAGGTACAGATTCAGCGCCAACCCTCGCGCCCGCGTCAACTCCCCCCGTGACAACAACGACAGCATCACCTCGCCCGCGTGGCTCACATCTTCACTGATCTGCTCCGCATCCCCCAGCTCCGGCAGCCCCAGCAACTCAGGACGAACCACCGGTAGCCTCGACTCACGAATAAACCGAAGCGCCTCCTGAAGATGAATCCGACGGTGCCCCCCAATCGTCCGCGAAGCCCGCACACGACCCGAATCCGTCCAACGCTTCAGTGACGACTCGCTCACGCCGATCGCCTGGGCCAACTCTTTCGGGGACAGACTCTGCTTCATCAAACCTCCAGCAAGCATTCTAGTGCCTCAAATAGGCCGTCTTCCACCCTGTCTGGGCCCCATCACAAGCAAAACATGCCCCGAACAGGTTCCTGATCCCAATCATCGGCTAGCCCGAACTCAGGCGAAACTAGGATTTTCCACCTGTTGACAAACCCACCCCCGGCTCATCCCCGCCCTCTTTACCGGCCCTCCAAAGCCCGGATAAACTCACGCGTTATGCCCCAGGCCGTCAGCCAAACCTCAAAACTCGATCCCGGCACCTTCGGCGTCCCTGCCGAAGCCCTCCCCTCCTTCGACGACCCGCCCGTCTCCCCCCACACCTGGTTCGGCACCCCCCCCGACACCGACCCCGTCAGCCTGCCGCCCATCGAACTCGAAATCGGCTCCGGAAAGGGCACCTTCCTCGTCCAACAGGCCCTCGCCGAGCCCAACACCCGCTTCCTCGGCATGGAATACGCCCGAGCCTACTACCGTTACACCGCCGACCGTCTCCGCCGACGCAACATCACCAACGCCCGCATGCTCCACGCCGAAGCCGCCGCCTTCCTCCGCTTCGCCATGCCCAACCACGTCTTCCATCAGGTCCACCTCTACTTCCCCGATCCCTGGCCCAAAAAACGCCACCACAAACGACGCTTCTTCCAGCTCTCCAACCTCGAACAGGTCCACCGCGTGCTCATCGACCCCCACCCCGAGGACCCCGACTCCGGCCAGCTCCGCGTCGCCACCGACCACGCCGACTACTTCGCCTGGATGCAGGAACACGCCGCCCTCGCCACCCACCTCTTCGAACGCCTCCCCTACCAACCCCCCGCCTCCGCCTCCGAGTCCGAGGTCGTCGGGTCCAACTTTGAACGCAAATACATCGCCGAAGGACGCGCCTTCCACGGCATGATCCTCCGCAAGCGACCCGCCCCCCATCCGGTATAGTGCTGCAATCAATGAACCCGTTTCTCTGGAGACCCCGTCGATGAAGCCTGTCCTCGCCGCAACGTTCCTGGCCGCCTCCATCGCCACCCTCCCCGGATGCGGCATCCTGCAAAAGGGTGATACCAACGCCGCCAGCTCCACAACCGTCCCCTACACCCAACTCGCCCGACCCATCGGCATCGTCGACGGCACCGCCGGCGAGTCCGAAGCCTTCCCCGACCCAGGCGTCCTCCTCATCAACCACCCCGCCGACCTCCCCGGCTACAACACCTCACCCCTCGCCAACCTCGACGTCAACTTCGACAACCAGTCCATCATCGTCCTCGCCCTCGGACAACAACCCACAGGCGGCTACTGGGCCTCCATCGACGCCCTTCAACTCGAAGGCGCCGACCTCGTCGTCCAAGGCCGAGCCAACCGCCCAGGCGACGGCCAGATGGTCTCACAGGTCATCTCCCACCCCTTCTCAGCCGTCGTCGTCCCCAAACTCCAAAACGTCACCCTCCTCTCCGACATTAACGCCGTCATCGGCGAACCCCGACCCGAATAAACCACGTATCAAAACCAGACCACACTTAAAACCCCGGACCACCATCCGGGGTTTTCTCTTGACCAGATCACTCCGATTCCATCTCGGCGTCTTCTGCTTCCAAATCATCCGCAGCATCCTCAACCTCTCGCCGCGCCCGCCAGATCGCCCGCCGATTCTCCTCCGTCATCAACACCTCCACCGACACAAACTCCGTCTCCTCCACCGACACCATCCGAAGCAACACCGTCTCCCCAGGAGGGTGCCCCATCTTCGACAGCACCTCCACCAGGTCCTCATCAATCCGCTTCTGCCAGCGATCTCCAAACGTCTCACGGCTGAACGCCACCAGATCACTCACCGTCACCATGTGAATCGAACCCAGGAAATACCACACCCCATCCACCTTCACCCTTGGGATCACATCGTCCTCAGCCTCGCCCCACTCGATCGCCTCAAAAGGCGACACCCGCGGATACCCCACCCCCTCCGTCCGCAACAGCGAATCCGCCGTGAACTCCTCATCCGCAATCGCCGACCGCACCCAGTCCGTCGCCGCCAAACCCACCGGCAGCACCAACGCCGAAAGCGCACAAGCAGCCAGAATCATCGAGAGATAACCACCAAAACCAAACCGCCCATCTCGCTTCCGCATCACAGACTCCTCTTCTTCATCGGTTACCTCAAGACTCTCAAGCAGTGCAACCAACTCATCACGCCGCGGCGCCAGCTCGCTCCGCACAACGCGCTGATTGAGCCAATAAACGAACACATTCAACCCCACCAGAAACACCAACATCATCACCGTGAACACCACCGTCTCGATCACCCCGGAATCCGACATCACCCAACCCAGATGCACCAGCCACACCAGCATCGGCACCAGCAGCGGAAGGATGTACCACCAAAGCACATGTCGCAGCAGCCACATCTGATCCTCAACCTGACGCAGCGCCTCCTTCACCTGATCCACCAACGCATCGTCCGCCTGCACCCGCGACTTCCCGTACCGCAGCCGAAACACCAGCATGAACACGACCAGCCACAAGAACCCGGGAATGCCCAGGTACCACGTCCACAGCGTCTCATCCAGCAGCAGCGTCATCCCGAACCACACCGGGATCAGCAACAACCCCACCCCCACCTCCCGGTAGTCCCGAGCCCTCAGCATCGCATCCAGATAACGCTGGTTCCGACGCACCTCACGCAACAACGCCTCGTGGTCAGCCGTCACACGCATCTCAGAACTATGCGCCCGCCACGCCTCTTGCAGAGGATCACGCTCCATCGCTCGTCCCTTCCATCAGCTCTCGCAGAGCCTTCTTCGCCCGGTTCAGCTTCACACCCACATGGCTCTCCGAGATGCCCAGCACCTCCGCCATCTCCCGATAACTCAGCTCCTCCAGATACAACAGCACCAACGCCGCATCCGCCTTAGGCAGCCGATGAATCGCCCGGTACAACCGCTCCACCACCTCCCGCCGCTCCGCCCGCACCGACCCATCCACCCCCTCATCCGACACCACCGCCACATCAAACATCGGCCGCTGCCGCTGCCTCCGCTTGAGATCGTTCCGCTTCCAGTTCATCCCCGTATTCAGCGCCACCCGATAAAACCACGTCGACGCCATCGACCGACCCTCAAACCGCTCCACCGACCGCCACGCCTGCAACAGAATCTCCTGCGCCAGGTCCTGACACTCCTCCTCCGTCACCGCATAAGCCCGCGCCACCTTCACCACCGCAGCCCCATGCCGCTCCAGCCACTCCAGAAACACAAGCTCGTGGTCGCGCTCAGACAATAGTGAACATCCCTTCACCACCATTCGTACCCCAACCCCACCCCGCCTTACACCCCATCCGCTCAGATTCCGCTCGGGTGCCACGGGTCATCCTCGCCGCAGGCGAGTGACCCGTGCCCGCCACCAGCAACCAGGCGCTTACCAAAGAGACAACCACCCAACCACCCCAACCGTCCCAACGAGCCCCCTGCGGGAGCTGAGGGTGGTCACGCCCCACCCTCTGCCACACCCCATCAACACGAAAGCAAACCGCCCCCACCAATACGACTACCCCCGGCGCAGCTGCACCAACATCACGCCGCCACCCGCCCCTGTTCTCCCTCCCCCAACACCACCACCCCACCCCCAACACTCATCCCCTCCAACTCAGCAATCCGTTCCCGCATCGGCGTCCACCCCGCAAACCTCTTCACCACACGCTCCAGCCGCCCCAACGCCGAACCCACCCCCACATACATCCGCACCCGGCTCAACCAAGGCAAATCCAAACGCGGCTGCCCCCCATCAAACTCCCACGGATGGAAATACACCACCGCCGGACGCCCCTCACGACCCGCCTGCTCGATCCCCCGCTCCATCAGCGACGAAGGCAGCAACCGAAAGTACCCGCCACCCGCCACCGGCACCCGCCGCTTCCCGACCCGCCACATCAGAGGCGGAATCTCCAACAACTCTCTCCCCGCCTCATGTCCCTTCACCCGAAACGCCCCCAGCGGCGCATCGCTCACCCCGTAACTCGGATGCACCGTCGGAAAGACCGACGCGTCATAAACAAACCCCGCCTCTAAAAGAACATCCACCGCCCACCCCGTCCGCCGCGTCACCGACCACGTCGGTGCCCGATACCCCACCACCGCCTCGCCCACCAAATCCTCCAGCGTCTTCCGCGCCCGCTCCACATCCGCCCGCATCCGCGCCGCATCCAGCCGACTCAGATGATCGTGCTGATCCCCATGACACGCGATCTCATGCCCCGCCGCCGCCACCTCCCGCACCAACCCCGGATGCCGCCGCGCCACACACCCCAGAAAAAAAAACGTCCCCCGAACATCGTTCCGACCCATCATCTCCACCACCGCCCGCGTCCCGATCTCCACCCGCGCCTCACGCCCGTCCCAGCTCGACCGATCCACCACCTTCCGCGCCACCTCCGTCTGCCACGCCTCCTCCACATCGACCGTCAACACACGCACCGGCTCGCGTCTGGGGGCCGCCGGAGCCGATGATGAAAATGTCGGGTTGGAGCGCACAAACTACCTTTCGACAACCCCCTCGTGCCACGTTTGATTGTCGAGCACGGCCCGATAGAAGCGCGTTTGACGGAGATATGAGCCCTTGCATGACCCCAATCACGCCATCCTGACCAAGATCCTGGCCACCATCGGGCCCGCCTCCGCCACCCAGGAGACCGTCACCCGCCTCATCGAAGAGGGCGTCCGAGCCTTCCGCATCAACTTCTCTCACGGGGACTTCGACTCCTTTGATCACGCCCTGGGGCTCATCAGGGCCGCTTCCGAGCAGCTCGGCATCCCCGTAGGCGTCCTCGGCGACCTCTGCGGACCCAAAATCCGACTCGGAAAACTCGACGCCGGCGGGTTCGACATCAAAACCGGCGACCGCGTCGAGTTCACCACCGAAGCCCTCATCGGACACCGCGACACTGAGTCCAACCTCGTCGTCCTCTCCACCAACTACCCGGTCTTCGTCGAGGAAGTCGATGTGGGACAACGAGTTCTGATCGACGACGGCGCCGTCCGTCTCCTCGCCATCGACCGCATCGACGCCGAAGACGGCCCCCGACTCCACTGCCGCGTGACCGAAGGCGGGCGCATCTCCAACGGCAAAGGCGTCAACCTCCCCGATTCCGACATCTCCGCACCCTCCGTCACCGACTACGACAAGAAGTGCATCGACTGGGCCATCCGCCGCGAACTCGATTACCTCGCCCTGAGCTTCGTCCGTAAAGCCCAGGACGTGCAGGACTTACTCGACCTGATGAAGGACCGCGGCCGCGACAACGTCACCCGCTTCAGCACCACCCGCCTTCCCGTCATCGCCAAACTCGAAACACCCCAGGCCATCGACCAGCTCGAAGACATCATCGAGGTCTCCGATGGCGTCATGGTCGCCCGCGGCGACCTGGGCGTCGAGATGGACCTGCCCCGCGTCCCGGTCATCCAGAAGCAGATCATCGAGTCGTGCCACCGCTTGGGCAAGCCGGTCATCGTCGCGACCCAGATGCTCCAGAGCATGATCGAGCACGCAACCCCAACGCGGGCCGAGGTTTCCGACGTTGCCAACGCCATCTGCGACGGGGCCGACGCCGTCATGCTCTCAGGCGAAACCGCCGTCGGCCGCTTCCCCGTGCAGGCCGTCTACGTCATGAAACAGACCGCCGTGATGACCGAACGCTTCGTCGCCGAGCAGCCCACCGCCTACGGCCTCCGCGACACCGCCCTCCGCGGCTCCAAATACCGCACCGCGGCCCTCGCGCGCGCCGTCAAGGTCATCGTCGAGGACATCCATCCCAACTGCGTGGTCATGTGGTCCGAGCTGGGCGGCGGCGCGCGCTACCTGGCGCACAGCCGTATGACCGTCCCGATCATCGCGGTGAGCTCCAACCTCCAGGCTCTACGGCAGATGACGCTGCTCTTTGGCGTGATCCCCATGCACATGGAGCGACCTGCAGGCACCAGTGAGTTTGTGGATGCCGTGGACAAGATGTTCCGCACCCACGGCTGGGGCGAAGCGGGGGATCCGGTCGTGTTTGTCAAGGGCCAGCCGATCGGCGTGCCCGGCGTGACCAATCAGGTCCAGGTCCACTACCTCGGCGACGTCTGCAAGCTCGAGGATCAACCGGGCCCCGAGTAGGGCGTGTGGGGTAGGATGCGGCCATGAGCAGCTCCGGAGCCAAGAATCCGTGTGTTGGCGTGATCATGGGGAGCCAGAGCGACTGGCCCACCATGCAGGAGGCGTCGGCGGCGCTCGAGCGGTTTGGCGTGGCCCACGAGTGTCGCGTCGTCTCGGCGCACCGGACCCCCGAGGACATGGCGGAGTACGCGCGCACGGCGCGGGATCGGGGGATCGAGGTGATCATTGCGGGCGCGGGCGGAGCGGCGCACCTGCCGGGCATGGTGGCGTCACACACGACGCTGCCCGTGCTGGGCGTGCCGGTTCAGAGCAAAGCGCTCAGCGGGGTGGATTCCCTGCTGTCAATCGTGCAGATGCCCGGCGGCGTGCCCGTTGGGACGCTGTCGATCGGGACCTCAGGCGCGAAGAATGCGGGGCTACTCGCCGTGCGGATTCTCTCGTTGCACGAACCCGCTCTGGCGAAAGCGTTGGCTGAGTTTGCATCGGAGCAAGCCGAGGCAAGTCGAGGCCAGACGCTGGCATGAGTGGGGTGATCCTGCCAGGAGCGACGATCGGCGTACTGGGGGGCGGGCAACTCGGGCGCATGCTCTCGCAGGCGGCCAAGCGGATGGGTTACCGCGTACATGTGTTCGATCCGGGTGACGACCCGCCAGCCGCGCAGGTGAGTGATGCGCACACACAAGCGAACTGGGATGATGACGGGGCGCTGCGGGCGTTCGCGGGGGCGTGTGATCGGGTCACGCTGGAGTGGGAGAACATCCCTTTGGCGACCGCTCGGGCGGTGGATGAGGTGACTCGTCTGCTGCCATCACCCGCGATCCTTGAGGTGGCCCAAGATCGTGCGCGGGAGAAATCGTTTCTCGCGGAGATCGGCTGCCCGCTCCCGGACGTGCGCGTGGTCGATTCGGCGGACGACTTCGATAAAGAACCGGCGTGGTGGGATGCCAAGCGGGTGCTCAAGACCTCCGCGGCGGGGTATGACGGCAAGGGGCAACTGGTGGTGACTTCGCTCGACGAAGCGAAGGCTGGTTTTGCTGAGCTGGGGCGTGTGCGGTGTGTGGCGGAGGCGTGGGTGCCTTACGAGCGCGAGGTGTCGGTGATCGTCGCGCGCGGGATGGATGGGGCGATGTCGTTTTACGGTCCGATCTGGAACCGACACGCGAACCACATCCTGGACGTGAGCGTGTACCCATCGGGTTTGAGCGAGGCGTCGTCATCAGTGGCGTTGGGGTTGGTGGGTCGGGTGGCGGAGCGATTGACGCTGGTGGGCGTGTTGTGTGTTGAGATGTTTGTTTTGGGTGACGGGTCGCTGATGGTCAATGAGTTGGCCCCGCGCCCGCACAACTCGGGGCACGTGACGATCGAGGCTTGCGCCACGTCTCAGTTCGAGCAGCACCTGCGCGCGGTGGCGGGCTTGCCCTTGGGAGACGTTGGCTGGCGTGGACCGGCGGCGATGGTGAATCTATTGGGCGATCTGTGGGTTGATGGCGAGCCAGCGTGGTTGGATGTATTGGGTGAGGCGGGGGTGTCGCTGCATCTTTATGGGAAGCATGATCCTCGGGTGGGTCGGAAAATGGGGCACCTCACGGCGCTGGGGGCGACGGCGTCAGAGGCGGAGCGGTGTGTGGTGTCGGCGCGGTCGAAGATCACGGATTCTGGTTGTTGAGGGATTCGATCGCGTCGTCGCTTTGGTTGGTGAAGAGATTGTTGCGAGCGCGATCGGTGAGCATCAGGGTGGCGGAGTGAGTGAGTTTGCGTTCGGGGCTGATGATGTAGAAGCTTTCGCGGCACTGTTCGCTGCTGCCGATCAGCTCGAGGCCGAACAGTCGTGCGGAGTTTTCGCCGACGACGGTGGGGATGGCGAGGATGCCGGTGCCATCGGCGGCGAAGTACTTGGTCAGGGCGGTGTCTTCGAACTCGGCGACGATCCGAGGCTGGATATCCAGCTGGGTGAACCACTGGTCCAGGGTCCGGCGGAGGACGTTGCGTTCGGTGGGGATCAGCAGGGGGGCACCGTCGAGGTTATTGGGAAACTCGCCTTTGAGTTGCGCGGCGAGTTCTGCGGTGGCGTAGAAGCTGATGCCGGAGTCGCCGAGCTTGTGGCTGAAGACTTTGAGCGGGCTAGAGGCGGGGGCGGGCTCTTCGGAGAGGACCAGGTCGAGTCTGAAGCTGGCGAGGTCGAGCATCAGGGTTTCGAGGTCACCCTCACGACAGACAACGCGTGGGGCGTTGGTGGCGTCGATGGCGGGTCGGAGGATGGAGTGGGCGATGAGTTTGGGGAGGGACTCGGTGACGCCGATGACGATGCGGTTTCGTTTCTGGCTGATCTCGCCGTTCTGGACCGAGCGGACCAGTTCGTTGCCGAGCGAGAAGATGTCATCGGCGTACTCGAAGACGCATTGCCCGATTTCGGTGAGGTCCATGCGTCGGGCCCTGCGGTGGAACAGGGGTTCGCCGAGGGCGGTTTCGAGGGCCTTGATCTGGGTGCTGATGGTGGGCGGGGAGACGTTGAGGGTCTCGGAGGCTCGGGCGATGCTGCCCTCGCGGGCGACGGCCCAGAAGTGGTGAAGGTGGTGGAAGTTAAGGTTAGCCAAAAGCCCGGATTTCTGGTTTGAGGAGGTTCAACACCTAGCTTTGAATGGGAAGTATACGTCGTTGATGGCGATAAACATAGTTTATATAATGCGTTGCGCCTCGATAGATAAAGCCTAACGTATGGCGGAGAGATTACAAGTAGCCCGGGTCCGTTTATGTGATTTTCCGGACTCGTTCTCACCGGTCGCACAACGCCCGGAAACTCTAGGGGGCCAAGGCAAGACAGGGCGGAGCGGCTAGACTCCGATCTAGATCAAGGACGAAGCTATGGCCCAGAGCAAGGAACGGCTCCGACGACCCGTGGCCGCTGTGACGCGAAGCGTCGTGGCGTTGGCTGTGGTGTTGTCGGGGGTGTTGGTGATGTGGATGCTGATCGCCTCGCGGACCGAGGCGGCGCGGGTCGATCCGGATGGTGCTTCGATGGTGGTGGTGCCGGTGTATCAGGTGGAACGGATGGGGGTTCAGCGTCCGTGGCAGGGTTACGGCCGTGCGGAGGCTTTGCAGCAAGCGAGGGTGCCGGCTCGGGTCGCGAGTGTCGTGGAGGCGGTGCCGGAGGGGATCGAGGCGGGTGTCGCCGTGAAGGCGGGGCAACTGCTGGCGGTGCTGGACTCGGATGATTTTGAGCGGCAGGGCGATGCGGAACGTCAGGAGATAGCGCGACTCGACTCGGAGTTGGATCGCTTGGTGATCGAGGGTGATCGTCTGGCGGACCGGTTGCGGTTGTTGGATGAGGATTTGGCGATCGCGCAGCGGCAGGAGGATCGGCTGCGGGACCTGTCTGAACGGAATGCGGCGAACGTGGCGGATGTGGAGCGGGCTGAGCGTGATCGGCTGATGGTGGCCCGGGAGCGTCTTGCTTCGCAGGAAGGTTTGGAGGGTCTGCCGTCTCGACGGGCGGGGTTGGAGGCGGCGCGTGAGTCGGCTCGGGCTCGGTTGGCGCTCGCTGAGTTGAGTGTTGAGCGGAGTCGTCTGGTGAGTCCGATTGATGGTGTGGTGTCGATGCATGATCTGGAGGTGGGGGAGAGTGTGACGCCTGGGCAGGTGATGGCAGAGGTGGTGGATGTTTCGCGGATTGAGGTCCCGGTGCGGCTGCCGGCGTCTTCGCGCGGGACGTTTTCGTTGGGGGACGAGGCGGTGGTGGTGGCGGCATCGGACGCATCAAGGCGATGGGTCGGTCGGATTGCGCGGATCAACCCGACGGATGATGGGGCGACGCGGACGTTGACGGCTTACGTGATGGTCGAGCAGCAGGGCGCTGATGCTTCGGCGGCGACGACGTTGACGCCTGGTCTCTTTGTGTCGGTGGAGGTCCCTGGCCTGCGGACTGAGGGGGACCTGGTGATCCCGCGTCGGGCGGTGCGCGCGGGGCGTGTGTTTGTGGTGGAGGATGGGGGTTTGGTGAGTCGTGCGGTGTCGGTTCGGTACACGCTGAAGGAAGTGTTGGCGGGGCTTCCTTTTGCGGAGTGGGTGGTGTTGGGGGAGGAATCGGGTCTTAGCGAGGGTGAGTTGGTGGTTTCGGAGTCGACGGCGCTGCTGCGTGATGGTGTCCGGGTTGAGACTCGGGCGGTTGAAGCCCTGGCCGGGGTAGAGCCTTGAATCCGATGAGCCTGATCCGTTTTGGGGTGGAGCGACCGGTTCCGATCAACCTGTTGATGTGGGCGATTCTGCTGGCGGGGATTTTTTACGGGTTGTCGTTGCGCAAGGAGTTTTTTCCGGAGTCGGACCCGGAGCGGGCGTCAGTGTCGCTTCCTTATCCCGGTGCGACGCCGGAGGAGATTGAGGATGCGCTGGCGATCAAGGTTGAGGATGCGCTGATCGAGTTGGATGAGGTGGATGAGCTGCGGACGACGCTGCTGGAGGGTGGCGGGTCGATCGTGGTGACGTTCCGGGAAGCGGTGGATGTTGATGAGGCGTTCGATGAGGTCGAGCGCACGATTGATTCGCTGCAGGACCTGCCGGACGAGGCGGAGGAGCTTAGGGTCACGCTCTTCGAGCCCGAGTTGCCGGTGATCCGGGTCACGGTGTTTGGCGACTATGACGAGGCGGTGTTGAAGGAGGCGATCCGTGGGGTGCGGGATGACCTGCGTCTGCTGGATGGGATGGGTGATGCGCGGATCGAAGGGGTGCGTGATTACGAGATGGGGGTTGATGTTCAGGTTGAGTCGCTGATTGAGCACGGGATCAGTTTGCCTGCGGTGGCGGACCGGGTTCGGGCGTGGATGCTGGAAGTGCCTGGGGGCACACTGCGCGGCGCAAGCGGGGACGTGCGGGTGCGGACGATGGGTGTGGTCGAGACGGCTGAGCAGATGCGGCAGATCCCGATTGTGACGGGTGAGGATGGGACGGTGATCCGGCTGGGGGAGATCGCGGCGGTGCGCGATGGGTTTGTCGATTCACAGATCAGCATTCGTTTTAATGGGCAGCCCTCGGCGAGCCTGACGGTTTACAAGGTCGGGCGTCAGGACATCGTGCGGATGGCGGAGATGGTGCGGGCGTATGTGGCGGCGCGGCAGGGGCGAGACTTCGAGGCGACGGGTCTGTTGGATCGACTAGCGGTGGCGGGGTATTGGTCGGAGACGGATCGGCTCGGGGCCTGGCGGTTGGGGATGGATCGAGCCACGGCGTTGCCGACGGAGGCGCAGATCGAGACCAACTCGGACCTGGCGCGGTTTGTTGAGGGTCGTCTGGACCTGTTGACGCGGAATGCTTTTTGGGGTGCGATTCTGGTCTTCGCAACGGTGGTGACGTTTCTGAACTGGCGGGTGGCGTTCTGGGTGGGGGTGGGTTTGCTGACGGCGTTGGCGGGGACGATCGTGATCATGGCGTGGTTTGATATCACGCTGAATCTCTTGACGATGTTTGGTCTGATTGTGGTGCTGGGGTTGTTGGTGGATGATGCGATTGTGGTGTCGGAGAACATTCAGGCGCGGCATGACCGGGGCGAGCCGGCCTTGCTGGCGGCGGTGCGGGGAACTCGGCAGGTGACGTGGCCGGTGGTAGCGACAGTGATGACGAGCATCGTGGCTTTTTTGCCGCTGACGTTTATTGAGGGTCAGATCGGGGATTTGCTGGGGGCGTTGCCTGCGGTGGTGGCTTGTGCGTTGTTCATGAGTCTGATTGAGTCGTTGCTGATCCTGCCGAGTCACCTCGGGCACAGTCTGTTGGCACGTGATCGGAGTGCCGAGAAGAACAAGGATCGTGCGCCGACCTGGAGTCAGCGTTTCGAGCGATGGCGAGATGGTCAGATCCATAATCGGTTGATCCCGGCCTATGCGCGGGTTCTGGAGCGAGCGCTGCATCGGCGTTATCTGACGCTTTCGATCGGGGTTGCGGTGTTGCTGGCGTCGTTGGGGATGGTGCAGGGGGGGCATGTGCCGTTTGTCTTTTTGCCGAAGAATGACGCCGAGACGGTGTTGGTGAATCTGCGGATGCCGATCGGGACGTCTTTGTCTGGGACTGAGGCGGTGGTGGCGGAGGTGGAGGAGGCGGTTCGGGCGCAGCGTGAGGTTCGTTCGGTGACGTCGGTGGTGGGGGAGTCGACGAACATCGACACAAATGAGACGGCGAATGCTCCGCACACGGCGCAGATGTTTGTTGAGCTGGTCGCTGTCGAGGAGCGTGATCTGCCGTCGCCTGAGGTGATTGCGAACATCCGTGCGGCGCTGAGCGGGAAGGACCTGGGTACTGAGCGGTTGGTGTTTGAGGAGCTTTCGGGCGGGCCTGGTGGGCCTTCGATCACGGTTCGGGTGAGCGGCAAGGATCAGGAGCGTATTGAGCAGGCGGTGCTTGAGGTCAAGCGCATGCTGGCGGAGTTTGGAGGGGTCAATGATATTTTTGATGACCAGGACTTGGGTCAAGTTGAGCTTCAGTTCTCGGTGACGCCTTCGGGCGCGGCGTTGGGTTTTGATGCGGTGAACGTGGCACAACAGGTGCGTGGGGCGCTGTTTGGGATTGATGCGCACGTGTTTGCGGCGCGGCAGGAAGATATTGATGTGCGGGTTCGGCTGGATGAAGCGACGCGGCGGGACCTTGGGGCGATGGAGCGTTTGTGGGTGATCAGTCCGTGGGGCGAGGCGGTTCCATTGGCGGAGATCGTGACGGTGGAGGAAACGCTGACGTACTCGGCGATCACGCGGGTGAATCGGAATCGTGCCGTGACGGTGACGGCGGAGACTGACCCGGGTTTGTCGCCGGAGTTGGTTACGGGTGCGCTGGCTGAGATTGATCCGGAGACGGGCCGTTCGATGTGGGGTGAGTTGCAGGCGCACTATCCGGGATTGACGATCGAGTTTGCGGGTCGTCAGGAGCAGCAGGCGGATGCGTTCCGGTCGCTGCCCTATGGTTTTATGGCGGCGATGGTGATGATTTATGTGATTCTGGCTTGGCTGTTTTCGAGTTATGTGCAGCCGTTGCTGGTGTTGACGGGCGTGCCATTTGCGATCATCGGTGTGGTGTGGGGTCACTGGCTGCTTGATTACGAGATCACTTTTTTGAGTCTCATAGGGTTTATTGCGCTGTCGGGGATCGTGGTCAACGATTCGCTGATCTATGTGAAGTTTGTGAATCAGTTGATCGAGCATGGGGTTGTATTGCGAGAGGCGCTGGTGGAGGCGGGCAAGGCAAGGCTAAGGCCGATTGCGCTGACGACGATCACCACGGTGCTGGGTTTGACGCCTCTGTTGTTGGAGACCTCGTTTCAGGCGAGGTTTTTGATTCCGATGGCGATCTCGATTGCGGCGGGGTTGATCTCGGCGACGCTCTTGATTTTGTTGTTGCTGCCGAGTCTGTTGCTGATTTTTGAGGACATCTGTGACCTGGCGTACTGGTTGTGGCACGAGAAGCCGCGGCCGAGGGTGGTGCACCGGCCGGTCGAGATCCCGGATGTCGAGGAGGAGGGTGCGGTCGCCGAGGAGCAAGGAGCGTTGGTGTAGGTGTTCGAGGCTTGTGGGTTTAGAAGGGTGTGTGGAATCCCATGGCTCGGACGGCGCACCAGCCATTGACGCCTTCGAAGAGGGTGAAGGCTCCGACGGCGAGGAGGATTGCGAGGGCGAGCCACCACCAGGGTGAGGTGAGGATCGCGAGAAGCATGAGGACGCCGAGGATGGCGGCGGCGACGAGGTGGATGATGCCTATGGTGATCCGAATGCTGCTGCCGCGACGGTCGATGTTGCACTGCATGCCCTGATCGTAGGGTGAACAGGGGAACATGGCGAGCGCTTTGGGCTGTGATCAGCTCAGAGAGGCGAGCCGCTGGTGGAGGCCTTGAAAGGCTCGGGCCAGGTCGTCGTCTTCGTGGGCCGTGGCGTTGTGCTGAAGCCACAGGGTGCGGTTGGAGAGCTCTTCGACGCCCAGGCGTAGCGAAGGGGTCTCATCGATTCTGTTGTTTCGGCCCGAGGCATCGACGGAGTCATCCTGGAGTTCGTGCACGCGGCCGAGCATATGGGCGAGCTGCCCCATGTAGCGGTGGGCGTGGCGGTCCTCTGCGACGGTGATGACGGCGTCTTCGAGGGCGTGGGTGAGGTCGCTGAGGCGTTCGAGGCCGGGATGCGGCCCGTGGGCGTGGTTGTGTGGTGTGGCGACGAGCATGCTGCAGTCTGTTCTGTTGGCGTCTGTGAGCTTCGCACTCGGTCCCGGACAACCTGTTCTGGAGCTTGGCTACGATTAGTGCTGCAAAGCTTGTGCCAGAAGACTTATTAGGGCTAAGGGCTTCCCCGCTGCTCTGATACTAGGCAACCGCAGGTATGGAGTGTAAGCGCTGCGCAAGAAATGGGCAGATATCGAGTGGGGTGAGTCAGTCTGGCAGGCACCAGCGGGTGAGGAAGTGCTCCAAGGCTTCGCCGGAGCCGAAGCCAACCCGCTGGTAGAGTTTTTGGGCGGGATTATCGACACGAACCTCGAGGGTCATCTTGCAACAGCCAAGTTGGCGGGCGTGCTGATCGAGGTAGTCGAGGAGGGCGTTTCCGATGCCTTGCCCGCGGTGCTCGGGGAGGACGGCGATGTCGTGGAGGTTGAGGACGTTGGCGGCTTTGAAGGTGGAGAAACTCAGGAGGGTGATGGCGTAGCCGACGGGCTTCTCGTCGAGGAGGGCGAGATGGGCTTGGGTCGCGGGGTGGCTGCGGAGGGCAGGGATGAGGCGTTGGTAGGTTTCGGGGGCGAGGGGTCCATCGTTGCCGATGGGGTCGCGGGCGTAGGCATCGATCAGGTGGAGGAGGTTGTTGGCGTCCTGGGCTTCGGAGAGGTCAGCGGGTCTGATGATGAGCCGGGGGGAGGTCACGGGGCGGGCATTTCTTTATCGGTGAGGCGTGCGAGATCGACCATCAGGTCTTTGAAGGCGTTGGTGACCGGGGCGCTGGAGCCCGGGAAGCCGTTGGCGATCAGGCAGAAGGCTAGTTGGCGGCCAGAGGCGTCTTCGACGTAGCCAGCGTAGGCGCGGACGTGTCCGATGAAGCCGCTCTTGGCGCGGAGGTTGTTGGCGGCGGGCGTGTCGACGCCGAGGCTTGAGAACGAGCTGGGGTCGTCGGGGACGCCAGCGGCGGGGAGTGAGTCGAAGAAGGTGGGGAACGAGGGATGGGCCGTCATTCGTTCGAGGATCGAGCAGACTTGCCGAGCTGTAACAGCGTTGCGTCGTGAGAGCCCGCTGCCGTCGGCGAGGATCATGCCGGCGGTATCGACGCCCAGGCTCTCGAGGATTTCGACGGTGACTTGGGTGCCGCTGTTGGTTGTTCCTGTGCGTCCTTCTTCGACGGCGAGCGTGAGGGTCACGGCTTCGGCGAAGAGGTTGACGGACTGCTTGTTGAGCCAGAAGGCGACGCGGGAGAGTGGTGGGGAGGTGTGGGTCCAGAGCGTGTTGCGCTCGCCTTCGCCGAGTCGTGGCTGCTGGAAAGTTCCCGCTGGCTTTCCGGTGACTTCGATGCCGGCGCGGTTGAGGGCGGCGACGAGTTCTCGGGCGGCGAAGAGTGCGGGGTCCTGGATAGCCCCGCGGATGGAGTAGGTTCCTGCGTCGGAGGGGAGGGTCCCGCGGACGATGGCGAGTTGGGCGTAGGGTGTGGAGTAGATGTAGGCGTGATCTCCTGATCCGGGGGGTCCTGCGGTGACGCGGTTGTGGAATGCGACGCCTGTCTGGGCGGGCCGGATGTCGGTGATGGTGGTGGGGTCGCCTTGGCGGTTGGGGATTTGGAAGTCGAGGTGGTAGAGGTTTTCGTGGAGGTTGACGCCCGCGACGCCGGCGGCGTAGTAGTTGCCGATGTCGTCCCAGGTCCAGTCGTCAGGGATGAGCTGGTCGCTGAAGATGGAGGCGTCGGCGAGGACGTCGCCCTGGATGGTCTTAATGCCAGCGTCGGCGACGGCCTTGGCGGCCAGGTCGGTCCAGGCGGTGAGGCCGGGGAAGCCGTCGGCCTCGAATCGCCAGGAGCCCAGAGTGGGGTCGCCTGAGCCTTTGAGGATGAGGGTTCCGTCGAGGACGCCTTGATCGTTAACGGTGCCTACGGTCTGGAGGTGGGTTTTCCAGGTGTACTCGGGCCCGAGTCGGGCGAGACCTGCGGCGGAGGTTACGACCTTGAGTACCGAGGCGGGGGCCATCGCGCGTTGGGCGTTGCGTGCGAGGATGACCTCACGCCCGGCGACATCGACGACGCAGACAGCGATCTGCCCTCGACCGAGACCGGGGAGGTTTTCGATCTCGGCGATGCGCTCGCGCAGGGCGTCGAGGGTGACGGGTTCGGATTGTTGAGCCGAGCCGGTCGAGGGTGCGGCGATGGCCAGGGCCAGGGTGGCCGTCGCCAGTCCTCTCAGGGATGACCGGATGGCGATCAAGGAGTTAGCCGTTCTTCGCGCCGGGTTGGAGGCGTTTGCGGGGGTCGATCTCGAGGGTGCCGTAGGTTTGCTCGTAGCGGGTGACGGCCTGGCCAAGGGCCATGGCGAGGCGTTTGGCCGCCCAGGGGCTGAGGATGACGCGGGCGTCGATCTTCATGGTGGCCTGGTTGTTGGTACCAGGCTGGAGTCCGCGGGAGAGGTCGAGGGTAATTTCCTCGCCGGTGCCAGCGACTCGGGCGGTGGAGGCGTAGTAGGTGGGGGCATCAGCGTCATCGATGCGGAGCTGGAGCTGCTGGCCCTGCTGCTGATCGGGCGCGGTGACGGTTTCGTTCTTTTCGGTTTCGGTCTTGGCCACTTCTTGAGTTCCTCTTTTTTTGAGAGCCAGGCTTTAGAGCCTGGGAATGTTGTTGTTTCAGATCCACCAGTCGAGTGTGAGTGCTTGTCTTAGGCGACGCCACTGTTCGGGTCCGAGACGTGTCTGGCCGGTTTCGATGCGGCCTCGTCCTGTCATGCCGTCGGTCCACCACGGGGCCTGATCGGTGCCGGGGTCCAGTTCGATCCACGCGAGGATGGAAGGTCGGCTGGGGGCGCTTTTATACGGGTCGCCTTGCTGGGTGTCCACCTCCCCGCCCGTGGTGGTGGCGAGGGCGGGGTGGGGGAGTTGGCTGACGCCAGCTCGTTCGACGGCGACCACGGTGCCGTGGAGTTCGTGCCATGGGGCGGACCAGAGGCGTGCTCTGGCCTTGAGACCGGGTTGGACCAGAGCGGCGTCATCCTGCGGGACGATTAGGGCGAGTCGTCGGTTTTCGTCGCCTACGAGCGAGCCGATGGTCTGTCCGCGTGGGATTCGGAGGCCGACGAGGTCCTTGAGTTTCCCTTTGATGTGGAGTCGGCCGTCGAAGGGTGCGCGGAGGGTGAGCCGGTTGACCTGTTCCTCGCCATAGAGGAGTTGGTCGTTGAGTTGATCGATCTGGATCTGGAGGGAGGCGGTATCGACAGTCTTGCCGTCGCGGCGTGCGATGTTGCGTTCGACCTCGAGGATTTGGAGTTGGATACGGAGGTCAGCGACAGTGTCGGTCAGGCGGCTGTTTGAGAGGATGGCGATCGGCTCTCCGGCCATAACTTGCTGTCCGGTATCGACAAGCACTTCTCGGAGTTCACCCTCGGTTTGGACATAGATTGGCACACGGTGTTCGGCGAGGATGACGCCCGGGTGCCGGACCGATTCAGTGACGGGGAAGGACCAGATCGCGAACAGGCCGAGGGCCGCGAGGGTGAGGACGACAGCGGTGGCGGCGATGCGTGTGGGAGATTGGAGCTGGGTGTTCCAGACGTGCCGGAGTCCTTTCCATGCGGGGAGGAGGATCATCGTGGTCAGTGAGAACACGCCAAGGAGTGCTCCGATGGCCTGGAGGCCGAAGGCGTCCAACAGCGTCCACGCGATGAGGACGATGCTCAGAAGGACGATGATGCGGTAGAGGCCTGCGGCGACGGCGTAGGTGACAAAGAAGACGGGCATCCGCTTGGCTTCATCGGGGGTCGGTTCTTTGGGTTGCGAGCGGAGGATATAGCGGTCGAACGATTGCCCGAGGAACTTGAGTGACTTGGACTGGAGGTTGGGGACTTCGACCCAGTCCATAAGGAAGTAGTAGCCGTCGTAGCGGAGTAGGGGGTTGGCGTTGAAGAGGAGGGAGGTGATAGAAGCAGAGAGCATGATGTTGAAGGCGAGCTGGTTGATCCAGCCTGGCTCGCTGGCGATCCAGATCCATACAGCGGCGGCGGCGAAGATCATCTCGATGAAGACCCCGCCCGCGGTGATCCAGAGCCGATCGCGTTTGTCGGGGAGGGTCCAGGCGTCGGAGGTATCGACGTAGAACAGCGGGAGGAAGACCATGAGCATGACGCCTGTCTCATGGACTTCGAGGTCGTGGTGCTTGGCGGCGAGGCCGTGGCCGATCTCGTGGATGACTTTGATGGCGAGGAAGACGGACGTGAAGATCAGGGCGTTGGTCCAGCTGAGGATCGGGAAGGCGAGGTTGCCGATGTGCTGGAGGTGGGCCAGGGCGATGACCGCTGAGGCAAGCATCCAGATGATGGTGAGGATCATCATTGGCCGGTTCATCACGAAGCCGACGTAGCGATAGAGCCAGGTCAGAAATCGTTCGGGGTCGAAGACGGGGATCTTGATGAACAGGAAGCTCTTGAGCTTGGCCTTGCGCATCTTGGATCGGCGGAGGTCGCGGATACCTCTGAGGCGCTTGGCGGCTTCGGGATCGGGTGGGAGTAGGAGGCCGGCACTGAGGAGCTGGTGCGTGAAGGCACGGATCTCATCGGCGGAGAGACCGGCGTCGGGGAAGCGTGCTTCGGAGAGCGTGGCGATGTGTTCGGCGGTGTTGTGGCCGTCGAGTTGTCTGAGGACGAAGTACTCGGCGGGGCGGATGCGGAAATAGGTGAGTCCGACAGGGTCTTTGACGACGTAGACGGACTGTCCGTGGTAGAGCTGCGGGGAGATGAGTAGGTCGGCGCGCGCCGCGGGCAGGGGTACCGGGGGCGGCGCGTCGGGAGCGGCGGGTTGGCCTGTTGGCTGTGTTGGCCTGGGTTTGTAGGGGTTCACTGCATGAGGCTCCGGCAGGACTAAAAGAGCGTCATGCGGATGTAGTGCCATGCTTCTCGGAAGAGTCGCCAGCCGAGCGGGGCGTAGCCGAGGTCGAGACGTGCGCGGCCGGTGGGGTTGGCCAGCGCGAGGTGGGGCTCGAGTCCCTCGAGCTGGATGTCGGTGCGTAGCTCATAGCGGACCAGCTGAGTCATGGGGTCGGGGCTGCTGGAGGGCGAGAGGTCGAGCAGGCTGGCGAAGCGGGTGGTTTGTTCGAGGTCTGGCCAGGGTCGGCTGAGAAAGGTCGCGGGGACTTCGTTACCGTCTGCGAGGCGTATCTGGACGAGGCCGACGTCTTGTTCGGGGACATCGACGACGAGGTCGAAGCCTGAGAGGTTGCCGATGCGCAGGAGGCCGGCGGCTTCATCGACGGTGTTGCCGAGGAGTTCTTCGGGTCGGCTGGTGAGGATGACGCCTGCGATGGGGCTGCGGAGGGTGGAGCGATCGATGCGGCGTAGCAGGGCGGCTTCCTGGATGCGAAGCTGCTCGGTGCGTAGTTCGGCGAGCAGCATTTCGCCGGGGCGTTGGGTGGTGCGGGCTTCTCGGAGGGCGAGTTCCTGTTCGAGGATGGATTGGCGGACCGAGGCGAGTTCCTGATCGAGGTCGGTGGTGTCGAGTTGGAGCAGTGGCTGGTCGGGCTCGACGGTTTGTCCGGGGGTGACCAAGATCTCGGTGATGGTGCCGGAGAAGGGGGCGGTCAGGGTGTGCTGCTGATGGGGTTCGAGGCGGGCATCGGCGCGGATGGCCATGGGGAAGGGCATCACCATGGCCATGATGAACGTCAGGATGATGGCGGCGAGCGCGGTGGCCTGCCAGGCGGCGCGACGGGGGTGGGTGCGGGCTTGAGCGAGTTGGAGGGATAGTCTTCGGAGGGGTCGTGAATCGAGTTCGATGGATCGAGCGAGGAAGGGTGCGGCGCACTGGGCGAGCTCGAGTTCGGCTGGGGCGAGCTTGCTGGCGTCCACGGCGGCCTCGTGCTCTACGATCAGGACGGCGTCGGTGCGGTCGCCTTCGCTGATCGGTGTCACGACGGCGGCCTGAGCCCCACCCAGCTCGAAGAGTTGGTCGACAAATGGTTGTAGTTCTCCGGCTTCACCCTGGAGCCGCTGGCCCTTCTGGAAAGCGATGGGTTGACCCGCCTGGCGGGCGGCATCGGCGATGGTGCGAACAGCGTGAGCGAGATTGGCTTTGGGATTAGGGTCGAGGGCGTCTGAGAACCAGGCCTGGGGTTTTCGCGGCCAGAAGCCGACGACGGCGGCCCGCTGGGCCTTGAAGAGCTGGCGGGCACCTTGGGCGAGTTCGTGAGCGAGTTCGTCGGGCTTTTCGATGCGGCCAAGGTTCTGGAGGAGGGCAAGCAGGGCCTTATAATGGGTTGCGGAACGCTCGACGAGTTCGGTCTGGCGGTGTCCGAACTGGCGGCCGATGGACTCGGCGGCTTTCTGGGCGAAGCCGACGTACTCGCGGTAGATCTTGGGGTCGAGGTTGTCGGCGTAGATGATCTGGAGGACGCCCAGGCGTTTGCGGCCGGTGGAGATCGCCAGATAAAACTGAACCACGTTCTCTAGGCCGCAGTTCTGGAAGGACATCTCGCCGGGTGGGACCACGACGGCCTGGGCGGGGTCGGACCAGGCTTTTCGGAGGGCGTTGGCGACCTCGCCGACGGGTTCCGAGTTCTCATCGATAATGCGTCGGGCGGGTTGTCCTTCGGCGGCGATGCCCCTGAAGGCCCGCCCAGAGGCGTCGGTGGTGAGCCAGACGACGCCAGCTGAGGCTTGGGTAGAGCTGATTACGAGGGCGAGGACGCGTTTGGCGACCTCGGTGGGGGGCGTGTCGGCGGCGGCACCGAGCTGTTGGAACTGCTCGAGGGCCTGCTGAACGGCGAGCCGGGCTTGAGCTGTGGATTCCTGCATGGGGGTCACTGGTGAGTGATCATGGTTCATGTTCGGTGTGGGTTAGTCCATGATTGGAACCCTTCGGGGCGGTGCTGTCAATGGTGGTGTGTGTGTTTTCGGACGTAAGCAGGGTGTGGCTGGTGAGGTTCTCGGGCCTGGTTGGGCGGTGGGGAAGGGTTGTGGGGAGGGCGGGAGATCCTTGACACTTGTATGGGGCGGCGTTTAGCTTGGTTCCTTGACCTCGACTGTGTCGGCGAAGGCCGGTTGAGTTTTTTAGGGGCGTCATCTGTTGTTCACCGCCCTCCAGCCAGAGATCTTCCACCCGTGCCATCCTTCTCCATGTGCAGTGCGCCTTCGCCGGTACTATTTAAGCTGTTCTCTGGAGATGGATCGAGTCTTAGATCAGTTCGTTCAACCCGCGGCCTCGCAGCAGACGGAAAGGTGTCTAAGTGTTCTCACCTAAAAAGCTTCTTCGTTCGGCTTTAGACAGGGGATCGGCGTTCGGGGGCAAGGGGAAGGGTGGCGAACCCAAGCCGGCTGCGGCATCGCGGCTGCAGCTTGAAGCGCTGGAGCCTCGCGTTCTGCTGACGACGCTCGTAGGCGGGGACACCTTTGTTTATGTGGATTCGACTGACAACACGGTCGAGGTTCAGCTTGATGGCGACATCATCGTTGAGTTGATCGCGGCTCAGTACAACCCGGCGACCGGCCAGATCGAGTTGGGCAACCTGCCGGGCTTGATCGAGAGTAACAGCCTCATCCCGGGGCGAAACACGTCGAATGTGGCGGTTTTCAATGATGACGGTGCCGATGTTTCTGGGGCGTTTGGCTCTGTCAATGGCGGCCTGAACGGTACGATCGGATCGACGGTCTGGAACAGCACGGCGTTTATTGGGAACGATCTGAATGTCCCCAACTTTACGTCTCCTGATCCCGATGACCTTGATCTGCAAGCGTTGGCGACCCTGGACGTCGGTTTTGGAGCGGGTGCCACGATCAGCGGGACCTCGCTGCTTGGCGGGGTCGCCCCCGGCGCAGGCGCGACGTTTGCCTTCATCGCTGGAGAGGTGGAAATACCGGATCCCACCGATCCAGACGCGGAGCCCATCACACAGAATGCGATCTTCCTGATTCAGATCGATACCGCCGAGGGCGGCAATAATCATCAGGTGATTGCCCGAATCGATGAGGGCACCATTCTGAGTGAGTTCGGGGTGGATGCTGAGGACTTTGAGCCGGTCGTGCGGGCGGCGGACTTTAATCCGCTCGACAACAAGTTGTATTTTGTTGTTGAGGCCACGGACGTCGACGAGATCGATCGTGATCATCTCTTCTCGATCGACTTTACGGTTGATGCGGCCAACGCGGTCGAGAGTGTCTTGAATCTGGAGTTGCCAGGGGGCAGCGATCCGGCCAGCCTGATCGACTCGCTGGGGGGCACCTTTGTTTCTTCGCTGGCGTTTGAGCGGACGGGCACAGGCGCCAAGCTCGTGCTGTTTGTTGATGATGACGATGGTGACCTAGGCGGCTACTTGACGGAGTTGTTTGTTGATCCGGCTTCAGGCGCTGTCAGCCTTGTCGATCCCGCTATCCCTGGAGCGACCCCTTCGATCCTTTCGCGGATCATCCTCCCTGAGTCGATTGGTACGGGCGACATCCAGTTCCTCAGCGGTGTGACGGGCATCGAGTTTTTCGGTGACAACCCGCTGGGTGAAGAACAGTTTATCTACCTGGTCGATGGTGATGACGCCCTGCTTTATCGCTTTGACATCCTCGCGGCCGATGCTGGTGTGGTTCAGGTGATGGGTGTCACCACGGACGGGAACCCTGATAACGAGTCGGGTGGTGATATCGAGGGGATGTCTTATGACCCCACGACGATCAACCCGTTCACGGGTAACCGCGGTGTGTTCTTTGCGACGGATACCGAGACCGACAACCTGCTCATCTTGGATCAACGCTTCAGACCCTCGACCGAATCGGGGTTGGGTGCCGATCTGTACATGATTTACGTGGTCAAGGGTGATGCCGAGAACGGACGCATCCGGATGGCGGTGCGTACCGACGACATCCTTGACCAGACGGACGTCATTGAGCTCGATCCGTTTGGCAGCGAGTCATACGATTGGTTAGTGACGCCAGCGCAAGGCGGGGCGGCGTTTGTTCTCGGTCAGCCGGGCGGATCGGGTGGCGTTCTCGTCGGCAGCATCCTGCGCCCCGAGGGTGATGACCCGGAAAATATCGTAGGCAACCCCGGCCTGTTCCCCTCAGCAACGAACGGTGACATCCCGACACTCATCACCTACCCAACTTTTTACAACGGGGGCATAGCGCAGCCCGGCGTTCAGATCGTGCCGGCTCTTTGGGATTTCTTTGATGGCACCATGATCGGGTCGATGCTCCAGAACAACCTAGACATCATTGAAGAGGCGTCCGTGAGCAGTGATGGCCGCTTCATGGCGGTGGTTGATATCGATGGGCTGGATGCCAATGGTGATGCGATTGCTGGCGACGAGTTGGCGATCGTCGACCTCTCGACGGGCGAGGTCACAACCCTGCCGTTGGGTGTGTTTGATGTGAACTCGGGCACGGCGTTGTCCGGGATCCAGGGTCTTGATTTTGCCGACCTTGATGGCGATGGCCAAGAAGAGCTTTACGCGATCTACGACACTTCCGGGACTGGCGGCGGCATTGCTCTGGTTGGTCAGTTTGTGCGTGACGCCAACGGCGAGTTCACCGGCGGGTTTGATGGGACCGCACCCATCACGCGGCTAGCGGCGAATCCACCTGCTACCGGCCAGACTGGCGCTGATGACGTACAGATCACGTTGCGTGATGGCACGGTGATATCTGTTGATCTTGACAGTATTGACCTGATCAACGACCCGATTCAGTCGCTCATTGATCTATTCAATAATGATCCTGACAACGTGGGTGGGACCACAACCGGTCTAGAGGTCCGTGGCGGCAATGATGATCCTGCGGCTTTGAATCAGGGCCTGTTTACTCGACTTGAGTTTATCGATCGCAGCAGCCCGCTGACGATCACCGATCTAAACGCATCGAATCTTGCAACGGTCCTTGGACTTGGAGCACAGGACGGGCTTGATCGGGGGTTTAATGGCGAGTTGCCTGATGGTTCGATTACCTCGTCCTTGAATTTCGAGGACTTACGAATCCGTCTGGCGGGTGGGACACCGTTGGGTGACATTGAGGACGCGGCCGGAGAGGCGCTCTTTCTAACAGGTGGCGTGAACACCGCATTGACTAACGGGTTGGGCAACCCTGATCTGATCATCGAGACGCGCGATGGTTCAACTTTCAACATTGACCTCGATGCCGGTGCGTTCGGGGCTCTGACCGATGCGAGCACGCTGTCGGATTTCATCGCAGCACTCAACACCGTTCAGGACACCACGGCATCAATCACGATCGGTACCGCGCTGACGGTGTCGGCGAATACCGAGGGTCGGCTGGTCTTTACCGATGACACGGCCTTTGATGGCAACAGTGTTTTTCAGATCACGCTGGGCACCGGCAACGGTGGCGCACCCGAGGCTAACCAGGCGGCTCGCGCTCTTGAGTTGTTCTCGACCACCGCGAATAACTCGACCGGGACTCAGACACGGATCGAGGGTGGGCGTGTCGACAGCGTCAACGGCAACCTGCAGGTGAGTGTCGATACGCCTGTGGATGCTCTTCTGGATGCTGGCGGCAATGCGGTGGTGATTGATGCGGGCAATGACTTGAGCATCACCGGTCAGGACGGCGTCACGGTCAACTACAACTTTGCGGCGGGTGACACTCTGGATGATGTCGCTACAGCGCTGGCCAGCGACAGCTTCACGCTGAATCTGACCCCCGGCGCAGCGGTGAGTGTGGATGACGGAACGTCTGCGGGCACGACGCTGAATATTCAGGACCTGGCGGGCTCTGGTTTTGTCGACGTCCTGTTCGACGTGAACGGAGGCGTGGCGACAACGTCGATTGACGATAACGCTGCAGGCGATGGCAGCACCACGGACGTCGGTGCTCTCGTGGTTCCTGATGTATTTAGTGTCGCAGGCCAGAGCTTTAGCTCGAACACAGGCATCAGCGTGCTGTTTGGCGACGCAGCCGCCTTTGTGTCACAGGTTCAGGCCTTTGCGATCGACCCGGCGACCGGCCATGGGTTCGTGATCGATAACGGCTCTCCCGATGGTGTTAGTCTGATTGAGATCGACCTGAACTCGGGCTCGGCGTTCCGCTCGGGCCTGATTCAGGATATTGGCGGCCTGTCGCCTCAGGACATCGTGGGCTCGATGGACTTCGCTGCGGATGGCCAGTTGCGAATCCACAACACGGCCACGGGGCAGATGGTCGATATCAACGTCGACAGTTTCCGCAGCGACGACCTGTCCAACCTTGGTATCAACCTAGCTGGCACCCAGCGGATCGCTCTGGACCTGCAGGACGGCACGACCAACTTCGTGGTGGACCTGACCGGGGCGACCACGCTTCAGGGCGTGATTGACCTGATCGAGTTCTCGACGGGTGGCGATGTCACAATCGAACGGGGTGGATCGAGTTCGCTGATCCTGACGGACAACACGGCGGGTGGCGGGACGTTTGAGATTCGTGATGTGATCGGCACAGCGGCGGCGCAGTTGGGCATCAACATCACCGACGGCGGGCCAGCTGACAACAGCCCGAACGCTGGCGTGATTCAGGGCGATGTGAACTTCACGCTCGTGACGGTTGGCACGAGTGTGGTGACGCCGAGCGGTAGCCTCGGGCCGAGTATCGGTGCCATCACCTTCAACCCGGAGACGGGTGAGTTCCTGGGCGTCGAGAACGCGGTGTCGATCCCGCGGAGTAATCAGGAGGGCGCCTCGTTTGAGTCGGCGTCTCTGATCCGGCTGACTGGCGACCAGAGCGATGACGCTGTCGGCCAAGACCTGCGCGACCTGTGGATCGGCGGCACGCTCACCGGTGTCTTCAACGGCAGCGGGTCGATCGAGACCCTGTATGTCGGCTGGCTGATCACGGGGGACGCTACGGGGCTTCCTGAGTTTGGCTCAGCTGCCCAGCAGTTTGACCAGGATTTCTTTATCGCGGGCGACATCCGTGATCTGGTGACCTCGGCGTCTATCGGTGGCGTGGGTGAGGTGGATAACGAGGGTCAGCCGACGTTCTACACGGCGACAGACATCCTGGTGGGCGGCAAACTGGGCCGGTTGCTGATAGCCAATGACGGCGAGGGCTTCTGGGGCACGTTAGTCGCGGTGAATCCGGTCAACTTCACCAACGGGCTTGATTTTGACGAACTGGCGTTTTCCGAGATCGAGGGGAACGACGATGACTCGGATGTCCCTGTAACCAACGCCTGGCGACTGCCCGATGCCGATCCCAACGCGACCTTCTACGCGGGTGACGGTCGCTTCTCGAACGACACGTTCGAGACTGCTGAGGCATTGGGCTCGCTCCGTGGTGGCGGGTTGGATGGATCCGATGCGGTCCGGGTCTTCGGGCAGCTTCGATCAGCGATCGACGATACAGACTTCGTTGATTACTACAGCCTCGGGCTTCTCGCGGGCCAGACCATCTCGGTGCAGCTGGTAAGCCCCGGTCTGGTGTTGGGTATCTTTGATGCGGATAACCGCCTTGTGGCGACGAGCACTTCGCATGTGGATTCCGTACGCAAGTTTGATCAGCTCTTCCAGTTCACCACGGAGACGGCGGGCGAGTACCGGTTTGCGGTGGCAGTGCCAACCAACAACACGTTTGAAGATGGGGGCGATACTGTCGCGGTCGATTACGCCCTGCAGATTTTTGGTGTGGGTAATCTGGGCATCGGCGGGCTCACGGCGACGAACATCTCGTCGGTTGAATTTGCTCCGCCGGTGAGTGTGTTGTCTCCAGCGCTCGCCAACATTCGCTCGTTGCAGGGTGATATCGGTTCCGTGCGTGCTGATACGGGTCGTGTTTATGTTGCAACCTTTGCCGCAGACCAGGGATCGATCCGCTCGATTGATGGCCAGCTGCTGGGATACATTGATGATGGCGGAACCTACATTGGCGATTCTACGGTAGGTGTTTTTGCCGGCCAGGATATCGGTCTGTTGCGGGCGCGCGAAGCGGTCACGGGCTTCACCTTCCTGAGTGTTGTGGCGGGCAAGGACCTTCAAACGATTGATGCTGGCGGGCTGTTGGTCGCCAACATTGAGACAGGTGGCGGCGTCGGTGTGATTCGTGCCGATGCCTTCAGCGGCGATGGTTCGGGGGGCCCGTTTGATTTTAACCCTCCTGTATCGACGATTCGCGTCAACGCGGACAACAGCAATGACGGCGACGGCGTCATCGACCTGATCGACGTGACCGTCAACATGGGGACGCCTGAGCTTGGCGGGCCGCAGATCTCCACCGGTCCTGGCGGGAATGTCCGTTACATCCGTGTCGGCGGGGAGCTCTTCCAGGATCAGTTCTTCGGGCTCTCTGGTTTTGGTGAGTTCCGCCTGGTCAACGGTCAGCAGGACACGATCCGCGACGATAGCGGCGCCGTGCTGACCGTGGCGCCGGTTGACACCGGTGAAGTGCTCGATGGCGGGGATGACGGAACAGTCGGCGGCCCGGATGAAGCGTTCCTGACGTATCGAACCTATGGCATCCGTGGGTCGGGTGGCGGGGTGCTGGTGGACATCAAGAGCACTGGCGGGATTTCGATCGCCAGCGACAGCAACGGCACTGGGGCAACCGCTGAGGTGGGCTCGATCTTCGCGAATGGTCGCGGGCGTCCGGTTCTCTTCAACGATCAGGTCGGTGATGGCAGTGCAGTGCTGGTCGAGAACGTGAACGATCCGGTTAATGGCGATGTGGCCCAGGAAGACCTGGTTGACCTCTACGTCAACATCGGTGGCGGCCTGAACAACCCGGTGGATGTCTACTACATAGGCTTTGATGAGGCCGGTGACGACCCCAACGGCACCGACGCCACGCGTGGGCAGTTTACGTCGATCGTGAACAACACCGGCGGCGAGATCGTCAACGTCGAGGCGACCAGCATCGGTCTGCTCAGTTCGCGTGGCAACATCGGCTTGAGCACCGCCAAGGCGACGGCCGCTGCGGTTGAGGGTTTTGTGCTGGGCGATGAGTTGGTGGATCCCGCGATCTACACGGTGACCGCGCAGCCGCGCACCGGTGTGGTCAGCGGCTCGATTGTTACGGTCCGCAGCGACCAGGCGTTGGGCAACTTCTTCGTCACGGGTATCGTTAACACCGTCATTGCTGACGCCGACCGCATCGACAACCCCGACGTCTTCGAGGGCATTGTTGGTGCTTTCTTCGTTGCGGACGATCAGTCGAGCGATATTCTCAACGGCAACATCTACTCTGTGAATGTGGGCGAGGGCATCGCTGACTCCGGTAGTGGCAGCTTCGCCCGTGCGGGCCTGTTCGCCCTGCCCCGTTTCGAGGGTGACGATGCCATCATCCTTGGCAGTGGCAGCATCGGGTCGATCATCGGTCACGATGCTGCGATCTATGGCGACATCTACGCGTCGAACGCGATCGGCCGCATTGTGCTCACCGGCGATTCGGTGATCAGCGGTGCTGACATCATCACAGACGATATTCCGGCTGCGACGCTGCAGTTTGAAGAGTTGCTTCAGGTGGGCACCGGTCTCGGGAACGGTGAATCACTGGATAACCCGCGTGGTGTGTCGGGCATCCCGCTTGGCGAGCAACTGGAGGAGGGGATTGGCCGTATCGTGATCAACGGCACCGGTGGGATCATCGGTTCGACGATCCAGTCTGGCCGGATCGGCTCGGTCGATGTCAATAACGGCTTCGGTATCTTCAACAGCATCATCGGGTCGCCGGGCACCGAGGGCCGGATACAGCAGATCAGTGTTGATGGTTACGGCCTGCTTGGGACGTTGGTAACGTCGAAGGGCGACATCGGCAACATCCTGGTCAATGGTCGTGGACAGCAACTCGCTGTCACTGACTTCTCGACGATCGCCCGCGAGAGCGAGACGGTCGTTGCGGATGCTGCGACAGGGCTTCTGTACAACCCGTTCAGCGGATTGCAGGTTGACCGCTACAACGACCTGCACGAGTACCTGGGAACCACACCGGATGCGCCTGGCACGTCAGACCTTTCCACTTCAGGCGTGATTGATTCGTCCGTGATTCAGACATCGAGAGACGTTACAGGCAGCATCCGTGCCTATCAGGTCCTCTCAACCCTGGACCCGAGCGATCAGTTCCCGTTCATCGGCGGCATCCTGTTAGATATCGATAACTTTGGTCAAACCACGCCCGCCTACAGCTACATCAACGTCGTTGGGAAACTCAATCGCCTGGACCTGACCAGCACCGCTGCGTCGCTGACGGCGGTCCATGACATCACACGCGTCGCCGGTCTGAGCCTCGGCGTTGATCCGAGCACTCAGATGCCGGTCGCTCTGTCGGATGTTTCGATTGCCGGCCTGTCAATCACTGCGGGCGAGTTGGGAACCTTTACCCCCGGTGCTGATGTGGTCGGTCTTGACCTGACAGTCGCTGGCGAGATCCGCTCGTTGCGATTCGACGGCAACCTGCTCTCGCTTCCGAACATCGACCCGAATCTGGTTTCCAGCATTCACGCGGCAGGACCGGCCGGCACCATCAACTCGCTGATTGTTGCTGGCGATATGCAGGCCGACGTCCGCTCGACCTCGTACATCAACAGAATCCAGATCGGCGGCGACCTGACGGGCTCGATCACGGTTGATGACGCTGATCTTCGTGGGCGTGGGCTGGGCACCCTGATCCTCGCTGGCTCACTGGTTGAAGGCGGTCTGGATATCGATGGTGATGTCTCTCGGATTCAGATCGATGGGTCGGCAGGCGCTGCTCGCAACGCATTTAGCCCGCAGCCGGACCAACTGATTATTAACGGTGACCTGGGCACGTTCAGTGTTGGACGCCGAGTCGTTGGTGCCGATCTCGCGCTCGATCTGGTTGTGCTTGGTGATCTGCGGACCTTCGATGTCTCAGGCCAGTTCAGTGGCGGGCTGTTCGTGGGCGGTGACCTTAGCCGATTCACGGTCCGTGCCGATGCGACGACCGCGGGCGGCACGATCATTGGCTCGGCATTCGGCGATACCAACATCACCGTTGGCGGGATGTTGTCGACGGTCAGCATTACCGGTGGCCATGTTGGTGATGGCATCATTGACGGCAACACCGATTCGGTCTTGGAGCGTGTCCGGTTTACGGCTGGCGAGGGCATCAATAGCTTCCGCGTAACACGGGGTGACGTCTTGGCGGACGCTTCAGTCGCCTCGACCCTCGGCGATATCCGCAGCATCATGGTGAGTGGTGGCGACTTCCTTGGCGACGCCATCGCCAACGCCGGTGCTATTGGTAACTTCTCGATTCGCGGGTCGGATTTTGGCGGCCTTCTTTCTACCCGTGAACTGGGTAGCTTCTCGATTGATGGCTCGCTGTTGACAGGGGCTGTCATCGACGTCGATGAGGCGCGTCGATTCAGCATCGGCGTTGACATCCAGAACGGCGCAAGTGTTCTGCTTGGTTCGGCGGGCTCCGTCCAGGTGCGCAATGACCACGCTGGACTGCTGCTGGTTGAGGATGGTGGTGGCCGATTCTCCTTGAATGTAAGCAACGACCTGACCGGTCAAGTGTTTGTTGGTGGAGATGCCTCGATCATGGTCGGCGGTGATTTTGCGCCTGTCGGTTCGGTTGGGGCTGGGACGACTCTGCTCGCACTGGGGATCGAGTCCTCACCGGGTTCTTCCATCGAGATTCAGTTGCGCGACGGGACTGACCCGATCACCGTGAGTCTCGCAGGCGCAACGACGATCGAGGATGTGATCAACGCGATCGAATCGACCGTTCCCTTCGTTACGGTGGGCATTGATGCGGATCAGGAAGGCCTGATTCTGACAGACATCTCACCAAATAATGGGGCTACGTTCTCGGTCAGCGATGTTGGCAGCAGCACCATCGCCCAGGCGCTAGGCATCAATACCCTGGATGGCGGGGCGGGTGATCGTGATGGAGCCAGCAACGGCATCATTGATGGTGCATCGATCGGTTTTGGCCTCACAGATGACACAGTGCTCGAAACATTGAGTGTTTCAGTGGCAACGCAGAGTGATCTGACCATCACCCTCCGGAACAACGTGACACTGAATATCTCCCTCGCTGGCGCAGACACTATCCAGGGTGTAGTCGACGCGATTAACGCGATTGGTGGGGCCAACCTGACCGCCGCTCTTGACGCGGGTGGAAACGCCCTCGAGTTGACCGACAACACCGCTGGCCCCGGCACCTTCACGATCAGTAATGCTGTCGGGTCTCAGATGGCGACCCGCCTTGGGTTGGTAGCGACCGATGGTGCCGCTGGCGATCTCGATAGTGCGCTTGATGGCGTGATTCTCGGAGCGCGACTGTCCGAGGCTCTGGTCTTTGTCGATGGCAACGCCACCAATGTCTCGATCCGGGGAGCCGCTTCCGGAAACTTCTTTGCCGCCGGTGCGATTAACCGCTTCTCCGCAGATTCCATGTCGGACGCTGTCCTCACGGCAGGCCAGGACATCCGCAGTGCCTCGATCCGCCAGGATGTAACCAACAGCTTCGTCCAGGCGGGCATCCTCCCTTCAGTAGATATTGATGAGATTGCACTTCGCATCGATCAACTGGTGCCCGCCCAGTCGATCACGATCTTTGATCCGGCTTCGGGCACGGATGCCACCCGTGGAGAGATTGGCTCCTTCTCGGCTCGTGACCTCGGGGATTCCGTCCTGGCAGCTGGAGGAGAGTTCGGTTCGCTCCGCCTCTCGGGCGACATGACGGGCAGCAGTGCTTCGTCCGGCATCGTCTTTGGCGTTGCAGCCGTCCGTGGTGTCTCGGATGACGCCTCTGCTCTCGCCAATGCCGCAGAGCGCAATGCAGCACGGGGAACCGCTGGTGATCGCGTCCTAACACATGGTGATTTTGGCTCTGCATCTATTGGCGGCAGTGTCTCTAGCAGCTTCATCACCGCAGGGATTGATCCGGGTGATGACGGCGTGTTCGATATCACGGCCACCACCCTCATAGGAGCTCCGGCGGCCAACGACAGCAACGTGCACACATCCATCACTGGCGGGATGAGCGAGATCGGCTCACTGCGTGGCGGGTCCTTCGACGGCGTCAGCCTGGCTCTGGCCGATACCGCGATTGGCAGCACCACCATCCCCGGCGGGCAGCAGGCGACCTTTACCTTCAACGTCGCCGATATCGATGGCCTCGCCGGAAGCCCGATCGGTGCCCTGCCAGCGACCCTACTGGGTACGGCAAGCGCAGGTACAGACATCACCGTGGCCGGGGCCAGTGGAACGATCATCGTCCGCGTGACTGGCGACGCTACGGTTCAGGTCTTCGATGACAATCCTGCAGATGACGTGATCGATGCCCTCGTGATCACGGGTGGCAGCGGCAGAGGCACGGTCTCCATTCTGGATGGCACCGCAGACAGCAGCACCTGGCAGCTCCAGCGAGTCCTTAGTGATGACGACGCAGCGATCAGCAACTTCGAGTTTGCTGGCACCGTCACCGGTGATGGCACCAGCACAACCGACTTCTGGTTTGAATACGAACTGCGCAATCTCACGCTTGGTGGATACGCCAGTCCTGTCGCGGGAGGCCTGACAGGCCAGACCGGTGGAGGTGTCAGTTCGCTGGCGATCGACGACATTGGTGCGGGTAATCTCGTTATCGGTGGTGAGGTTCGACGCTTCGACATCGATGGCAGTGTCGCCTCGCCGATCTTCGGTGTTCCTGCCGCCGCCGCGTCCGCCAACGTGACCCAACTCGCCTTTGCCCCCGGCAATACGCTCTATACCTTCGATGGTGTCACCGGCCTGCTGCAGACGACCGTTGCGGGCACCACCACGGTTCGTGTTGATGTGACCGACACCCTGGCTAGTGGGATTGATATCGATCCCGGCGAGACGATCACCCTCTCGTTCCAGGATGCTGGTGCCGATGTCACCATCAATCTCTCCAATGTCCATGACATCCAGGACCTGATCGACGCTGTCAACAACCAGTCCTTCCGACCCTTGCTAGATGGATCAGGGAATCCACAGCGCGATGCGGCGGGCAACATCCTGCTTGATACTGTCGGCGGTTCGCTCGTGACCGCAGCGCTCAATGCCGAAGGCAACGCCCTCGTCTTCACCGACAACACCGCAGGCGGCGGAACCTTCCAGATCACCGTTGACGACCCCACCTCGCAGCTGATCACTGTGCTCGGCCTGAACGTCACCGATGGCGGGGTTGGCGAAGGTTCAGCTGATGGAAACCGGATCGTCGGACGCGCGATTGTCCCAACCGATACCGGTACAAGCATCGAAGGCTTGCTGGGCCAGACCTTCGCAGGGACTCAGCGTCTCGGGATCAATCTTCAGGACGGAAGCACCGGCGTGGTCGTCAATCTCACCGGGTTGACCACACTCGAAGATGTCGCCCGCGCCATCTCGGTTCAGACCGACCAGCGCGTCACGGTCCTTGTCGCTGGCGGCAGCCGATTGGTTGCCCTCGACAACACAACCGGTGGCGGCACCTTCTCCATCGCAGACTCGGCAGGCACACTCGGCTCAGCCCTCGGCATCGAAGGAATCGATGGTGGTGTCGGCGACCTTGATGCAGCAGCCAACGCCCGCATCACTGGCCCCGGCCTCATCACCACCGCCACCCAACTCTCGACCCTCGGCATCAGCATCTCAGGCAATGAGGTGCTTGGCTTTGACTTCGGGGACGGCACGACGGGCTGGCAGATCGACCTGAGCAACAATGTCCTGAATTCAATCGGTGATCTCCAGGGAGCCATCGGTGTCGAGGGTAACAATGGACTCCTTCTGATTCTGAACACCGCAGCCGATGGCAGCCGTTTCTTGACGCTGACGGATAATGGCGGCGGCACCGGCGTTCTTCGTGCTTCCGATATCAACGGCACCATCCTGACTCAACTCGGCCTCACCGGCTTCGATGGTGGGCCAACCGACCTGGACACTTCTGCGAATAACACCATCACCGGTCCGGCTCTTGTCTCCAGAGATGCCGACCTGGTCGCCACAGGTGTCCTCTTCACCGGAACCCAGACGCTCGACCTCAACCTCAGAGACGGCAGCACGGTCAACGTCGATCTCACCGGCGTGACGACTCTCTACGACGCGCTCAATGCCTTCGAAGTCGCGGGTGCTGGCAGCATCGCCGCTGGTATCGACGCTAGCGGGCGTTTAGTTCTCCTGGACAACACCGCTGGCGGTAACCCCTTCACCGTCACGCAGACCGCCGGTGATGCTGGTGAGGCTCTTGGACTCCTGCCGCCGGGTGGTGTCGCAGGAATCCAGGATGGCGTCATTACCACGCTCCCGATCACCCCGATTGTCACCCTCAACAGCACGCTCGAAGAGCTTGGCATTGACAACGATGACAGCGTCAGCATCAACATAACGCTCCGTAACGGCTCGCTCTTCACGATTGACCTCTCCGAGGCCAGGACGCTCGAGCAGGTCATGACCTCTATCGTCGAGGGCACGGGTAATCAGGTCTCCGTTCAGTTTGGTGCTGGCGGACGACTCGTACTGATCGATGGCACCGCCGGAGTTAACGACTTCCAGATCAGTGACAACACGGGCACACTCGCAAACACCTTGGGAATCGCGGCGACCGACGGTATCGCTAACGATACCGACGGATTGATCAATGGCGTCATCGTCGCCCAGAAGATCGTCACGACATCGACGCGATTGAGCACGCTTGGCATCGACCCCACTTTGGGTCTGATCGATGTTGACTTCCGGGATGGTTCATCCACTTCGATCAACATTGCTTCTGCCCAGACGCTCGCTCAGGTGGCCAACCTGCTCAACATAGGATCGTCCGGTCGCCTGACACTCAGCGTCACCGCCGATGGTCGACTCCAGATCGTCGATGGCTCAACCGGTGCCGGTACTTTCGATATCTCGGATAACGGGGCCAGTACCATCGCGGCCGACCTTGGTATCGCAGGCACCGACGGTACCGCAACCGACAACGATGGTTCAGCCGAAGATGGTGACATCCTCGGTAACCGGCTCCTCACCAGCGCGGCGACCTTACCCACAGGCATCAGTCTGGCGGGCGCTCAGTCCTTCGACATTGACCTCCGCAACGGCGTAATCGTCAGCGTGGATATCTCAGACGCAACTACGCTCGGACAGATCATCGACACGATCAACGAGGCCGGTAGCGGCGATGTCACCGCTCGTCTGAGCGTCGATGCTCGCATCGTTCTAATCGATAATACATCAGGCGTGGCGACCTTCCAGGTGACCGACTCGGCTGGCTCTCCCGCCGCAGACCTCGGCTTTGAGGCTGTTGACGGCGGTCTTGGCGACGAAGATGGCAACACAGCAGCCGATGGTGTCATCGTGGGGCTTAGTCTCTATGAGGCCGATTCTGCGAACGTCGCTCTGTCTACCTTCGGTATCGACCTGTCCGGCACAACGATTAGTATTGTCCAAGCTGATGGTGCCACCACCAATAACCTGAACCTCTCCGCCGACACCAGCGTGGCTGACCTGCTCGCCGCTTTCAACGGCATCGCTAATCTCTCCGCTTCGATCGGGCTTGATGGCCGGCTCAACGTGATCGATACCTCTGCAGGGGCCAACGCCTTCCGCATCTTCACGGCTGCCACCGACACAGGCAACGCTCTGGCTCAACTCGGACTCGAAGCCAGCGATGGCGGGGCTGGCGATATTGATAACCTCAACAACGGAACGATCACCGGCACCAGCGTGTTCGTGTCGTCCACACGCATGTCACTGGTCGGACTCTCCGGCACCGGAGCCGAAGAGATTCGCATCAACCTTCAGGATGGCAGCAACCGCGTCGTCGATCTATCTGAAGCACTGACAATCGGCGACGTCATCGACGCCATCCAGTCACAGACCTCGGGTGATGTGTCCGTCACCATCGATGGCAACGACCGACTCCAACTCACTGACAACACCGCAGGTGCTGGAACCTTCAGCGTCGTCAACCTCTCCGGTACCCCCGCAACCGAACTCGGCATCCTTGCCACCGATGGCGGGCCCGCAGACGGCGATGCCGCGGTCGACGGCAGCATCCTCGGCGGCGAACTGGTCGCCAAGCTCGATGCCACCGATACCCTCATCGGGCCAGACCTTGGCATCAGCATCGACCGTGGGATCGACTTCCGTATTCTCCTCCGCGATGGCGGATCTGCGATCGAGATCAACCTCCAGGGCACGACCACCCTTCAGGAAGTCGTCGATGCCATCAACGCTCAGGCCGTTCGCTTCAATGTTGACTCTGATGGCGTCCGCACCGTCGTTCAGTCAGGTCTGGTCACCGCATCGCTCAACAGCGACGGCCAGTTAATCCTCACTGACAATACCGCTGGCGGCAGTGCCTTCTCGGTCCTCCGCACCGACGTCAATGGTGACCCGCTCGAATCCAACACCGCCATCGACCTTGGACTGGTCGCGAATCTCAGTACCACGGACGGTGCCGTTGGCGACAGCGATGGCACCGCGAACGGCGTGATCGTCGGCAATGCCGTGCCTGGCGCTTCCGTAGCAAACACCCTGCTTTCGGCGATCCGCAGCCAGATCCTTGGGCTCGATTCCGATGGGGTCAACCTCTACGCACTCGCCCAGTCACTCGACCTCAACCCCACCGCTCTCGTTGGAAACCTCTTCAGCCCCAACTCATTCCAGTCTCTCAGCGTCCAGGCCATGGCTGCCAGCGCTCAGGGCGACATCTTCGGCGTCGTTCGCCTTAATGGCGGCAACGACACTCTCGTCCGTGTCAACCCCGTCACCGGTCAGGCCACGACTCTCGGTGCCATAGAGAACAGCAACGGTGTTCTTTACCGGGGCAACATCGAGGCCCTCGCCTTCACACCCGAAGGTCAGCTCCTCGCCATCGTCAACGATGCCGACGGTCTGGGGGGTCTTGCTTCGAGCCTCCAGGGCCAGGCAATCGGTGTCCTTGATCTCAGCGACACCGATGCCGACAGCCGCGTGACGATCCGGCGGATGACCACCGACGTCAACGGCAACATCAGTACGGTCAACCTCCCCCTCCAGAACCTCGGCGGAGTACTCGCCAGCCAACTCGGACTCGCAACCACCGATAACGACGCCCTCCGAGACGGGAACTCGAGCGTCGGCTTCATCCTCGGGCGTGACCTCCGTCAGCCCTTGACAGGGAATGAAGACATCTTTGTGGACCTCGGTATCACGACCGATGGCGGCGGTGCTGATGATCTGACAATTACGCTGCTGGATTCGACCGTGAATGGCAACGGACAGATCGGCATCGATCTGGATAGTGCTCAAGCCGACAGCGATGGAAACGGCGTCATAACGCTGAATGAAGCTTTAGCCTTCATTGAAACCGCGACCACTGGCATCGCTGGTTTTGATGTCGTAGACGCTCGACTCAGCACTGACCTCCGCGGCGTCATTCTCGAAGACCTCACCATTTTCGACGACACCAATGCCACCAACGTGACCGCCGCCGCAGATGCTGGCGCTTCTGATGCCGCAACACTCCTCGGCATAGCCTTCTCGGACGGCACCCTCGGCGTTGATCGCGATAACTCAGAAAACTCAATCCTCCAGGGCCGTGACATCCGCCTCGCCGCGCAGGGCACCGACCTCCTGAGCGACCTCGGCATTACTGCCAACTTCAACCGGTTGATGACCTATACGACCCGCTCGGGCTTGACCGACGTCATCGACCTCACCGCAGCACTCACACTGCAAGATGTCCTCGATGCCGTCAACGCCACTGGCGATCTGACCGCCACCATCTCCAACCCAGACATCCTCGTTGCTGGCCTCAATGAACTGGTCACCAGCGCCCTGCTCATCCAAGACAACACGGCCCCCGCCTTCAGCAACCAGTTCAGCCTCGGTGCCGGACCGGTCGCCATCAACGGTTTCGCCGTGCATCCCGATGGCCGAATCTTCGCCGTTGCGTCAGACAACTCCGATCAGTTCACAACCGCCAGTGTGAACGCCGACACCGACCGACTGATCACCATCAGCCCTGTTGATCGAAGCATCGCCAACGCTGGCCTCGGCGGCTCGCTCATTCAAGTCGCCGCCACCGATACCGATATCGAGGGCATCGGCTTCGATATCAACGGACGACTGTTCGCCTACGACCCAACCGCAGGAAGCGTCCTCACCGTCGATACCACCCTCAACTCAGCAGCCGATGCAACCCTCCTCGACAACAGCATCAGCCAGGGCCTCGAAGGCTTCTTCGTTGATCCGTCCGGTGGACGCTACGGCACCGAGTTCTACGCCTTCGACCTGACCGATACCGATGGCAACCTTGTCAACGATAACGCTCAGCTCCTCGTCTCCTCCGGTTTCGGAACCGCAGTGGGCACCGTCGATCCCACCAACGGCAACTTCAGTCGTGCCGCCGCGATCAATGGCACAGGCGTCAGCCTGTCCTTCAACAGCCTCGGCGTCGGGCCCGGCCAAGGCGACCTCTTCGTGGCCACCGACGATGGACGCCTCCTCCAGATCGATCCCATCACCGGCCAGCAGATCGCAGACCTCGGCGTAGTGACCGACCAGAGCAACGGCCAGCAGCTCAGCATCTCCGCCATCGAGTTTGACGAAACGCTCAATACCCTCGTCGGCCTTGATGCCACTCGTGGACGACTCGTCTCCATCCAACTGACAGATACCAATGGCGACGGCACACTCGATGCTGCCCTCGCCACGGGCCTCATGCCCGCAGGCTCCGTCGATCCGGCCAGCATCACCAGCCTCAACTACGACGCCGCAAGCTCCACGATGAATGCCTCGAATACCTCCGGCGAGATCGTACCCATCATCGCCGGAGCAGCCGGGATCGATCGGGTCCAGGCCGACTCCTTCGGCAGCATCTCGATCGATAACGACTTCGATGGCCGAATCTTCGCTACCGGCAACACCATCGGTACCGTCACCGCCAGCGGAAACTTCGCCGGGCTCATCGAATCCAATACGTCCATCCGAACCTTCAACCAGAACAGCGGAAACTTCACCGGCGGACTCCGTGCTGGCGAAGACATCAGCTCCGTCAATCTCCGAGGCTCGATGCTCAGCGGGTCCATCTCCGCAGGCGACAGCATCCGCAGTGTCAGCATCGCCGGTTCCTTTGCTGGCGAGATCGTCACCCCCGACCTCGGCTCGCTGCGTGTGTCCGGTGCCGCCGGTTCACTCTCCAGCGTCCGCGTCGACTCCCTCGGCAGCGCTACCTTCTCCGGCACCTTCAATGGCAACCTGATCCTGAGCGAAGCCCGCTCGCTACGGCTCGATGATCTCGGCGCAGCCGCCAGCATCGAAATCACCGGCGATCTCTCCAGCTTCACCACCAGCGCAACGGCCTCCGGAAGCACCGTGATCATCCACGGCGACGCCTCCAACATCTCCCTCCGAGGAACACACGCCGGACTCATCGCCACCAGCGGGGCCGTCCGCTCCGCTCGCTTCGGCGAGATCGATGGCGGAACCTTCCTCGCCGGAACCAACCTGGGCAACGTCTCTATCAGCGGTGACATGAGAAACGGCCTGCTCTCCGCAGGCGTCTGGATCGGTATGGACGGCATCTACAACACCGCCGATGACCAGATCTTTGGCGGAACACTTGACCGCGCCTCGATCCGTGGCGATTACGTCCGCAGTGCCATCGTCGCTGGCGTCCTGCCCAGCATCGACAACGGCTCCGGCATCCCCACCGACCTCCGGGCCTACACCGGGAACGACACCCTCCTCGGCCAGAACCTCAACGATCTATCCCCCGTCGATTCCGCAGAGGCAGGCGGACTGCTCGCCAGCGGGATCGGCCAGATCAGCTTCGGTCGTGTCTTTGGAGCAGGCGCCGGATCATCACAGGCCTCCATCGTGGCCGCCGCAGGCGATATCGACCGCCTCACCGGAACCGGCACAAACCTCCTGATCACCCGCGAGTACACCGACGCCCACAACGCACCCACCGTCGTTGATATCGGCTTCGAAGACCTCGCCACGCTCCCCTCGGGTGCCCTCACCTTCACCACCGCCTTCATTACCTTCAATGAAGAGATTCTGACCTCTAGCCTCGTTCTCGCGCAGGACACCAATAACGATGGCGACCTGCTCGACCTCGACGATGTCCGCGGCAGCATCGCCATCGTCGATAGTGTCACCGGAGCCATCCTCGATGGCGGCAACGGCATCGAACTCCGGGTCTTCCGCGAACTCGATGACCAGGGCCAAAGCCGCACCCGTGTCGAGATCGTTAAACCTGACGGCTTCGATACGGCCACGACCAACCCGGTAGAAATCATCCTCTCCGGCAGCCTCTCCGATACCACCATCCTCGACCGCTCCGGACTCCGCTCCATCGAACGCGATCCGAACAACGACGGAACCGCCGAGTTCGGCGAAGACGTCAGCGGGACGATCCTCGATGCCAACTTTGACGGCGTCGAAGGCGGCGGCAGCTCCGTCGTCCAGCTCAATGGCTTCGATGTCGCCAACGACTTCTTCCCCGGAGCCAACTACGGAACCCTCGCCAGCGGGATCGGCCTCAACACCCCCGCCGCCTCCGTCACCAGTGCGTTCGAGAATCTTGGCGATGTCGATATCTTCTCCTTCCAGGCTAACGCCTTTGAGTTTCTCAGCCTCGACGTCACCGTCTTCGACGGCGAAGCCCAGGTCGGCCTCTTCTACCGCGATACCCAGGGCACCCTCGACCAGAGCGATGACACCTACGAACAGGTCATCACCCGCAGCAATATCCCCGACACGATCAACGGACGCTATACGGCCGGTGTGGAGCTGTCCGAATCGGGTGAATACTTCATCGCCGTAGCCGCAGTCGATAGCACCTCGGTCTACGAGATCGAGTTGGTCCGGGCATCCACCGATGTGAACCTCCTCAATCTGACACCAAGTCTCCAGCAGCAAACCATCGACTACGTCAGCAACTTCATCGGCGAAAACGGCAACTTGCTCGGGTTCAACAGCCCCAAGCAGTTGGTCTACCTGAACTTTGAGGGCGACACCGTATTTAATATCTTTGGCACGACCGCAGAGCTAATAACATTCGATGCAGGGATCATCGATGCTCGCCTGTCAGGCCGCACAGATGACCTGATGATCGAGATCATTAGCCGCATCGTTGATATTTATGAAGCGATACCGACCGGAGCCAGAATCTTTGACGGCGCGGTTACTCCCACACTAAACGTTGGATTGCTCGGAACGGACTTTACGCCATTCCTGTCAGCAAGCTCCGGCGTCTACTTCACGCTCACTGATCCGAGTGCCGCCGGTCTGGATATCGCCTACTCAGAGCTGTTCTTCGGATTTACTAACCTTGGAGACCCCGGAACACTCGGACGCGCCGAGCAGCTCGACAGCCTGAACATGGACAAAACTGATCGCGCCATTATCTTTGCAGAAAACTTCATAGGCCTCAGTCAAGCCACGACAACAAACCAAGCCTACAACGAGTACGCGAATGCTTTCGCAAATGTTGCAGCCCACGAACTCGGCCATATTCTCGGTCACAACCACTCGGTAGCAGGCCTCCTGAGTGATGACCCGGACAACAACCCGCTGACTCTAAACAACTCCAACACCAGCCCATTGCACCTCATGTCAGCGGGCCCCTTCATCCCAAGTGATGCGCTTGTGGGCGAAAGTCTGCGTTTTGGCACATCAACACTGAGCCCCTTTGAGTTCCCCGTCGGTGACATCGACACCGTCGATATGCTCCTCCGATCCCTCGCCTAAACCGAAATCTCAACTTTGTTCGCCACGGGCGGGAATCACCCACGATTCCCGCCCGTTTTCCTTTCTCAGACCAGGATGTCTATCGTTGTAGGACCCTTAGGACCACCTCACCCCATGTCACGACACCGCCTCTCCATCCTGACGACCCTGATCCTCGCCCTCAGCTCGATCATCTCCACCCCAGCCCTCGCCCAGTTCGCCCCGCCCGGCGAGATCGTCACCGCAAAACTCGTCTGGCAGAACCCCCAGGCCATGCCAGGCGACCAGCGTGCCCTCGCTCTCGTCCTCGACATCGCCGATGGCTTCCACACCAATCCCAACGCCGCCGCCATGCCCGCGGACACCATGTACATTCCCACCGCCGTCCGCATCGAACCCGTCGACGGCCTCCTCCCCGGACAGGTCCAGTTCCCCGACCCCATCGACATCGAAGTCCAGTACGACCCCGAACCCGTTGCCTCCTTCATCGGCCGCACCATCATCTACATCCCCGTCGTCATCCCCGATGAAGCCGCCCTCGGCGACCGCCCAATCGCCATCAGCCTCACCTACCAGGCCTGCAACGATCAGGTCTGCTTCCCACCCAAAACCCTCACCCTCCAGACGACCCTCACCGTCACCGATCAACTCCCCGCACAAACCTCAATCCCCGCCGACACGACTCTGTTCGCCGACTTCGACCCCAGCAGCTTCGCCACCGTCTACGAGCAAGCACCCGACGCCCTCCCAGCCTCCGGACTGCTCCGCAACGACTTCTTCGGCGTCGAGTTCACCATCGACACCAGCAACCCCGCAGGCATCGCTCTCGTCCTCCTGATCGGGGCCGCCGCCGGTGTCCTCCTCAACGTCACGCCCTGCGTGCTCCCGGTGATCCCCATCAAGATCATGAGCCTCCACAAGGCCGCCGGTCACCGTAGCCGCGCCCTCTACCTCGGCGTCATCTACGCCCTCGGCATCGTCCTCACCTTCGTCTTCCTCGGACTCCTCGTCGCAGGCCTCGTTTCCGGCCTCGACGCCCTCGAATGGGGCCAGATCTTCAGTTACCCGCCGGTCTCCGCAGGGCTCGGACTCATCATCATCGCCATGGCCCTGGGCATGATGGGCCTCTTCACCTTCCAACTCCCGCAGTCGGTCTACGCCCTCAACCCCTCCTCCGACACCACCACCGGCAACCTGCTCCTCGGCGTGCTCACCGCCATCCTGTCCACCCCTTGCACAGGGCCGATGCTCGGCGCCACGATCGCCTGGGCCGTCAAACAACCGCCCGCCCTCGCACTCGGCACCTTCACCGCCGTAGGCGTCGGCATGGCCGCTCCCTACCTCCTCCTCACCGCCTTCCCAACGCTCGTCGATCGACTCCCACGCTCCGGTCCCGCCAGCGAACTCACAAAACAGACCATGGGCGGGCTTCTAATCGTCGTCGCCATCTTCTTCTTCGGCGCCCTCATCCCCGGCCGCTGGGAATGGTGGATCATCGCCGCCCTCCTCACCCTCACCATGCTCTACATGGTGGTGCGCACCTTCAGCATCACGCACCGACTCGTCCCACGCCTAAGCGTCACCCTGCTGGCCATCATCCTGACCACCTCAGGCGTCCTCATCGCCCGAACCCTCGCCGGATCAAGCCCACTCCCCTGGCAGACCTTTACCGTCGAAGCCTTCGAACAGGCCCGCGCCGATGACAAACACATCCTCCTCAAGTTCACCGCCGACTGGTGCGGCAACTGCCACTACCTCGAAGGCACCCTCTACCGAACCCCCGATGTCGTCGCCGTCTTCAATAACACCGACTACGTCGCCTTCAAGGTCGATCTCACCGCCGCCAACGCCCCCGGCTGGCCCCTCCAACGCGAACTCGGTGCCGGTGGCGGGATCCCCCTCGCCGCCGTCTACCACCCCGGCCAAAACCGACCCACCCGCGTTCTCCAGGGCCTCTATACCTACGACCAGCTGATGGCTGAACTCCAGCCCGATCAAAAAATCGCCGAATCCAGCCCATAGCCCCGGACACAGGCATCATCTGGCCATTGTTAACAGGCCCGGATAGGATGCTTCTGAAAGACTAAGGGCAAAACTCGCCCTGGGAGGTCCGGTCGTGGGTTCGCCAACATCGATCAAGCTCGGCCTCGTGCAGCATGCCTGCCCAGTCGATGCCGCCCCGGCCACCAACCGCGCTAAGGCCATCGAGATGATCCGGGATGCCGCTGGACAGGGTGCCGACCTCGTCGCAACCCAAGAACTCTTCTGCGCTCACTATTTCCCCCAGGCCGAAGACCCCGCCTTCTTCGAACTCGCCGAAACCATCCCAGGGCCAACCACCCAGGCGCTCTCTGATCTCGCCAAAGAACTACACATCGAGATCTCCGCCTCCATCTTCGAGAAACGCGCCCCCGGCCTCTTCCACAACACCTCCGTCATGATCAGCCCCCAAGGCGAAATCATCGGCACCTACCGGAAGATGCACATCCCCGACGACCCCCGCTTCTACGAAAAATACTACTTCACCCCAGGCGACGCCCCCCTCCCCGGACAAACTAACGGCAACGGCGTTGGCTTCCGTAATCAGGACACACGCTTCGCCCGCACCGGTATGCTCGTCTGCTGGGACCAGTGGTACCCCGAAGCCGCACGACTCACCGCCCTCCAGGGCGCTCAAGTCCTCTTCTACCCCACCGCCATCGGCTGGCACCACGAAGAAGAGCAAAGCGAAAACCTCCGCCAACGCGAGAGTTGGCAGATCATCCAGCGCTCCCACGCCATCGCCAACGGCGTCTACGTCGCCGCCATCAACCGAATCGGCACCGAAGGCGACCTCACCTTCTGGGGCTCCTCCTTCATCGCCGACCCAGGCGGCACCGTCCTCGCCGAAGCACCCATCGATCAGGAAGCCGTCCTCGTCGCCGAGTGCGACCTCAACCGCATCCAGCAAGCCCGCATCGGCTGGCCGTTCCTCCGCGACCGCCGCGTCGATGCCTATGGCGACCTCATCCGACGCATGCTCGACGGAACCTGACCCAGACCCAGCGTGTTCCGCTGAAGGAACAACGCCCCGGTCTGTGCCACCAGTTGTCCGCACCCCAAGCATGAAACGAAGAGGCCATGCCTCCCTACTACGAAGTCACACGCGACGGCGACTCCGCCGTCATGAAACAAGGCCCGACCCCCGCCGACCTCGGCTATCGCATGCCCGCCGAATGGGAACCCCAGGAACGCGTCTGGGTCACCACACCCACCAACCCCGACACCTTCCCGGGTTGCCTCAAAGAGGCTCAGGAGCAGCACGCCGAGTGGTGCGGGGCCATGTCGAAGGTCGTCAACGTCACCGCCATCAACTCCATCGGCCTCGCCCCCGAAGACGCCTGGATCCGCGACTACGGACCCATCTTCCTCGTCGATGACAAAGGCGGGCTCGCCTTCAATAACTACCGCTTCAACGCCTGGGGGGGCAAGTACCCCCCGTGGGATAAGATGGATTCCGTCCCAGACATCATCGCCGAGTTCCTCGAATCCGAAAACGGCAAACGCATCCCCCACTGGCGCCACGACATGGTCCTCGAAGGCGGGTCGTTCGAAGTCAATGGCCGCGGCTCACTCCTCACCACCGAAGCCTGCCTCCTCCACCCCAACCGCAACCCTTCCCTCACCCGTGAACAGATCGAGGCCAACCTCGCTGGCACCCTCGGCATCACCAACATTATCTGGATGCCACAAGGGATCGTTGGCGACGACACCGATGGCCATCAGGATGACCTCGCGCGATGGATCACCGTCGACACCATCGCCGCCGTCCGCGCCCCCGTTGGCCACCCCGATCACGATGCCCTCGAAGCCAACTGGCAAGCCCTCCAGCAGGCCCGCGATCAGGACGGCAACAAACTTAATCTCATCGAACTCCCCGAGGTCCACCCCGCCGTCACCTACAACATGCCCGAAGATTACGAGGCCGAACGCAACGAAAACGGCGCCACCTCAGGCGGCGGACACCTCCCCGCCTCCTACGCCAACTACCTCATCTCCAACGGCCACCTCTTCCTCCCCGTCTTCGGCCGCCCGACCGACGACACCGCCATCCGCCTCTACGAACAAGCTGCCCCCCACCTCACCATCGTCCCCATCCGCGCCGAATGGCTCATCGTCGGCCGCGGTTCCCTCCACTGCCTCAGCCAACAACAACCCGCCGCCGATGACATGTCGCCGATGGGGCGGGAGAATTATTGATTGCATCGCATCGGCTACATGGATTGAGATGGATTGACCCACTCAATCAACGTCGCCCAGTTGTCACTCGCCGCATCAAGCAGGTAATCCCGCAGCACCCCCCGCACCACAAACCCGTTCCGCAGTTGAAAGCTCAGCGTCGGGTCCGCCAACTCACCCGCGACGACCTTCGTGACGTAATCCTCCGCCGACATCGCGTGCTTGTGTGCCGCATATCCCGGGATCAACCCGCCCGCGACGATCCCCTTCTTCCCATACCGCCGCACCAGGTCCTTCCGCGCTTCATAGAGCCGCTTGCCGATGCCGCGCTCTCGTGCACACGGATGCGTCGAGATGTCCGCCCCGTAGTAGTAATCACCCTCAGGGTCGTGGTTCCGAAAGTAGTTCCCGTCCACGATCTCCAGGAACGTGTGCCCGGGGTCGTCAAAATCAAAGTCAACGAAGAACCCCGACCCCTGCCCAACAACCCGGCCGTCCGCGCACAAAGGTGCCTCTCCCAGCCCCGGACCGTCGGGCAGCACCGCCACAATCTGGCCCTCCGCAAACACCTGGTACTGACTCTCGAACTGCGGGACCCGCATCAACTCCCGCCGGTCCAGCGTCGGATAACAGTCAATCTGCAGCCGCTCCAACGCCTCAAAGTGCACCGGCGTGATCGTCAACAACCGCAGATCATCAGCAGAGATAGGCATCAAAAACTCTTAGCGCACAACTCAGGGTGCCACGCACCTTCAGGTGCGTGCCGAATCTTCTAACGCGACGACTTCCACTTCTTGTACCCCGCCTCCACCGCCTCACCCAGCGCCTTCATCGCATCATCAAGCTGCTCGTCCGTAATCACCAGCGGACACAACACCCGCAGACAACTCGTATACAGACCGGCCCGGATCATCACCAGACCACGCTGGAACGCTTCACCAACGATGTCCACTGGCGCCTGCTTGTTCGGCTCCTTCGTCTTCGGGTCCGTCACAAACTCCATCGCGCACATCGCACCAAGACCCCGCACATCGCCGATGAACTCGTACTGGCTCTGCCACTGACGGAAGTGTTCCATGATCACCCCACCCACCACGTTCGCTCGACCAGCCAGATCGTGCTTCTCCATGTAATCAATCGTCGCCAACGCCGACGCGCACGACACCGGGTTCCCGCCATACGTTGACCCCAGCCCACCCGGGTGCGGCGCATCCATGATCTCCGCCTTGCCCGTCACAGCCGAGATCGGCAGCCCCGCCCCGATGCTCTTCGCCGTAATCAGCATGTCCGGCTCAACCCCCGAATGCTCGATCGCAAACATCTTGCCCGTCCGGCAGAAGCCCGTCTGCACCTCGTCCGACGCCAGCAGAATCCCATGATCGTCACAGATCTTCCGCATCGCCTGCATGTACGCTGGCGGGGCCGGAATGAACCCACCCTCCCCCAGCACCGGCTCGATCACCACCGCCGCCACCGACTCAGGCGACACCTGCGCCACAAACGCCTTGTACAGCTCATCAATACACGAACCCGCACACTGCGCTCCCCCGCAGCCCGACCTCGTACAACGAAACGGATACGGATAGGGAATCCGGTAAACCTCCGATGCAAACGGCCCGAACCCGCGCTTAAACAGGTCGTACTTGCTGGTCATCGTCATCCCCAGCAGCGACCGCCCGTGGAACGCCCCCTCGAAAACAATGACCGCCTGCCGTTTGGTCGCATACCGCGCAATCTTCACCGCGTTCTCCCCCGCCTCAACACCCGAGTTCAGCAGCAACGTCTTCTTCGGACCCGAGATCGGCGCGATCGCATTGAGCTTCTCACTCAGCGCCACCATCGGCTCATACGTCCCAACGATCGAGCACAAGTGCCAGAGCTTGTCCACCTGCTCGTGCACCGCCTCCTTGATCCCCGGCATCACGTGCCCAACATTCAGCGCCCCGATCCCACCCGCCATATCAATAAAGGTATTCCCATCGACATCAACCACCAGCGCCCCCTCAGCTCGATCTGCGACCAGAGGCGTAGCCCGCGCATTACCCTTGACCACCGCCGCATCTCGACGTGCGAGCATCGCCTGCGCTTTGGGGCCCGGCAACGCCGTCTTGATATCAATCGACCCACTCATCAGAGATGCACTCATCGTCTCGTCTCCTTTTCCACGCCCTGAGGGCTAAAACCACCGGAATCATCCACACCAAACAGCTCCCACGGCTGAACATCCGGGCGCCCCCAACACGCCCACATCATCTTGGCCACAGGGTCCATCACCACGGCACCCGAAGTCTCCACGTTGTACCCCTCCATCGGATCGTGACAGACCCCCAGACCATCCGCACGCCGCATCGCCAGCATCTCGCGCAGCGTCACCGGCTCGATGATCGACTGCTGCTCAAGATAAGCCGTCGCGTCCCGTAGCCGAGTCTTCGTGCACGCCAAGGCCATCGGGTGCTTCGGCCGCTGCATCGCCAGCGTCCCCGGGTCCAGGCAATGATTGGTGTGCAGCAGCACATCCTCCAACTCGGTCACCACCCGACGACTCGGTGTCGCCTCAACATTACATCCCGACCAACCCCCACCCGCCGACGGCCCGAGCACAAGATAGTTGTGCGCCCCGCAGAGCTCCGCCCGATCCAGCTCGGCCATCGCCGCCTCCACCGTCCGCTGCCGCAGCATCGCCCGCACGACAAACACCCATGTCACCCCGACACGTCCATCCGTCACCAGGATGTTGTTGATCCCCACACACAACCCCGCGTCGTTCATCCCGATCATCCCCACGCAGCCCGCCAGCGTAAACGTAACCACCGAAGGCTCACCCGCCCGCTCGACCGACACCATCCGCACATGAGGCGTCGCCGCCGGATGCATGTCCCAGGTCTGTGCAAACAACGGCCCCCCAAACCCACTGCGCCTCTGGCTCACAAGCGCCGCAGTGCATCCACCCGAATCATCCCCCACCGGCGCATCCCCGCGCTCAGCAAAAACCGCGTCCACAAAATCCGTGAACCCGTTCATGATCAGCGCCTCGACCACATCCACCCCCGCACCATCCGCAATCCCCCGCAACTCCTCGGTCATCACCGGGTCATAGGCCTCCTGCGCCTCCAGACACGCCTCCCCAAGCCGGCGAATCGTCGCCGCCGGTGCCCCGCCCTGTGTCCAGTGCGGGTCCGACAGAAGCTCCATCCGCTCCCGCGTCACCACTCGGATCTCCTCCGCCCACGCCCGCCCATGAGCCAGCCCCGCTTCGTAGGGCGAGCCGTCAACAGACAGCCATGAAATGCCAGCCATGATCCGCCTTCCGCACAACCAACCCCCAAGCTCCCGCATTATATAAGGTTACCAACACCGTGACGCCGACCTCGAATCGCTAGAATCCAGCCTTCAATCACCCCAGATGGAGATCGCCGCCATGGCAGGCCATAGCAAATGGGCCAACATCAGACACCGCAAAGGGCGCCAGGACGCCAAGCGTTCCAAGGTCTGGAGTAAGTGCTCCCGTGCCATCATCGTTGCCGCCCGCAACGGCGGGGGCGACCCCGCCATGAACCTCGCCCTCCGCTACGCGATTGACGAAGCCAAAGCCGAGAACATGCCCAAGGACACGATCGCCAACGCGATCAAAAAAGGCAGCGGTAACCTCGATGGCGACAACTACGAGTCCGTCCTCTACGAGGGCTACGGGCCCAATGGCGTCGCCGTCATGCTCGAATGCCTCACCGACAACAAAAACCGCACCGTCCCCGAACTCCGGAAAATCTTCGAAAAAGGAGGCGGGAACCTCGGCTCCTCCGGCTGCGTCGCCTACGTCTTCCAGAACAAAGGACAGATCTACCTGCCCAAAACAGCCGCATCCGAAGACGCCCTCATGGAGATCGCCCTCGAAGCCGGCGCCGAAGACGTCGCCACTGAAGAGGAGAGCTTCCTCATCACCTGCGAACCCACCGACTTCATCCCCGTCCGTGAAGCCCTCGAAACCGCAGGGATCCAACCCGAATCCGCCCAGCTCACCATGATCCCCGACACCACCGTCACCTGCACCGGCAAGGACGCCCAGAAAGTCCTCAACCTCATGGAAGCCCTCGAAGACCACGATGACGTCCAGAAGGTCTACGCCAACTTCGACATCCCCGAAGAAGAACTCGCAACTTTAGACTAGGCCCGCCTAGGCACTGGGGATAAACTGGGCACCGGCTCAAACACCCTCAAGGGACTCATATGCCGTTCCGTGGAGCTCCAAGTCTGACGCTCTCCGCTGGCCTGAGCCTGCTGGTGGCCGCTGTCTCCCTCGGCTACCCCCCGCAGATCATCCAGACCGACCCGCCCAACGACGCCCGCGATGTCGATCCCGAACTCCAGATCATCCGCATCGAGTTCGACCAGCCCATGGCCCAAACCGAACTCGGCGACGTCAGCGCCAGCGACAACCCCCTCCGCAGCAGCAGGGCCCTCTGGATCGACCCCCAAACCGTCTGCATCACCATCCGACTCGAACCCGACAAACACTACAAACTCCGCTTCAACAGCGACACCTCCCTCAACTTCCAGAACCGCAACGGCGAACCCGCTGAACCCTTCCAACTCGACTTCCAGACCGCGCGCAGCATCGACGACACCCAAACCACCACGCGCACCTACACCCCCGCTCAACAACGAGCCGCCGTCGATCTCGCCCGCGAACTCATGAGCCTCCGCTATAGCCACATCGGTCGCTCCGGCATGAACTGGAACCGACACCTCGATGGCTTCGCCAGCAGCCTCGAACGCGAACACCGCCCCGAACGCTTCGCCATGATCCTCGCCCACGCCCTCGAACCCGCGAACGACCCGCAACTCTTTCTCGAAGTCGATGGCGAGACCTACCACACAGCACCACCCCTGGCCACACCCAACATCGACCTCGCCTGGATCCGAGCCTCCGCCATCACCTGGGAGCAACCCGCCCCTCACCTCGTCTTCGCTAGGCTCAGAGAACAGCTCCCCTACGTCGCCATCAACACCTGGGCCGCCACCGCTGAAGACGCCTACGAACCCCTCTTCGAGTACATCGGCAGAAACATCGACGAGCCCGCCATCGTCATCGACCTCCGCCTCAACACAGGCGGATCAGAACGCATCGCCGCGCAGTTTGCCGGCTGCTTCATGGACCAGCCAGCTGTCTACGGCCGCTACCGCTTCCGCGACCCCGGACTCCCCGGCGGATTCACCGAACCCCTCGCCCGCATCGTCGCCCCCAACCTCGCCAGACCTCGCTACCCCGGCCAAGTCATCATCCTCTCCGGCCCAGCCGCCATGGGAGCATCCGAGTCCTTCCTGCTCATGATGAAAACCGCCCCCCGCGCCACCATCGTCGGCGAAAACTCCCGTGGAGCGTCCAGCAACCCCGTGCCACACGACCTCGCCAACAGCGTCATCCTCCACGTCCCCAGTTGGAAAGCCTACACCCCCCAAGGCCGCGAAATACAGGGCATGGGCGTCGAACCCGACATCCGCGTCCCCTGGGAACAACCCGGACTCCTCACCCCCGATGTTGTCATCGAAGCCGCCGCCAAATACCTCAAATCACAGCCATGACCCCTACCCCGAAACGCATCCGCGTGATCTACGCTGGCGACGTCCAAGGCGTCGGCTTCCGCTTCACCGCCGCTCGACTCGCCCAGGCCTTCCCCATCACCGGATTCGTCCGCAACCTGCCCGATGGCACCGTTCAACTCGAAGCTCAGGGCTCGCCATCCGACCTCGATGCGTTCCGCGATCGCCTGGCACACGACATGACCCCCAACATCCAACACACCAACCAAAGCGACATCCCCCTCATCGACGAACCCCTCGAACAACGCTTCGAAATCCTCACCTGACCCGCAGTCAGAGGACCCGAACCACCACCAAAGTCGTATCGTCATTCGCCCGACGAATCCCCGTAAACCGCCGGACTTCCCACAGGATGTGATTCAGAATCTGCTCCGATGACCCCTCCGCCGCCATCACAGCAGCCTGCAACCGCGATCGACCAAACTGCTCGCCATCAAACGACCGCGCCTCCGTCACCCCATCAGTCACCATCACCAGCACATCCCCCGACTCCAGGTCCCACAGACCCCGGTCGTAGTGCGCCTCCCGCTCAATTCCCACCACCAGACCGCCGGTCTCCAGCTTGTGCAACCTCCCCTTGCGCCGCAGCAGCGGCGGCTCGTGACCCGCGTTGCAGTACGTCAGCCGCAGCGATTCCGGGTTGATCACACCGTAGAACAGCGTCGCAAACTCACTGTCCAGCGTGTCCCGAGTCAACGCCCGATTCACCCGCGACATGATCTCATCGATGTCATAAACATCCTGAGCATAAGCCCGAAGCGACGCCCGTACGCTCGCCATCAACAGACTCGCCGCTACCCCCTTGCCGACCACATCACCAATCGCGATCCCAAGGTGACCGTCGAGACGGATAAAGTCGTAAAAATCTCCCGCCAGCTCAAAGCTCGGTACATACCGCGCACCAATATCCAACCGCGCAACATCCGGGCTCCGCTGCGGCAGCATCCGCCGCTGAACACTCGCCGCCAGATGAAGCTGGTGAAGAATCTTCTCCTTCTGCCGCCGCTCCTCATCAAGCCGGACGTTCTCAATCGCCGAACCCAGCAGCTGCGCCAGCGCCACCACCAAGTCACTCTCAAACTCCGTGAACCGACGCTTGCGCCCGGTAAAAACCTGGATCGTCCCGATCGGCTTGCCCTGAAAAGCCATCCCCACACACAGCATCGACACCAGCCCCTCAACCCGCGCCTCCTCCGGATACATCACCCGAGGATCGCTGCCCATATCCGCGACATAAACAGGACCGCCCTTCAACGCCTGAGAAAAAATCGAGCTCGTCTCCGCGCTCAGCGCCCCCTTGTCCAGATACCGAGGCGACAACCGGTAGCTCGATCGCGTCTCCAGCGACTCGCCGTCCTCACCCAGCAACCGGATACTCACCGCCCGCGCCCCCATCGCCTCGGCGACCGATCGCGCCGCCAGATCAAGCACCAACCGAAGATCACGCTGACCCGAGAGCGTCGAACTCACCCGATACAGAACCGCCAACTCCTCGACACGCTGACGCGACTGAATCTCCTGCTCACACAAGCGAGTGAGACTGTTCGCGATCAGGTGCATCAGCTCGATCCCGATCGCCAGCCGCCGCGCATCCGGCCGCGCCGTCGTCACCCGACCATCACTGTCCAGCATCGTGCCAGCGTTCAGCTCAACCGACCCCAGCTTCTGGCCCTGCACCACGATCCCGGCCCGAAACATCCCATCCGACTCACCGTCACCCGTCAGCAACTCACCGAGCATCGCATCCGACAACGCCCGCTTCGCCGGGTCCGTCGGCTCGGTCAACGCCTTGCCACTACCGTCTGAGAACCGCGCCGACAAGCCCAGCGCAGCGGTCATGGTGTCCTGCAGTTGCTGGAGCATCTCCTGGTCAAAATAAGCCAACAGCGTATCGCTCCGGACCACGCGATCCTGACCGGAGTGCGTCGTCACAGAGCCCGAATCAGACGCCAGGCGTGGCTCGCTCGGGTTATCCAAGCCACCGTCTCCTGCTCACGACAACCAGCCCAGCGTCTTCTGCGGAGTCCGCCCCGCACGATAAGATTCGCAACGCTCGCCTCATTCCACGCTGATCGACGGCACCGGCTCGTCCAGCTCAGGCAGCCACAAGCGCTGCAACAATGGGATCAACGGGTCCCCAGGCGACGCCCCTCCCGCGATCGCCAGCCCATACCGAACCAACTGCCGCGACTCGAGCTGGAAACCCAGATAAGCCAGCAGCAAACCCGGCTGACTCTGATCCGCCGTCACATTGATCGACCGCTGCAACTCCGATTGGATCCAGTTCACACGATCCGCTGGCGGGAGCACCCGTCCGCCGTAACGCACCGTCAGCAACTCCGGATGATCACTAAACAAGCTCCGCAGGTTCGCCGAAGCCGACCGAATCATCCCCGCCGCCATCTGCGCATGAATCAACCCCACACGAGCCATCGGATGGCCCGGCAACTGGGTCAACGCACGCCGATACCCGCGCTCCGCTGCAAAGTAATCCCCGCTACCCAGCTGCGCCTGAGCCTCGTCCATGATCTGGTTGAAACGATCCTCACGATCGCTCACCAGCGTGTCCAGCCGCTGCGTCGGGATCGCCAGCCGCCTCACCAACTGCTCAAGCTCATCGACATCTTCAGGATCAACTGTCTCCTGTGGCGTCCCGTCCCGCAGCGGCTGATCCGTCGGCAGATCAGTACCCAGCAACGGGTCCTGCCCCAGTCCCATCGCCCGGTTCCGCTCCGCCTCCGCCGCTTCCACACGATCCAGCGAAGGGGCCTGGACCGCACCCTTCAACTCAGGGGCCAACTCCGTGCCATCCGGATAAAGCAACTGATTAGAAATCCTCGCCGCTGGCGCATCCACGGTCTCATTCCCCCGCCGGAGGATATCTGCGTAAACGTCTTCACCTGGCGCATACTGCCGTGTCACCTGCTGATCAAAAATTTTCGACTCCAGCGACTTCACCACATCCGCCAGCGTTCTGTCGTCCAGCCCAAGCGGCGACGCACCGGACACCGACATGTTCAACTGCTGCCCGATGATCAGCGACGACCCGCCGATACGCTGTGACGACAGACGCTCATCCGCTCGCCGGAGTACCGAACTGCCGACATCCGTGCCAGGCGACACGCTGCTGCTCCCCAGCAGCGGCCTTGACCCCGGCTCAGCCTCGGGCAACGCCGCTGCACCACTAAGACCGTCGCCCGAGCGCAGACTCCGCACGCCCGTCAAAGGCGACACGCGAATCTCCAGCGCCCGACCCGCCTGATCCTGAAACCGCGCGATCGAAGACCCATCAGCCTCAAACGCCGCATCGTCCAGACGAACCCCGGCCCCCGGCGCGTTCGTCACGCCGTACAACCGGTAGTCACCGCCCTCAGGAATGATGCGCGTTGAACGGTTGCCCGCCTGCGGGATCCCCTGAAGCTGCTGCGCCGCCGAGAAATCGCGCGCGACCGAAGGCGTCACACCCAACGCCTGGTTCGGCACCAGCGACGTGTTCGTGTTCCCCAGACCTGAGTTAAAGCTGTCCGCGCGGAAACGAAACAGGCTGTTGCTCCCGAGGCTGTCCCCGAACTCACCCGCCGCCGAGTAGTTGATGACCCCTCTAAACCCGCTGAAGTCCGTCACGTTCCCCGTGATGACGTTGTTGCGGGCGCTGTAATCGACCTGCCCCTCGAGCCGGTTGGTCCCGGACGAGCCGACCTGCAGCGACGCGTCGAGCGCACGCCCGTCGCCACCGACGCGCTGCTGAGCCTCCGCCGCTCCGCCTGCCATCAACAGCCACGCCGCGATCAGGATTGAACGATGCATCACGAATCTCCTTGGTGTCCTACGAACTACAGAAGCTCCAGGATCTCGAATCGCTTGATCCCCCGAGGTAAATCCACCCGCACCGTCTCACCAACCCGGGACTTCAGCAGCGACTCCCCCATCGGGCTGCTCACGGTCACCTCGATCTCTTCGACATCAAACGACCCGCTCGATTCACCGACCAGCTTGTATACGTCCTCGGTCTCATCGTCGAGGTCCTTGAGACGGACTTTGGCACCGAGAAAGACCATGTCATCGGGGACATCGACGTCCTCCGCGACGCTGGCGGTCTTGAGCCGCACCTCGAGTCGACGGATCTCCGCCTCCTCCATCCCCTGCTCGTCCTTGGCGGCGTGGTACTCGGCGTTCTCCTTCAGATCGCCCTGCGCCCGTGCCTCGGCGATCCGCTCGGTCAGCACGACGCGGCGCTCCTTGAGCTCCCTGAGCCGGGCTTCGATCTTGGTCTTGTCTTCTGCGGTGATGAAATCCATAGCCGTCCCTTGTTGCATCGAGCCCTTGTGGTTTGTTCGTTCGTCAACCCCGCATTCTAGCAGAACCCTAACCCGCTCCGACTTTTTCGCGTGGTTTTCCCGCCCAATCCACAACACCCAGAACCACCACGATGGCCCATCCCCCCAGCGCCGCTGACCACCCTGCGGTGATGGTGGAGGTTGACCACACGGCGTCCGCTTTGAGCAGACCCCAGATCGCGGGCAGGGCAGCGAGTTCAGCCACGCGCTCTGCCCACGGAGCCGCGATCAAGCCATGCGCGACAGGAAGCACCAGCACGACCGCGCACAGCAGCGCCGCGAGGCCGGATCGGCGCATCCCGCCCCCTCGCTGGCCGAGCCGGAGCAGCGCCGCGGCGAAGAGTGCCCAGCCCAGCAGCACTGCGGTGACCATGGCGTTGGCCGCCGGCGGCCAGTTGCCCAGCAATCCGAGCGGCCAGAGGACGAACTGAATCAGAACAATCAGGGCGCATGCCTCGAAAGCGGGACGCAGGTGGGTATCGCTGGAGAAACGATGCTCATCAAGGGGTGGTATCCAGCTCAGGCGGGCGATGGGCCAGAGCAGGAGGATGGCGGCGGCGGTCATGACGGCCATGACGCGGGCACCTGTGCCGACCCAGCCGAGGGTGGCGCCGACGACGCCCCAGCAGCCGAGAAGCCAGAGGGAGGACCAGAAGATGACCCAGCGCATGAGCACGCTCCCGCGCCTGCAAGAGGCGCTCCAGCCTAAGGTTAGGGCATCTTGCTGACCTGGATGGCGGGGGTGTAGAGGTCGACGATGGCCCCGCCCGCGTCGATGGTTCCGCGCTCGCTGGCGACCTCACGGAGCCAGCCGAGCTTCACGTCGGCGGGGTGTTCGATGGCTCGCTCTTCGCCTGGTGGGAGTCCCCAGCGGACCTGGCCCTTGGCGGTGTGCATGACCAGGCGGACGCGGCCCTGGCGGTCGCGTTGGCTGACGTCGAAGGCGATGACCTGGTCGGCGTAGGTTTCGGCTTGGACCAGCATGGCCAGACGGATGCCGGCCTCGACTTCGTCGGCGTTCCAAGTCTTGCCTGGTACGGGGGTTGGGCGATTGACGCCGGTGATGAGCGGGAGGGGGATCCGGGTGGCCTGGGCCTGGGTGTAGACGCCTGGGAGGCGGATGCCGTTGTTATCGACGAGGAAGAAGCCGTCGCGGCCTTGGAGGACGGCGACGGGCTGGCGGTAGGTGGCGTGGACTTCGGCCCCGCCATCGGTGAGGCGGCGTAGCCGTAAGACGTTTTCGATCCAGGCGTTAACGGCGATGGCCTCGGCGGCGATGGCGACGCCTTGCTGGTCGAGGCGGTCGGGGGTGAGGCGTTCGGCGACGAGACGGCGGAGTTCGTTGGCGACGACCTCGCTCATCCAGTCGGGCTGGTCGATGAGGACGACGTTGGCGGCGTCGGTCGCGAGGGCGGAACGTTCGGTGAGATAAGTATTTAGGGCGCGTTCTGCGGGGTCCCAGCCGAAGACGATGGCGAGGAGGAGGGCGGCTCCGCCGACGACTTTGAGGCCGCGGGCGGTGCGTTGGGTGTCCCAGGCGGGGGGTTTGGTGGTCTTGGCGCGGGCGCGGGACTTGGGTTTGGTTTTGGAGCTAAATGGCCACATAGGATGTACTTACGTCTCCGGTGTCCGGGGGGGTTCGGTTGGGTTTTCTAGGGTCTAGGATCGGCGCACAGGGCGGGTGGGGTGCAGGGAATATTAGGGGGGTTGCGGGCGTCGTTTTGGGCTGCGGCGACGAGCCAGGCGGCGAGTTCGGGGAAGCTCAGGCCGGCGTGGGCGGCGGCTTTGGGGAGCAGGGAATGCGATGTAAACCCTGGCAGGGTATTGATTTCGAGGATCTGGGGGCCTTCTTCGGAGAGGATGAAATCGACGCGGCTGAGGTGTTGAGCGCCGATGAGTTGATGGGTTTGTATGGCGAGTTTCTGGAGGTCATCGGCCTGTTTTGGGGGTAGCGGATCGAGGTCGTATTGTGTGTCTTCGCGCTCGTATTTGGCCTCAAAGTCGTAGAACTCTGCAATCAAACGTATCCAGATGAGGGGTAACGCGTGTGCTTTGTGCGCACGGCTGAGCACGCCGGCGGTGATCTCTTTGCCGGCGATGAAGCGCTCGGCGAGGAGTGAACCGAACTCGGGGTGGAGCTTGTCGCGGGCGGATTCGATGGCGGCGCGGTCGTGGCAGATGCTGACGCCGAAGGAGGAGCCTTCGGCGAGGGGTTTGAGGACGAGTGGTGGTTCGAGGGTGAGGGGGTCGCCGGGGGTGAGGGGTTGGAAGTCGGGGGTGGGGAGTCCGGCGTCGCGTAGGGCTTGTTTGGTGGCGAGTTTGTCCATGCCAAGTCGGGCGGCGGCGGAGCCGGAGCCGACGAAGGTGAGGTTTCGGGATTCGAGTTCGTGTTGGAGGGGCCCGCCTTCGCCCCAGGGTCCGTGGAGGACGGGGAAGAGGGTGGCGTTGAGGGTGGCGGCTTCGTCGAGGGCGGAGAGGTTGTCGGGGGTGGCGTCGCGGAGGAGGGTGTGAAAGCCGGCGGTGGTGAGGGCGTGGGTAACCTGTTGGCCGGACTGGAGGGAGACGGGTCGTTCGCGGTCGGGCCCGCCGGCGAGGACGATAACGGGGTGGGTGGTGTCCGCCGGCGCGCGGTCAAGCAGGGGGTTTGCGGGTGGCGGGGTTGGGGGGGTGGTCATACCTGACTGCTATCGGTCAGGAGCCTGCGGAGCGGGCGGAAATCATGCGTGCGATGGGTGTGAGCAGGTCGGGGAGGAGTTTGTCGGTGGCGAGGGCTTCGCAGGTGGTCATGAGTTTGTCGAGGGCCGGGGGGAGGTCTTCAATGCGTTCGACGGGTCCGTACTGGCGGACGGTGAGGAAGAGGGTGATGGGTTCGCCGCGGTAGGCTCGGGAGGAGCCTTTGCGGGAGCGGGGTCGTGATTTGACCTCGAAGTAGGCTTGGGCATCACCACGTTCGTTGAGGGACATGCCGAAGACGGGCTGGACGTCGAGGACGCGGCCGTTGGCTGATTTGAGGAGGTTGCCCATCTGGGAGTCGGCGTAGAGGGCGTCGTAGATGATCTCATCGTGGTTGTCGCGGCATTCGAGGTCGAAGCCGAACATGAGTTCGGTGTAGTCGATATCGAGGGGCGAGATGGTGAGGTGGTGGGGGACGAGTTCGAGGATCATCCGGTGGTAGGAGGCGGCGTCTTCGAGGGTGGTGGGGTTGACGTGGCCAGTGCGGATGGAGTTTCTGCGGAGGGCGAGCCAGGTGTATTCGGAGTCGCGTCGTGAGGCTTCGAGGGCGAGTTCGCCTTCGTAGCGTTTGAACCGGTCCATGGAGGGTCGGGCGCGGCGGACGCGGTCGAAGAAGTGGAGGACGGTTTCGCGCTCGCGTGGGAGGTCCATTTTGAGGGCGAGTTTGAGGTTGACGTAGAAGTCGGTGGAGAGTGCCCCGAAGCTGGTTGCCATGATGTGGTCTCCTTGCGTGGGGCCGGGGTGTGGGGACCCTTAATCTGACAGTATAGCACGGGGAATTTGGGGGGCGGGAGGGGGGTTAAGATGGAGGGAGTTTGCAATCGTTGGGTCTAGTCCCTCTCGTCCAGAGACAGCCAGCAATTGAAATTCTCTTATTTTTATTTAACCTTCTGCAATACTTGGCTCAACCTATGTCATGAGTGAGGTGTTCATTTGGCGGTTGGTTTTCATGTCTACATTGATGAGTCAGGCGATGAAGGGTTCAAGTTTGATGAACCCGGCAAGGGCAGTTCTCGGTGGTTTGTGCTGTCGGCCGTCGTTACCCGGGTCGCTTCAGACTTAGCCACGGTCAAGCTTGTGGACGAGGTTCGAGAGCGTTTAGGCAAGCAACCGCGTGTTCCGCTTCACTTCAGGAATCTTAAGCATGAGCATCGATTGCCCTATGTGGATCTTATAGCTCGTAGTCGTTTGCGCACGATCAGTGTTCTGGTCTACAAACCAAGTCTTCGTGAGCCTGAGAAGTTCAGGGCGCAGGCTCACTTGCTCTATCGCTATGCCACGCGTTACCTGCTGGAGCGAGTATCCTGGTTATGTCGTGATCATCGTCTAAATGGTAACGATTTTGCCAAGGTGTTTTTCTCGAACCGCAGTTGCATGTCTTATGATGAACTGCGCAATTATCTGATTCGACTCCGGCAGCGAACGAATGAGTTTGGGGTTCAGATTGATTGGAGTTCAGTTACTCCTGATCAAATCGAGGCGCGTACTCACGACTCGTTGATGGGTCTTCAGATTGCGGACGCGGTTGCTTCGTCGTACTACATGGCCTGTGAGTTATCACCACAGGGCTTTAACGAATCACGGTACGCAACGATGCTTCAGCCGGTTCTCTACCGTCATGATGGTGTTGCCACGGGTTATGGTTTGAAGCTCTGGCCGCGTGAAGTGTCCGAGTGCGTCGAAGCACATTTCGCTTGGCTAAAGGATGTGGACAAGAAAAAGGACAGGCCTCAGGATTCAGGATCCCACCCGTGAGGGCTGCCACCTATAAGGCGACCTGAATAAACTCCTGCACATGCCTGTCCGTGTAAAGCATATATCGGCTGTAGATCGAGTCAAGATGAACTTGTATTTCTTTGTTGTGTGCGAGTGTCGCGCGCTGGATAGGGGCGCAGCTTAATGTGCTTGAGGGTGGATCAGTGTAGTGAGGTTTAGGATCTAGCTCTTCGGGTTCGACCCAGACGACCTGGCTGTCGATCCAGCGGAGGATTATTAGGTGGTGGAAGGCGGCTTGTTGGAGGGTGTGCTGGTGGGCGCGTTCGATGGCGGGTTGGGTTTCGGTAATGAGGTTGGGTTGGTTGGGCTGGATCATGGTTGAGTGCTCTCTGCGATGGTACTCGGGGGTCTGTTGCTCGCGTCGCGAATCTGCGATGGATCCCGTTCGGCTGGTGTGAAGCTGGGTTGTTGTTTGGCGGGTGGGGATGTGTGGTGTATCTTTTGGAATGACAGGTTTTTAGGTCGTTCTTGGAGAAGGAGTGCTGCTGTGCGGAGTTTGCTTGCTGGTGTGTTGTTGATGGGGTTGGGTGGGGTGTCGGCGTCGGGGGTGGTGATTGATTATGACGGGTCGGGGTCGCCGGGTGGGGTGACGCCGGAGGGGTTTAGTTTTGTGGTGTTTGGGGGGACGAGCTGGTCATCGGATGGGGATGTGCTGACGCTGACGACGGGTCCATCGCGGGGGATCTGGTTTGGGAATGCGAACCATGCGAGTGGATTCAGCGTGCCGTGGCAGGTGGGGTCTTCGTCGGAGGGGAACTATCTGCGGGTGCGGGCGAAGCTGGGTGAGGGTGCGACGGAGTGGAGTCTTTATCTGTACGACAAGGATTTTTATGTGGGGTTCGGGTTGGATGCGGACGTGTTGAGCTGGGGGACGGCTGGGGGCGGGGGTTCGATGGCGTGGGACCCGACCGAGTGGCACGTTTATGAGTTTCTGATGAAGGACGGGGTGGTGACGTACCGGGTGGATGAGTCGCGGGTGCTGTATCACGGTCCTGCGGTGGCGTCGTCGGTGCCGACGGGCTTTATGGTGATGGGTGATGGGAGCGGGTCGACGCCTACGGGGACGGGGAGCATGCTCTTTGATGAGGTGCTTTACATGACGTCGCCTGATTTTGAGATTGTGCCGGAGCCGGCGGGTGTGGCGGTGTTGGGGCTGGGGTTGTTGGGGTTGCGGCGGCGGGGTGGGGGGAGGGTTTAGTCGGGGTGGATGGTGGGGGGGTGTTTCTCTTGTTCGTCTGCTTCGAGTTGATCGGGGGCGATCTGGTCTTGCGGGTTGTTGATCCTCGTCGCTGATTTAGCTCAGTCAGGTCGGAATCGGCGTGGCCTTGGAGCCGATCGGGGCAAGTTTGAACACGTGTGCGGGTTCTGGGAGGCATGCTGTTCTTGACGGTTGGTATGGGCTGTGTGAGCATCCTCTTGACAGCGAGGTCATCATGATTCACAAGGAGAGGCATCGAACCGGCCGGGTTGGCTGGCTGCGGGCGGCGGTGCTGGGCGCTAATGACGGGATCGTCTCGACCGCGAGCCTGTTGGTTGGTGTTGCCGCGGCCGATGCTTCGCGAGGCAGTTTGATGGTGGCAGGTGTTGCGGGTTTGGTGGCCGGGGCGATGTCGATGGCCGCAGGGGAATATGTGTCGGTCAGTTCTCAGGCCGACACCGAGACGGCGGACCTGAATCGTGAGCGGAGGGAACTTGAGGCTGATCCTCCATCGGAACTTGCTGAACTCGCCGCCATCTATGTCCGGCGCGGGCTGGATGAGCTGTTGGCTCGGCAGGTTGCGACGCAGCTGATGGCCCATGACGCTTTGGGCGCTCACGCTCGGGATGAGTTGGGTATCTCAGACGTCATGTCAGCGCGACCGGTGCAGGCGGCCTTCACCTCCGCAAGCACGTTTGCGTTGGGGGCGGCGTTGCCTTTGCTCGCGGCGTTTCTCTGCCCGCCGAACATGGTTGTGCTGATCGTCTCCGTGACGTCTTTGGTGTGTTTAGCGCTGCTTGGCGGTCTATCGGCATCAACCGGGGGCGCTCCGATCGGGAGAGCGGTGTTTCGTGTCACTTTCTGGGGGGTGTTGGCGATGGCGTTGACGGCGGGCATTGGTGCGCTGTTTGGCGTGGTGGCCTAGGCGTCGTTGTGCTGGGTCAGGCGGCGCTCAAGGTCATCGGTGTGCCCGATGTAGAAGCGGCTGGCGTGGTTTTGGAGGGAGTAAATCCAGAGTGGGCCGTGACCCCACTTCAAACTCCCGGAGTCGAACGAGTTTCAAACGGTGGGTGAAACGTAACATACTTCAAATCAGTGTGTTGCGGGGTTAACGGGTATCGAGCACGCGACCGTAGATCACACCGGCTAAGCCTTACGGGCCAGGTCAACTTCCTGCGGCGTCCGCGCCATGTAGGCCGCGAACTGCCGCACCACTTCCATTGCAGGCTCGATTGCCCCCTCTTTCTGTAAGACCTTTGCAGCAATACTTCTTTTTGCTTCTCTGGATTCGGACATTGTGCTAAAATCTGTTCTCGGGCGATACCGGAGGCGGGCTCCCCGCTGTACCTGTATCCCCGGGAGAGAGACTCGCCATGATCGGACAATTCTGTTCACCATTGACCCGCACGGCCATCCTCCTTGCCTTCGCCACGATTACAGGCTTGGCCGCCTCGCCCTCGCAGGCCCTCGTCATAGTACCGGCATATTATTACGCGGGGGCCTCTTCCGGAACAACCGCTTGGGGCGGAGGGGGCGTAGGCTGGGAGACCCCCAATGCAGAGGAACCGGATCGCCTTGACTACAGCCATTCATGGGCGCATTCAAGATACAGCGTCTCATGGTACGACAACAACTACACCATCGGCGGTTACGCGGAGACGATTGCCGGATCGCTGCCTCGGATCCAACTTGCTCACAGTATGTCCGGCTATGGGCCCACGGATCAGCGGGATTTTTCATACCAACCCGTCCAGACAGGAGCGACCGGCCGCATCATCTACTACGTCCTGCCCGTCGGAATCGCTCCGCTGCCCCCCGACGCAGAGCATGTTCCGGTGCCATTCCGCTACCGCGCTCACGGCGATTCAACTGTCACCCACGACGGCGAGTGCACGGCTTATGTCACCGGGTCGATAAGAATCAGCTGGTATGCGAGTGAAGCTTGGCAGAGCGAGTTAGCTTTCGATTGGTACAACGACAATGGTTCCGGCTCTGACCCGGCATCGTTCGAAGTCGATAGGAAACTTGAACTGCCCGCCGACATGCACATTAAGGTCGACATGCAACTGGCGGGCGGGGTTCACATGAAACTCATTAACGACTGGAGCGGTACAGGACAGGGCTCGGCAAGCGTGTCCGGCTACTTGGATCCGATCATCGAGATCGATCCCGACTGGGAATACGCCCAGTACTACACGCTGGTCTACAGCGACGGCATCGAACAGTATGTTCCCGAACCGACCACAATGTGCCTACTGGGCTTCGGCGGTCTATCGCTGATCCGTCGTCGCAGAGCATAGCGCCACTTCGTCACGAACATCCAACAGGCGGTCGACTGCCGTCGGCCGCCTTTACTTTGCGCTCGATACCCCCGGTTAACAGCGGTCCACCCCTCCCCAATCGACGTTGTTAACCCGTACCGGCTCTCGGCGGTGAGAGTCCGAGGGTTTGGCCGCAAATCGCCCCGACCCCGCGCGGCGTGGTTAACAGGCGCGAGAATTGTGTTCGGGGGCTGGGTGACCCACCTGTTTCATATCGCTTTGACACAGCGGGTAATGGGCGATCCATTTCGTCGCGTGATCGGCGCAACGAAAAAGCCGGCATCGTGCTCGATACCGGCTTGAAGCTCCCCCGGCTGGACTCGAACCAGCAACCTAGCGGTTAACAGCCGCTCGCTCTACCAATTGAGCTACAGGGGATCGCAGTCAGGTAAGGGTACCGATGGGGGGTATTTCGTCAAGCGGATGGGGGTGGTTGAGGGAACTCTGTAGGGGAAAGTTAGGGGTTGTGGGGTTTGGGTGGGTGTGGTTTAGTTGGGGTTCGTGGCTGCGGCGTGTTTCGCGGCCAGGAGGAGGGAAGGGGGAGAGGGGAAGGGCGGGGTGGGGGTTGACCATCGGGTGAGATGCTCCCGGAGGGGAGAGGCTCACCCGGTGGATTTTTCCCTCCTTCGCCAAGGCTTCGGAGGCCTGCGCCCTGTTGCGCTGGGGTCTGGAGGGGTGGGTCAGGTGGTGTGGCGGAGGGTGTGTCGGGCGAGGAGGGAGAGTCCGAGGAGGGCGATGGTGGCGGAGGCGAGGGCGAGGAGGAGGGTGTTGGTGGAGGTGGTGCCTTGGTCCCATGCGGCGAGTTGGCTGCCGAGGTAGGTGACGAGGGCGACGCGGGGGAGCATGCCGAGGGCGGTGCCGATGAGCAGGGGGGTGAGGGGGAGGTTGAGGAGGGCGGCGAGGGCGTTGGCGAGGGCGAAGGGGACCTGGGGTGGGAGTCGGAGGAGGGTGATGGCGAGGATGGCACTTCGGTTGGGGGTGTCGATGAGGCTGGTGAGTCGTCGGGCGGTGGGGTGTTGGTCGACCCATTGGCGGAGGTGGTTGGAGCCGAGTCGTTTGGCGAGTTGGACGCCTAGGGTGGTGGCGATGAGGACGGCGGCGAGGGCGAGGGGTGTGCCGAGGGTGACGCCGAAGATGTAACCGGCGGCGAGTGAGATGGCGTGGGTGGGGAGGAGTGCGGTTCCGGCGAGGAGTGCGGCGGCGGTGATGAAGAGGGGCGCGGACCAGAGGGTTTGATCGCGGAGGGCATCGGCGGCGGAGCGGATGGGTTGGGCGAGACCGATCGCGCCGAGGGCGGGGAGTGCGAGGGCTACGGTGAGGAGGGCGAGGGTGGGGAGCCAGTTTCGCCAGGTGTTGGTGGGTGTGGTGGAGGGGTCGATCTGCGTCATGGGCGGGATGGTAGGAGGGCCGCCTGGGTCTGATCAGGGGTTGGGTGTGGTGGGTTTGACGAGCATGACCTGGGTGTATTGGGTACCGGAGGAGTAGTCGATGATGCTTTTGGTGAAGGTGGTTTGGAGGGGGAGTTCGCCGAAGCGTTGTTGGATGCGGTCGAGTTCTTCGGAGCCGATGATGAGGAGTCCGGCTTCATTGGGGGATTGGCGGGTGAAGTCGGCTTCGCCTCGGGCCCAGTTGGCGACCTGTTGGCCGTTGAGTTGGACGATGGGGTGGCCGGTGGGTCGGTTGACGTAGAAGAAGAGGGTGGGTTCGTCGTAGTCGCGCATGTAGAGGGGGGCGGTGGGGTCGGTTTGTTGTTGGTGGATGGCGGCGGCGATGGTGGGTGAGGCTTTGAGCTGGTTTTCGATGGTGGGGAGGACGAGCAGGACCATGGCGATGACGATGGGTGGTGTTGCGGCGGCGATGAGTCGTGCGGACTGGAGGACGCGGCCTTTGAGGTGGTGGTAGGTGGCGAGGAAGGTGATGGCGAGGAGGGCGATGACGACGGGGAGTTCGTTGAGGATGAGTCCGGTGCTGTCGAGGGCCCAGGGGAGTGCGATGGCGGCGATGGCCCCGCCCAGGGCGACGGGTAGGGCGAGGAAGATGCCGCGGGTCATCCAGCGGCGGTCGGAATCGGAGAGTTGTCCGGCGTGGTGTCTGGCGATGGTGGCGGCGACGGCGATGGCGAGGGCGGGGAGGATGGGGAGGATGTAGTGGGGGAGTTTGGTGGAGGCGAGGCTGGCGAGGATGAACCAGGGGAGGGTCCATGCCCAGAGGATGGCGCGTTCGAGGGGGTTACCGAGGCGGCGGCCGATCATGGCGGAGAGGGCGGCGGGGAGGTGGAGGGTCCAGGGGAAGAAGATGAGGAGGAGGATGGGGATGTAGAGGGGCAGGAGGAGGAAGTATTCGAGGGCGTTGGAGCTGCCGTGGCCTTCGAGTCCGGTGGTGATGCGATCGACGACGTGTTTTTGGAATCCGATGGCGTAGAGCTGTCCGTCGGTGGCGCGGTCGACGGGGATGGCCCAGGCGATGAGGGGGACGAAGCTGAGGAGGGCGAGGGAGGCGAAGCCGATCCACCATGAGCGTGGGAGGGTGATTTGTTTTCGGGCAAGGAATCCGGCGACGGCGATGGTGACGACGGGGATGGGCCAGACGAGGGGGCCTTTGAGGAGGACGACGGAGGCAAGGCAGAGGGCGATCGTGGGCCAGTGCCACCAGGTTGGTTTTCGGTAGATGGCGTCGATGAAGCAGTAGATAGCGAGGTTGGTGAACATGACCAGGGGTGCGTCGATGATGGAGGCGGAGCCGACGTAGAGGGTGAGGGTGGCGGTGCCGAAGATGGCCATGCTGCCGAGGCCGATGTTGGGTGAGAAGAGTCGTCTTCCGGCGAGCCATGTGAGGAGTGCGGCGGCGGTCATGCAGATCACGCAGACGAGTCGAGCGGCGAGGGCGGTGGGTCCGAGGAGTCCGACGAAGGGTGCCATCATCCAGTAGATCATGGGTGGTTTGCGGAGTCGTGGCTGGTCGTTGAGCCATGGGATGAGGTAGTCGCCGGTGTTCCACATTTCCACGGCGGCGCGTGCGTAGCGAGGTTCGTCGCGGTCCCAGAGGTCGGTGCCGGCGGCGAGGGCGAAGAAGGCGGCGAAGAGGGCGAGGGCGATGAGGAGGGCGTGGGTGAGTTCACGTCGAGAGATGGGCACGAGGGGCGGGCGTGTGAGGAGGGGCGTGGTCATGGTGTGGGGGTTCCGGTGGTCGTGTGGAGCGCATCACACGGTATCCGAAGGGGTTGGATTTTGGGGGGATGTGGCGGGGTCAGCGGGTGTTGACGTTGCGCCATCGGGCTTTCATCCAGCGGACGCCGATAAGGTCGATGAGTCCGGGGAGGGCGCGGTTCCAGACGCCGAACTTGGCTTTTCCGGCGATGCGAGGTCGGTGGTTGACGGGGAGTTGGATGACTTTGTGGCCCATCATGCGGGCGAGGTAGGCGGTGAAGCGTTGGGAGCCTTTGATCTCGAAGGGGATGGCGAGGGCGACCTCTCGTTTCATGACGCGGATGGCGCAGGCGGAGTCGCGGATGTCGTCGCCGAGGATGGTGCTGCGGAAGAGTCGTCCGACGGAGGAGGAGAGTCGTCGGATGAGGTTATCGCGGCGGTTGGCGGAGCGGTCGCCCTGAACGAGGTCGATGTTTTGCTGGCGGAGGGCGTCGATCATTCGTGGGAGGTCGTTGGGGTCGTTCTGTCGGTCGGCGTCGAGGATGGCGACGAGGTCGCCTTGGGCGCGGAGGATGCCGGCGCGGTAGCCAGCGGCGGGGCCGAGTCCGCGGCCCGGTGGTGTGATGAGGGAAACGAGTTCGAGCCAGTCAGCGCCAGCGTTGATGTGTTGTTGAACGCGTGCGGCGGTGTCGTCGGTGGAGCCGTCGTCGACGATGATCATCTGGAAGCTGAGGTTGGTGGCGGAGAGGACGGTGTGTACTTCCTCGACGAGTCCGTCGATGTTGTCCTGCTCGTTGTGAGCGGGTGCGACGATGGTGAGATCGACCTTGCGGCCCTGGGGTTGCATGGGGTCAGGGTAGCGGAGGGGGGGCTGGGGGGTCGAGCGGGGAATCAGAGGAGGGCGGTGTTGTGGTTCGGTTCAGCGGTCACGGGCGGGGTGGGGTTCGTGAGTAGAGGAGGCTGAGCCCGAGTGTGAGGGTGGCGAGGGGGATGACGAAGGTGGCCATGGCGGAGGTGAAGGCGTTGAGACCCGGGTGGGTGGTGGCGTCGAGGATGAGGAAGACGAGGTAGGCGGCGTAGAAGCACAGGAAGAGGGCGCCTTCCCAGCGGTCGATCCGTCCAGCGGTGATGAAGATGGGCAGGCAGGCGAAGGCGACGGCGAGCATGATCGGGATGTCGAAGCTGAGGGCGGCGGGTGCGACGGCGATGCCCTGAGGTGAGAGGGCGGCGCTGATGCCGAGGACGCCGAGGATGTTGAAGATGTTGCTTCCGACGACGTTGCCGACGGCGATGTCGCGTTGTCCGCGGGTGGCGGCGATGATGGAGGTGGCGACTTCGGGGAGGGAAGTGCCGGCGGAGACGATGGTCAGACCGATCATGAGTTCGGAGACGCCGAAGGCGCGGGCGACGGCGGTAGCGCCATCGACGAGAAAGCGTGAGCCGAAGACGAGGAGGATGAGTCCGAGGGCGATGCAGAGGAGGGAAGGCCAGGGACTGGTCTTGGGTGGTCTGCCTGCGGTTTGCTCGGTGTTGTCGGCGGCTTGCTGTTGTTGTCCGAGTCGGATCTGGAGCGCGGTGTAGGCGACCAGGCCGGCGGCGAGGAGGCCGCCTTCGATCCTGGAGACGACGCCGTTGGCTGCGAGGATCCAGGCGAGGGCGGAGACGGCGATCATGATGGGGACGTCGAGCCGGATGAGCTGAACGGAGACGGCGAGGGGAAGGATGAGGGCGGAGAGCCCGAGGATAAGCAGGACGTTGAAGGTGTTGCTGCCGACCACGTTGCCGAGGGCGAGGTCGGCCTGCCCTGTGAGGGCGGCTTTGATGGAGACGGCGAGTTCGGGTGCGCTGGTGCCGAAGGCGACGACGGTGAGTCCGATGAGCAGGGGTGGGATGCCAGCGGCTGCGGCGAGACGGGAGGCGCCGCGGATAAGGAGTTCCCCGCCTGCTGTGAGCAGGGCGAGGCCAAGGAGGATGAGGAGGATGTTCATGTGGGGTGCTCGAACGCGTTAGCTTAGCTTCCAGCATATCGATAGGCACTGCATCAGCGTCGAGTCGGAGACATCGCCCCGGTATCCGTCTGGCTTTATTTGATTTGTTTTTGGGGTTCGAAAGCTCCGGGTGGGGTGGTTCAGTGGCCGGGGATTTTTCGGGCGACGGTGTTGTCGGGGTTGAGGATGTAGAGGGCGTGTCCGCCGGGCATGAGGGCGGGCTGGCCGTCGCGGTATTGGGTGATCCATTCGACGAAGACGGTGGTTTGGTTGTCTTTGGTCTGGACGCGGTAGCGGTAGTCGATGGTGGGGGACTTGGGGTTACGGTTCTGGGCGATGTGCTGCTGGACGGCGGTGAGGGCTGCTTGTTGGTGTTCATCGGGTTCGGTGTTGTCGCGGCTGAACCAGGCGCCGGTGGGTGTGGTTGGGAGAGGGGGTGCTGGGGATGGTGCTGGGGGTGGTGCGGGTTCGTCACAGGCGGTGAGGGTGAGGAGGAGGGTGGCGAGAAAGAGGAGGGTGAGGCGATTGGTGTTGGGTGGTCTCATGTCTTGATAGACGCGACGGTGTGTGAAGGGTTCCCGCGGGTTTGTGAGTTTCTGGTGGCGTGTTGTTTCTTGATGTGGAGAAGACTCCGCCGCGATGCAAGCTCACCCTCCGGCGGCGGAGTCTGCCCTCTCCCTTTAGGTGTGGGATCGTTTGCTGATGCAGAGCCACCCCAGAGCGAGTGTGGCGAGGGTAGCGGGTTCGGGGACTGGTTGGAAGATGATGGAACTGGTGGCGTCGTCGATGGAGTCGTAGCTGAGGTCTGCTCGGATGACGGGCAGTTCATCGGGTGCGGCGAGGATGTCGAAGGTGTAGGTCTGACCGGGATCGACGACAGTGATGGGCGTAATGACGTTCCAGGTTCCGGAGAAGGTCTGGAGTTGGGGGCCGCTGAGCTGGATGGTGGTCAGGCTGTATTCGAGGTTGCGGATGGTCATCTGCACGGCGTCGTTGGGGTTGTCGATGGGGATGGACCAGATGTGTTGCGCGCCTTGGACGAGGGTTGACCCACCGAAGCTGCAGGGTAGGTAGGCCGAGCCGATGGGGGTTCCGAGGTTGTTGGTCCATTCGGCGCGGTAGGCGGTGCTGGAGGACCCGCCGACCTTGGCCCAGACTTTGGCTGAGTTACCGACGTTGACGTTGCCGGAGGCGTACCAGATATCGACGGCGGAGGCCTGTCCGTGGATGGGATTGGGGTGATGGGTGATGGCGGAGTTGGCGAAGACGTTGCTGCCGGTGTTGGAGACGGTGGCGTCGGGCGCGAACCACCATCGGAGGCCGGAGGCGGCGCTGTTGGTTCGGTTGGTGAAGGTCTGGGAGAAGGTGATGGCGGCGTCGGTGGTGGAGGGGGCGAGGAGGCTGATGAGGGCGAGGGGTGCGAGCAGGGGCTGGAGGCGTGTCATGGCTATCTCCTTGTTGGTGCAGGCTGCTGCCCCGCTTCGGGTGGGTCTTGCTCCTCGTGGCGGGGCGAGGCGGCCTGCCTGGGGTGTCAGCGGCGACGGGTGAGGGTGAGGAGGCCGAGGGACATGAGGGAGAGGGTGGCGGGTGTGGGAACGGGGTGGTCGAAGATGATCTGGATTTCATCGTCGATGAGGAGGTAGTTGAGGTAGATGTGTCCGTTGAAGAAGGAGCCGGAGGTTTCGAAGTCGTAGGACCAGGTGCTGAGCGCCGGGACGGTGATGGGTTCGGTGAAGATGGGAGGTACGTTGGTCCAGTCGATATCGTTGAGTTCGTCGTAGGTGGTGGTTGAGGCGAGTGCGTAGAAGTCGTCGAGTAGGAAGGCTTTGTTCATATCGTTGTAGATGGTGATGGCGTGGACGTGGTTTCCGTCGCTGCCGCCATCGCCTTCCTGTTGTCCGGGGTCTCCGCCGTCCCCGCCTGGTGCGGGTGGGTCGATGTTGACGCCGGCGTCGCCTTGTCCGCCGATGACTTGTCCGTCTTTGGTCCAGTCGTATCGGAGCCATGTCTGGTTTCGTTTGGTGAGGTAGAGCCAGATATCGAGTTCGATGCACTGTCCGTCGGTGACGAGTCCGCCGGTCATGTTGGCGTTGGCCTGATGGTTTTTCCCGTCGTTGTGGAAGCTGCCTCCGGAGAGGCCGACGGTGATGTTGTCGAAGGCGCTGGTGCGGAAGGCGGCGCCGTTGACGGAGACGCCTTTTTCTTTCTGGTAGGCGGCGACGTGGAAGTCGTTGGCGTCCTGGCCGGTGTTGTTGCAGAGTCGTTTGACCTTGGTGTGGACGCGGGTGCCGGTGAGGTTGCCGGCCTGATTTTCACCGGCGAGGGCGGGTGTGGAGAGGGTTAGTGCGAGGCAGGCTGCGGCGATGGTTCTGATGTTCATGGTGTTTTCTCCTGTTGCGGATTGACAGAGCTGTAGAGACGATTCAGGGGAATCAGGGTCAGGGTGAAAATCGCTAGCGTCCCGGGTTCGGGGACGGGGCAGACGGTGATGTTGTCGAGGTATGCGGTGTAGCCGGGGGCGTGGTAATCAAGGGTGAAGCGGAGTTCGGTGGCTTCCAGGCTCAGCAGGGTGGGGGAGTCGATGGTGAGGGTGCGTGTGGTGAGTCCGGTTGTGCTGTTGAAGATCTGATCGATGAGTTGGTTGTTGAGGTAGACGCGGAGGTCCTGGCCCCAGGTTTCGGACATGTCGAGGTCGTAGGTGAGGATGAAGGGCTCGTTGGGTGTGTCGAAGTGTTGTGAGAGGTTGACGGGTGAGCCGGTGGTGAGTTGGAGCATGGTGCGGCCGTGGCGTTGTGTGATCTGGGCGGACCCTCGGCCGGTGAGGTCCCAGCCCTGGAGGGAGTTGAGGTCTCCGCCCAAGAGTTTGCTGTCGAAGTCAGAGGTGATGTGTTGGAGTGGGTCGCCGTGGCGGACGGGCCAGGGGATGAAGTCTCCGCCGAGTTCGCCAGCGTAGTGGATTCGGCTTTGGTGAGGGTTGTTGTAGGTGTAGGTCCAGGTCTGGTTGGCCCATGCCCCGGTGCCGGGTGACCAGTAGGGGGTGCCGGCGTTCATGTTCTGGAAGGGTGCGGTGTATTGGAAGTCGGGCTGTGGGTGATAGTGGTTGAGGAGTGATACTTCGACGAGGGTTTCGAGGTCGAGTTCGTAGCTACCGGGGTGGGTGTTGGGGAGGTGCCAGTCGTCGATTCCTTTGTAGACGAGGTTGTTGGCGAATGACCGAGCGGCGGCGAGGTGCATCTTGCCGTCGGCGTCGTAGCCTGAGTTTTGGGCGTAGTTGGCGTCCTGGAGCCAGGTGAGTCCGGTGCTGGTGTCGTAGATGAGTCCGTGGCCGCGGTCGAGGAGGGCAGCTTGAGTGGTGTGGCTGAGGGCGGCGGTGATGATGAGGACGGCTGCGGTGAGTGCTCGGTACCAGTCAGGAGCTTTGAGCCAGTGGGTATGGGGTGTGGGTGGTTGACTGGTTTGTCGCGAGGTGCTTTTGTTTGCGTGGAGGGGTGTCATGGTGTCCTCCTTGGCGAGGTCGTGTTGTGGGTGTGTTCAAGCCTTTCTTCTGAGGGCGATCCAGGCGAAGAGGATGAGGCTGGTGGCTGCGCCCGGGGCGGGGACGTAGGACTCGGAGACGGCCCAGAGGGCGGTGCCTTTGGGTGCCTTGAAAGTTCCGGTTTTGTCGAGTTCCCAGATGGCCATGCCGGTTTTGCCATCGTCGGGGTCGTTGACGGTGATGAAGAGCCGGTCGCCGTTGATGCCGTAGCCGATGGCGGTGACCCAGTGGGCACCGGAGCCCGTCCAGCCGATGAGGAACTCGACGTCTTCGCCCTCTTTGAGTTCTTTCTTGATGAAGTCGAACATGGATGCGCCGCTGGCGGCGGCGCTGGCGTTTCCGCCTTTGACGATGAGCGGGAGGTCTTTGTCTTTGATGTATTTCTTCTTGCCGTCGTAGAGCTGGTCGCCTGTGAGTCCTGCGAAGGGTCGTGTTTTGTTTCCGGCCATGGCCTGCATGAGGTCCTGGATGAGCATGTCGTCGCTGTTGGGGAGTTTGGACTCGAAGTCGTGTTCTTCGGCGAGCCATCGGAGGGAGTTGGCGGCGGAGGTGGGTCCGCACTCGTTGGTTTTCTGGGCGATGTCGGGGACTCCGCCTTGGAGGAAAATTTCGATGGTTCCGCCTGAGGTCGCGGGTCCGCTGGGGGGAACTGGGTTTGCGCCCGCCTGCCCCTGGAGGTCGTTGGCACCCCAGGTGGTGGTGCCGGCATCGGCGGTATTTGATTGCCAGCCGAGGTGTCCGGAGGGGTCGGCGACCTGGTTGTCTTCGATGGTGAAGTAAGTTTCGTAGGTATTGCCTGTGGTGACGCCGCCGAGGTCTCGATCCCACCAGGCGCTGATGAGGGGTTGACTGGTCAGTCCGGTGTCGAGGCCGAGGGGTATGTTCTGGACGAGCCATTCGGAGGCTTCGACGGTTCCGGAGTTATTGAGGTCGGCGGCGACATTGAGGAAGCCGATGGTTCCGGGAGCGGCGGAAAAGCCAGCGATGGTGAAGTCGAAGGTTCCGGAGGTGGTGATGGCGGCGTCGGAGGCGTAGTTGAGGTTAAAGAGCTGTCCGCCATCGAGGGTGGCGATGGGAGCTGCGTGGAGTGGCGGCGTGAGGAGTGCAGCGAGGCTTAAGACGCCAGCAACGATGGTGGTGTGCCCGCGATGGCCTTGAGTTGTCATGACTCGATCCTTTTTCTCTTTTCCAGTTGACCGTTCGTACAACAGATCAAAAAGTCTTGAGATTAAGGATAGGTTGGCGTGGTCTTATTGGCGTCCAGAGTTGTGCTTAAGGGCTTGTGACTAAGCGGGTTCCCGGAGGTTTACTCCGTTGTTGGATCGGTCGGTGGGTCTTGTGATTTGATGGGCTCGATGTGTGTTAGGTTGTAGGCGTATGTGGTGGAATCGAGGGTGATGCGGTAGGTGGCTGGGGTCGGGATGTAGGTGAGGATGTTGTCTGCGTTGGGTTCGGCAGTGCCTGTGATGGGGAAGCGTTGGGTGGGTTGGTCGGCTTCGCCGAGGTTGATGTCCCAGGATCCGTTGGCGGCGAACTTGAAGGCGTATGGTCCGAGGGCATCGATCTGGATGTCGAGGGTCCAGAGGTGGTCATCGGTCTGGGTCATGGGGTTGGCGGTCGGGTCCCAGTTGTTGAAGGTCCCGGCGACGGCGATGGACTCGATGGTGGTGGTGTCTGATTGGGTTTCGGTTTCGGGTGGGTTCTGGAGGAAGGCGAAGTAGACGCCTAGGGCGTTGAGGGTGATGAAGACGATGGCGGCGAGGCTGCCGGAGAGGCCGATGCGGGTTTTGGTGGCGGCGGTTCGTTGACGGGTGAGCAAGTGGTCGAGGGAGAATCGGCCTGCGCCTAGGGCGGTGAAGGCGACGAAGAACCAGAAGAGGAGTTGGGCGACGTGGATCCCGCCAAGGATCGGGGTCTGGTTCTGGTATCCGAAGGCTGCGACGCCCATGGTGAAGGCGACGAGGAGGGCGGCGGGTCGGGTGAGGAGTCCGAAAGCGACGAGGAGTCCGCCTACGGCTTCGGTGTAGCAGGCGATGAGGGCGAAGAGTTCTGGTTGGGGGAAGTTGAGTTCGATGACCTGCTCGACCATCCAGTTGGGGACGGGGAGTTTGTCGAAGCCTGCGTTGGCGATGGTGATGCCGGCGTAGAGGCGGACGCCGAGCATGAGGGCATCGGTTAAGAGGCCGGGGCGTGCGGAGGGCGCGAGGAGAAGGCGTTGGAGTAAGGAGGGTGGGTTGGGTGGGGGTGTTGATTCCATGCGTGATCCCTCAAGCGTTGATTCGCTTCGGGGTTGTCGAGGTGTGGGGCGGAATGTTGCGGAGGGGTGGGTTAGATGAGCGGGACGAAGGGGACGCCACAGCCGGTGAGGGTGGTGATGAGGAGCAGGCCGATGGCGGCGACGAAGAGACGGCGGGGGGTGTCGTTCATGGGTGAGTTATCGGCTTGAGCTTGCGGCTGAGTCGAGGTTGAGGCGTTGTGGAGGTTGCTACGATGAACGGAAGCGGTTGTCTGGTGTTATTGTTTGGTTAATCTGAACGACTAATGGTTTTGTTTGAACAAACGATAGGATATGATTTTTGGGCGGTTTGGGGTCATATCTACTTGCGTGTTGTGAGGCAGGTGCTAAAATACGTTAATGTTCGGGAGTATAAGCCCTCGGACACTCATTTGCCCCCGGAAGGGCTCGGCTTGGCTTCATGCCTTGCCGGGCCTTTTTTTGTTCTGATATGGATTGGGGTCGTATTTTAGGGGGATTGGGGGCTTACGGGCGGTAGATGGCGGTGCAGCCGGGGGCTTCGCCGACGGCGACGGAGGTGACCTGGACGCCTTCTGGCATGGCGGCGATGAGTTGCTGGGCTATGGCCCAGGCGACGCGTTCTGCGGTGGGGTTGAGGGTGCCATCGACGAAGGGGGGGCAGTCGTTGAGGTGGCGGTTGTTCCAGGGTTTGAGGATGTCGGCAAGGGCGTTTTGGACGTCGTGGAAGTCCATGACCGCTTGCATGCGGTCGAGGTCGATGGCGGAGACTTCGGCGAGGACGTCCCAGTTGTGTCCGTGGAGGGGTTCGGTGTCGCCATTGGCCAGACGGAGGGCGTGGGAGGCGGCGAAGACGGTGCGGACGGTGATGGCGTAGGTGCCTGAGTCGGTCATGGTCGGTGGCTTTCGGTCGTGCGTGCTGGGGTGAGTGCGCTACACTCTGGGCTATGAGTAAGGCTACACCAGACGGTGATCGTGAGAGCGTGGCGGAGTTGGTGGTCGGGATCGACCTTGGGACGAGTAACTCGCTGGTGGCGTGGTGCGATGAGGCGGGTCCGCGGGTCCTGGAGTATGAGGGTCGAGGGCCGATTGTGCCGAGTGTGGTGCGTTTTGCGGAGGATGGGTCGGTGGAGGCGGTGGGTGCTGCGGCGCGGGAGCACGCTGTGGAGTATCCGGAGCGGACGGTGGCTTCGGTGAAGCGGTTGATGGGTCGAGGGCTTGCGGATGTGGCGGGGGAGGTCGGGTCGCTTGGGTATCGGGTCGAGGCGGCTGAGCACGGGATGGTGGAGGTGGACCTGGGCGGGTCGCGGGTGAGCCCTCAGGAGGTGTCGGCGATCATCCTGAAGGAGCTCAAGTCGTTGGCGGAGGGTGCGTTGGGTAAGCCGGTGCGTAAGGCGGTGGTGACGGTTCCGGCGTACTTCGATGATGCGCAGCGGCAGGCGACGCGAGACGCGGGGCGGATCGCCGGGCTCGAGGTGGTGCGGATTCTGAATGAACCGACCGCAGCCGCCCTCGCCTACAACCTCACCCCGCCCCCCCCCGCCCCCCCCACTCAAGGCAGGGGGAATGAGGACCTGCACGTGAAGAGCAGTGGGGGGCGGCTGTCGTTGAACACGAAGGTTCGGCCTGAGGCGTGCAGTGGGGTGGGGGAGGCGGGTTCGTCTGGTGTTGAATCGAAGGGTCGGGGGGTGGAGACAGTGGTGGTGTTTGATCTGGGGGGTGGGACGTTTGATGTGTCGGTGTTGCGGTTGCGGCAGACGGATCAGGGGATGGTGGATCAGGTGTTGGCGACGGCGGGGGACACGCATCTGGGTGGGGATGATGTGGATCGGCTGTTGATCGAGATGATTCAGCGAGAGATCGGGGAGCAGTTTGGGGTGAGTGGGTTTTCGGCGGCGACGCGTCAGGCGTTCAAGCGGTTTGCGGAGGCGGCGAAGGTGCGGTTGTCTTCGGAGGATACGGCGCGGCTGGTGATCGATCTGGGGGAGGGGCGTGTGTACGAGCGGGAGGTCACGCGGGGTGAGTTTGAGGGGATGATTGAGCCGTTGGTGGAGCGGACGCTGATGGCTTGTCGTTCGGCTCTTCGGGCGGCGAAGCTCACGGCGGAGGCGATTGATCGGGTGATTCTGGTGGGTGGATCGACGCGGGTCCCGCTGGTGCGGGAGCGGGTGGGGGCGTTGTTTGGGCGGGAGCCGTATACGGCGTTGGACCCGGACCTGGTGGTGGCATTGGGGGCATCGGTGCAGGGTGCGATCCTGGCGGGGTTGCGGCGGGATGCTTTGTTGTTGGATGTGGTGCCGTTGTCGCTTGGGATCGAGACGATGGGTGGGGCGGTGGCGAAGTTGATTGTGGCGAACACGACGATCCCGGCGCGGGCGACGGAGTTTTTCTCGACGTATGCGGACAACCAGACGGCGGTTCAGATCAATGTGTATCAGGGTGAGCGTGAGCTGGTGCAGGATTGCCGGTTGCTGGGTCGTTTTGAGTTGAAGGGGATTCCGGTGATGCCGGCGGGGCTCGCGAAGGTGGAGGTGACGTTCCTGGTGGACGCGAACGGGATCTTGTCGGTGGAGGCGGTCGAGAAGCGATCGGAGCGGCGGGCGTCGATCCAGATCGTGCCGAATCACGGGCTGACGCGCGAGCGGGTGGCGGCGATGGAAGCCGAGGCGTTGGGTCATGCGTTGGCGGATATGACTGCGCACCGGATCATTGATCTGCGGAATCAGGCGCGGCTGGATTTGCGGGCGATCGAGAAGCAGCTTGCCAAGGTGGGTGATGAGTTGGGTGAGTCGGAGCGATCGGGGATGGAGGCGAAGATCGGGGTGGTGAAGGGTTTTCTGGATCAGGAGACGCCTGATGCTCAGGCGTTTCAGGATGCGCTGGATGGGATGGACCGGGCGTCGATTCCGCTGGCGGAGAAGGCGATCGCCAAGACGCTGCGGGAGGATGCGTCGCGTGCTTGAGCGCGTGGAGCATGGCCATGGTGTCGTGACGTATCAGTCGGCGTTGCTGTCGTCATGTGGTGTGAAGCACGGGTTTTCGACACGGATCGGTGGTGTATCTGAGGGGGTGTATGCGACGCTGAACTTGGGGCCGTTGAAGAAGGGGGCGGGTGATCCGAACAGGCATGTATCGGAGAACTTTCGGCGGTTGCGAGCTGCGTTGGGTGTGGAGAGGAAGATGCGGCTGGAGGCGCGGCAGGTGCATGGGGCGGGGGTGTATGTGGATGAGCGGGCGAAGGTGGTGCGGCCAGACGATGCGCCGGAGGCGGACGCGATTGTTTCGGCGGACCGGAGAAAGCTGGTGGTGATCCGGACGGCGGATTGTGTGCCGGTGCTTATGTGTTCACGCGATGGGCGTGTGGTGGCAGGGGTGCACTCGGGGTGGCGGGGGTTTCTGGCGGGGACGGGTGGGGTGATTCGGGCGTGTGTGACGCGGCTAGAGGAGCACTTTGATTTGTCGCCTGGTGATTTGTGTGCTGCGGTTGGCCCGGCGATCAGTGTGGCGCATTTTGAGGTGGGCGACGAGGTGGCCTCAGCGTTTCGATCGGGCGGTTACGGTGAGTTTGTGAGCGACGACTTTGGTGCGAAGGCGCACGTGGATCTGGTGGGGGCGGCGGTGTTTTGTCTGGAGCAGGCGGGGCTAGCGCGGGAGCGGATTGACACGACGGATCGGTGTACGTTTGAGCACGAGGGGGAGTTTTTTTCGTATCGGCGTGATCGTGGGTTGAATGGTCAGATGGCGGCGGTGATTACGGCTGCTTGTGCTTGATGACTCTGGCGGGGACGCCAACGGCGACGGCGTGGGCGGGGATGTCGCGGACGACGACGGCGTTGGCGCCGATGGAGGCGTGGTCGCCGATGCGGACGGGTCCGAGGATGGCGACGCCACAGCCGACTTCGACGTGTTTTCCGAGGATGGGGTACTGGCCGATGCGAGCGTCGTCGAGGGCACCGAGTGTGGTGTGTTGTCGGAGGACGCAGTCGTCGCCGATCTCTCGTGCGACGAGGAAGATTCCGGCGAAGTGTTCGATGCGGACGCGGCGGCCGACGCGGGTGGTGTAGGGCAGGTGGATGCCGATGACCCATTCGCTGAAGGCGAAGAGGAATCGGTAGATGAGCGTGAACGGGGCGCGGAGGGGTTTGGTGCGGATGCTCATGCGCCAGTTGCCGAAGCGGTGGATGGCGAGAGCCCAGAAGCCGTGGGCGGTGATGCGGCGGCCATGGGTGTGCCAGTCTTCGGCGATGAGTTTCCAGAGCCCGAGACCCTGGGGGTTCTGGTTGGTGTCGCCAGGGGACAGTTCGAAACCGGTGGGGGATGAATCGGGCGCAGCGGTCATGGGTAGATCATCGGCGATCGGGGTAGGAGCCCAGCAGGTGGAATGCGATGAAGTCGGCCAGGAAGTGGGGTGGGCTGTTGGGTTTTTTGCCTCGGAGGGCCATGTGCGTCCACCACAAGAGAGTTCCGATGATGACGGCGGTGTCGGCGATGAGTTTTTTGAGTCGGCCGTGGTTTTTGAGCCAGTAGTGTCGGCGTGCCTCGTGGTAGTACTTGGGGATTCGTTTTCGCTTAGGGGGTGAGGCTGGTGTTTGATCGGATGCGCGGGTGTTGGTGACGCCAGAGACTTGACCGACGAGGTGGACGACGCGGCTTTCGACGACGTACCAGCAGGGCCAGCCGTTGCGTGCTGCGCTGCAGATCCAGTCGAGCTCCTCGAAGTACATGAAGTAGTCCTCGTCGAGGAGTCCGATGGTGTCGATGACTTCGCGACGGACGATCATGCTGGCGCCAGCGACCCAGTCGGTGGGCGATGAGGTGGTGGGTGGGGCGGGGGCTACGCGGTAGCGCGAGAGGAGAGTAGAGATGGGGCCGAGGTTGATGCTGCCCTCGAACTCGCTGAGGATACCTGGTTCACGGAAGGCGCTGGTCTGGACGGTGCCATCGGGGTCTTCGAGTCTTGATCCGGCAACGCCAACCTCGGGGTGGGTCTGCATGAAACGGACGAGTTTGACAATGGCGTTGTCGCGAAGGAGCGTGTCGGGGTTGAGCAGATGGATGAAGTCAGCGGGAGCGCGGTGGGTGTTGGCCCAGCGGATGGCTTCGTTGTTGCCGTAGGCGAAGCCGCCATTTTTGGGCAGGGGCAGGATGGTGAGCCAGTCGTGCCAGTGGTTGTCGGTGCGTGCCTGTTCGAGGCGTTGGACCGAGTCGTCGCCTGAGGCGTTGTCGGTGACGACGACGTGGAGGTCGCCGTTAATCTGCTCGCGGTATCGGGTGGCTTCATCTGCGACTGTACGGAGGGCGTCGATGGTGAGGTCGGCGCAGCGGTAGTTGACGATGACGGTGAGCGTGTTCATGGGGTACTCATCCGAACCAGCTCTCGAAGACGTCGAGGATGGCGGAGAGGTCGTCATCGGTGATCACGTAGGGGGGCATGGTGTAGGCATATCGGCCGAATGGGCGGAGCCATACACCTCGGGCGGCGGCGTAGGCCTGAAGGCCTTCGAGGTCGCTACGGTCGTGGACTTCGACGACGGCGGTGGCGCCGATGACGCGGGTGTCGGCGATTTGGGGGCCTTCCAAGGGGAGGATGCGTTCCTGGAGTTGTTCTTCGATGTGGGCGATGCGGTCCGGATAACGATCGCGTTCGAAGACGTTCAGTCCGGCGAGAGCGATGGCGCAGGCGGTGGGGTTGGCCATGAAGGTGGGGCCGTGCATCAGGGCGTGGTCGGGGTCGTCTGACCAGAAGGCGTCGAAGACGTGTCGGCGGGCGATGACGGCGGCGTGTCCGGTGTAGCCGGCGGTGAGGGCTTTGCCGAGGACCATGAGGTCTGGGGTGACATTGGCGAGCTGGGCGGCGAAGAGGGTTCCGGTGCGGCCCAGGCCGGTGGCGACTTCGTCGAAGATGAGTAGGACGCCGAAGCGGTCGCAGAGTTCGCGTGCTCCCTGGAGGTAGGCGGGGCTGTAGATATTGAACCCGCCAGCAGCCTGGAGGATGGGCTCGCAGATCATGGCGGCGAGTTCATGTTGATGGTGGCGGAGGAGGGCTTCGAGGTCGGCGAGGTCATCGGCGACGGTTTGCTGGTCGGCGTCGAACCCGCCTCGAGGTGCGGGCGCGAAGTGGTGTTGCTGGAGGATCGGTGCGAAGAGGTGGTGCATCGAGTCCTGGGGATCAGAGACGGCCATTGCGCCGGTGGTGTCGCCGTGGTAGGCCTTGCGGAGCGCGACGAACTTGTGTCGTTGGGGGTGGCCGTGGTTGCGGTGAAACTGGATGGCGATCTTGAGGGCGACTTCGACGGCGACGGAGCCGGAGTCGGCGAAGAAGACGTGATCGAGGTCGCCTGGGGTGCGCTTGGCGAGGGCTTCGGCGAGTTGAGTGGCTGGCTCGTGGGTGAGCCCGCCGAGCATGACGTGGGGGAGGGTGTCGAGTTGTTGGTGGGCGGCTTTGAGGATGTCGGGATGGTCGTAGCCGTGGATGACGGCCCACCATGAGGAGACGGCGTCGATGAGTTGGGTGCCGTCGGCGAGGTGGATACGGACGCCGCTTGCGCCGACGACCTTGTACGGGGTTCGCATGCGTTTCATCTGGGCGTAGGGGAACCAGAGGTGGTGCTGCTGGGCAGTCGTCGGATTTTGCCTAGCGGGGTTGTCGGGTGCGGAGGGGTCCATAGGGGGCATGATGACGGTGTTGAGTGGAGCGGGCAATGTGCGGGGACGGTGATGTGTTAGCGATGTTAAGGCTGTGTGAATAATTAATGAGTATCTGTGGGGATGTTGTTGCGAGGGTTAGTGTGCGGCGCGATTCGGTGGTTGGCTGTTGGCGCGGGAGTTAACCGCACTTTAGCACGCTGCTGACCGAGCCCGAACATTGTCTTGTTCTCATAGAGCCCTCAGCTAAGGAAATAGTCATGCTCCATTTTGTGTCCTGTGATTCGGCTGGCGTGTCGTGTCGGTTTATGAAGTCGGCGGTGGATCGTCAGCGAAGTGGTTTTACGCTGATTGAGTTGTTGGTGGTGATTTCGATTATCGCGTTACTGATCGGGATTCTGTTGCCTGCGTTGGGGTCGGCGCGGGAGAGTGCGCGGTCGATTGTGTGTGCGTCGAATCAGCGTCAGCTTGGTATCGGGATGTACAGCTACTCGGCGTCGAGTAATGGTTACATCCCGCCTTCTTATGTTTACGCGGATCAGACGTGGAACGGGCAGGGTAATGGTTCGCCGAGCTGGACCTGGAATAATCAGTTTGGCAGCACGTCGAATCGATCTGTGAGTGTCATCCACTGGTCATGGACTCTTGTGGGTGGCGGGAGCACCGGGGCTGAGTCGTTTACGTGCCCGACGTTGGAGGATGGCGGGTGGCAGCCGACGAATCCGGGCGCTGGTGAGGCTCAGGATGAGGCTTTTGACACGGGGCTTGTTGATTACCAGGTCAGTCGTCTGGCGTTCACGGCCAACGAGGGGATCATGCCGAGGAATAAGTTTTCGCCGAGTGAAGTCAGCTCGGCGGGTCGACTCACCAGGCTGGTGCGGGATGTTGAGTTGTATGCCCCATCGGAGGAGATTCTGGCGACTGAGTTCATCAATCGTCTTGAGGCGATGCAGGATGACACGGAGGGCTTGGGCACCATCAAGTCGCACCGCCCTGTGACGGCGATTCAGACTCCGCAGGGGCATCCCCTGAACACACCGGAGCAGACGATCGGCACGCCTGCGAGGCGAGGGATTCTGGAAGTTCGGTCTCAGAGTTCTAATGCTTCGAATGATTACGGGCTGACGCCTTACGAGGACCTGATCAATACGAATGCTGGTGTTGGTGTGTTGGGTGATGAGGGCGGGATCAACGGTGTTGGTCGTCATCACGGAGGGGGTGGTGGTCAGGTTGGTGCTGAGGGCAGCACGAACTTCCTGTTTTCGGATGGCCACTATGAGCGGCTGACGGTTCGGGAATCGATTGAGAACCGTCTGTGGGGCCGGAAGTTCTACAGCATGACGGGGGCGAATGACATCGTGTACCTCGACTGAGAAGAGTCTATCACCCCGCATTGCCTAGCGGCGAAGCGGGGTTTTGAGAAGTGACCGGCGTGACGTCGGTCTGGTTTTTGGCCATGAGTACCTGCGGTGCCGTGTGGCTCCGCGCTGATTGATCTACCTGGAGGAGCCTTCATCATGCAGTTATCGAACCGATTCACGACGGCAGCCTTGATCGCTGTGGGTCTCACTGGTTCCGCCAGTGCGCAGGTTGTCACAATTTCCGGAGCGACGTTGTTTGAGTCGTATTTCCAGGTTCCGGCGAATACGTCGGACTTTATCGACATCGACAATGACGGCGTCGTGACCAACTTCACGATTCCGAGCTTTGACAATGTGGTGGGTGGCGCGATCATCCAGCAGTATCGTGCGGTGGGCTCGGGCAACGGTTTTCAGGAGCTGGTGGACTACGGTTCGCTTAACGGGCCGGGTGCTGACTGGGCTGCGCTCAACGCGTTGAATACGGGCAGCCCGAATGTTGTGAATAACGTGAGCACGGGGACATCGGTGGCGAGTTTTTCGGGTCCGGCGATTATTGATATTGCGACGACGGACGTGCCGGCGAGTTGGTTTGTGAAGAACACGGCGGGTGCTGCTTACTGGGGTGCTGCTCCTGAGACGGGCGGGGCGCCTACGCCTGGGTATGGCTCGAACGGTCAGCTCTCGGATGCGGTGAAGACCCCGCAGGTGATCGACCAGCAGGCTGGTGGGTTTAACAATGACATCCAGTCCTTGACGCCGAGCGGTGGCGGGACGGCGTTGACGCTTGATGGTGCTGTGCAGGACAACACCCGGATCTATCAGACGCCGATTGCCACGGCTCCGATTGCGATCATCTCGAACTACGGCGCTGCGGTGGGAGCAGGTACGGGTCAGGCGAAGAAGAGTGAGCTGGCGCACCTGTTCGTTTCGGGACGTGAGGTATCGGGTGAGAACCTGATCGCGCTTACCCGAGATTCTGGTTCGGGCACCCGGAATGGTGCGATGAACTCCCTGGGAGTTGACCCTTCGTGGGGTGTTGGCGACAACGTCGGCAGCCTGAACTCGGGTTCGAGTAATGAGAACTCGACGAGCAACATCGATACCCCCGGACCGGACTACATTCCCAACCAGAAGCAGTCGTCATCGCGGATGGAGATCGCGGTGGAGAACACGCGTCTGGGTGTGGGCTATCAGGGCGTCGTCAACGACGCGGGTCCTGACTCGGTCAACGGCCGGTATGAGATCCTGAGCATTGCCAACGACATTGATGCGAACTGGGATGGCTCGTCCTATGTTCGTCCGGTGATGACACGGAACGGCACGACCGCTGCGGACAACAATATCATCTTCAATAGCGACCCGAACACGGGTTGGACCGTGGGAGCGATCCAGACGTTCTCGACGATCGGTAACCCGTTCGCGGGGACGATCATCGTCAGCACATCGGGTGTGGCCCGGTTTGATGATGCGGCCAACGCGTTGGCGGGCGAGAAGGTGTTTGCCCCGGTGGTGAATCCTGTGGTCGGTGGCTTCGCGGCTGGTGACGCTCCGATGGCTGATCCTTCGGCGGCTTTGTACATCCGTAATATCGAGGCATCAATTGCCGCGTTTGTGGCGATTCCCGGTAATCCGTCCACACAAGGCACGCCTGGCGAGTATCTGGCTTCCAACTTTGCGTTGGTGAGTGCGACCGACTCGATTCCCGACTTTGAGAACCCTGCTGTGTTTACCAACAACCCGGGTACGAACCCGGCGTTGCAGGCAGCGGCGATTCTTCCTCAGCAGAACATCGCGCCGGCTTATGGCGGCGTGAATGCTGGTAACGTTCCATCTCGTGATACGCGTGGTCCCGCGCTCGATGGGTCGGTGACTTACAGCGACGGTGCGCTGACTAACTATGTTGCGAACGACGGTACGGCGATCGCCTACAACACCGTGCTGGCGTTGGGCGACATCAACGCGATCGCTGGTGACTTTGAGGGCGACGGCGATCGTGACGCGAGTGATATTCCGGCGATGGTGGCTGCGTATCAAGCCGCTCTGGCCAGCAACCGCGCTTCGCTACCGAACGCCAAGCAGTCGCTTGAGATCATCGGCGACTTCAACATGGACGGCAGCTTTGATGTTGAAGATGTGCGTTACTTTGCGGATGGCCTGGGCTCACAGGGTCGTGCGGGTCACCAGCTCGACCGCAAGCAGAACTTTATCGATGTGGACACGGCCTTTGGCGGGAATCTGTTTGGCACAACGCTGGCCAACGGCAGTTATGACGCTGGCGATGCACGGGCTGATGTTGCTGGTTCGGGCCTCGAGGCGGCTGGCTGGGCCCCGCTGGGTCAGGATGGTGTTGTGGACACCAAGGACATTGATTATGTCTTTGCCAACTTCGTTGGTCTTGACCTCGACAGCTCAGGCGGGGTGGAGTGGTCGAACCTCGATGAAGTCGCGGGCAAGGTGAATGTTGATGGCGATCGGGTGGACCTGTCGGCGGACATCAACGGCGACCTGGTCATCGATGCCAGTGACGTTGATGAAGTCCTCGCTATTCTTGAGACGACGTATGGTGACTCGAACCTTGATGGTGCGGTTGACCTGATTGACCTCTCGACGCTGGCCAGCAACTTTGGAGGCATAGCGGGGTGGTCGGGCGGCAGCTTTAATGGGTTTGGTGCTGTTGATCTGATCGACCTGTCGGTGCTTGCGAGCAACTTTGGGTTTGGCGGGCCACCTGCTCCGGCCCCTGAGCCAGCGAGCTTTGTGTTGCTTGGTCTGGGCGCTCTGGCCCTGCGTCGTGGTCGGTAAGTGTTGTTGAATCTTCATCGAGCCTTGTTGGCCCGATGATCTGAATCCTGTGCGAGCGCAGCCCCGACGGTCATTCGTCGGGGCTGTTTTTTATGGTGCGTTACTGGTTGGCGTGGGTGGCGGCGCCAATGGCTGCGGCGAAGCGGCCGACCTGGGTGAAGCGAACTGTGAAGTCTTTGGGCGCGGCGGGGGTGAGGTCGGTGTGGGTGTGGTTGAGGATTCGGTCGAGGTGGTGTTCGATGAGGGGGGCGACTCCGCCCATGAAGACGATTTCGTTGGGACGGAAGATGGCGAGGAAGATGCGGAGCCCGCGGGCGAGGGCGTCGATGCCATCGAGGACTCTGGGGTGCGTTTGTGCTGCATTGAGTTGTTCGGGGGTATCGAGTGGGACGCCGTCGTCGCGGAGTCCTCGGGCGCCGATGTAGGCTTCGAGTGCGCCGCGGCCGGCACCTGGGGTGATGGGTGCGTCGGGTTGTCCGCCTGAGACGTCGATGTGTCCGAGGTGTCCGGGTGTTCCGCGAGCAATGATGAGGGGGATGCCGGCGTCGAGGACGGCCCCGCCTACGCCAGTGCCGATGGAGAGGTAGAGGGATCGGCCGGAGGTGGGGTGTTCGCGGTGGTCGGCGATGGCGGCGGCGATGGCGTCGGTGCAGGCGATGATGTGGGTGGCGGTGGGGGTTGTGGTCTGGATCCAGCGGGGGATGTTCTGGTTGATGAGGTGTGGGAGGTTGGCGGCGGCTTCGAGGGTGCCGTCGTTGCTGAGGGGACCGGGGACACAGACGCCGACGCGGTCGATAGATGCTTTGGGGAGTTGTGCGATGGTGTCGCGGATGGCGTTAGCGAGTTGGTTGTTGGAGGGTTCGCGGTAGGTATCGGTGCGCAGGGTGTGGGGGGGCTGGTCGTCCTGGAGGAGGGCGAGTTTGGTGGAGGTTCCGCCGATGTCGATGCCCAGAGTGGCCACGGTGTCAGGATACCTTGATGGCCTCGATGGGCGTGTTCATGATGGGGTAGGGTGGGTTGGTTCGGAAGGCGAAGTGCCACCATTCGTCGATGAGGGATTCGAATCCGGCGTCGGTCATGGCGTTCTGGAGGGCATCGCGGCGGTGTCGTTTTTCGGGATCGGGTTCGTTGTAGTTGGTGAAGGCTCTTTCGGAGAGTTCATCGACTTCGGAGGGCATGGCGAGGGGTTGGTTGGTCTTGAGGTCGTAGAGGGAGAGGTCGACGGCGAGTCCGCGGTTGTGCATAGAGCCGCGGGCGGGGTTGGCGACGAAGTTGTGGTGTTCTTCGGCGGTCACGTGCCAGAAGACGTAGGTGAGGTGCCAGGGTCGGTAGGCGTCGTGGACGATGACGCCGAAGTTTTGGGCGGTGAGGGTTTTGATGGCTTTGGCGAGTGCTTTGGCGAGGGTGCGTTGGGCGAAGGCTTTGGTGATGGGGAAGTAGCCGAAGGTGGTGAAGTCGTGATCGGTGGCGCAGCGGCTGCCGTAGTGGAGTGAGGGGAAGAGGCTGCGGAGTTCGACGAGGTCGGGTGTGTTGAGTGGGCCTTCTTCAGCGGGTGGGGTGGCGCGGAGGGCTTCGGCCATCACCTCGGCGATGGGTCGGACGGGGGTGAAGTCGGGTTGGCCGAGGGTGCTCACGTGGGGTTGGCGGGTTGGGGTTGGTCAGCGGGGACCTGCTCGGTTTTGGGATCGGCGAGGAGGTATCCGAAGATGAAGGCGGTGAAGAAGCCGATGACGGCCCACCATGGCCAGGCGACGGTGTCGCGTTCGCCATCGATCATGAAGTAGCCGTACTCGGCGAGATACCACATCAGGACGGCACCAAAGAGGATGATGGGTGTTTTGGCGAGTCGGATGTTTCGTCGTTCGGGTTGGCCAGCGAGGGCTGCGATGATCCATGCGGCAACGAGTATCACGCCGGCGGCGATGTTGGTGTTGATGGACCAGGGTTCGTGCCAGACGACGGCGAAGATCATCATGACGGAGAGAGGTGCGGAGAAGACGAGGCCGTAGCCGGTGACTCTGAGGGGCAGGAAGCCGAGGAGGAAGGCGGCGAGGAGTGAGCCGGTGGAGTAGGAGGCGAGTCCGAGTGCGAGGGAGAGGATGGGGATGGAGAACTCGTCCTGTGCGATTTTGACGACGTAGGCGGCGAGGCAGAGGACGACGCCCCAGAAGACGACGAGGAGTCGTGAGATGAAGACGGCTTCTTTGCCGTGTTCTTCGATATCGTGGCCTTGTTTGTGTCGCCAGCGGAGATAGGTCACGGACATGGTGGTCTGTGAGAGGGCGGCGAGGATGGAGTCGAGTGATGAGATGGCTGCGGCGAAGATGCCGGCGATGATGAGTCCTGTGACGCCTGTGGGGAGTTCGGAGAGGATGAAGATGGGGAAGATGCCGTCGCCGACTTCTTCGACGCGTCGTTTGGCTTCGCCGACGAGGGGGAACTGCTGGTAGAAGACGTAGAGGCCTGCGCCGACGGCGAGCATGATGGCGGTGATGACCTGTCCGGCGTAGGCGGCGAGGACGGCGATCTTGGCTTCGCGTTGGTTTTTGCAGCAGAAGATGCGTTGGGCCATGAGCTGATCGGTGCCGTAGACGCCTACGTTGCCGAAGACGGAGGCGAAGGCGGCGGTGTAGATGGTGAACTCTTTGGTGGCGTCCCACTCGAGGTCCCAGAGCTTCCACTTGCCGGCGTCGTCGGCGACGGTGATGAGTTGTTCGAGGCCGTCGGGGAGTCGTCCGATGATGGTGAAGAGGGCTGTGAGTCCGCCGACGACGAAGACGATAAAGAGGACGACGTCAGTCCAGATGACGGTGGCGATGCCGCCCATGATGGTCCAGGCGATGGCGACGAATCCGATGATGCCGATGGCGGTGATGAGTGGGTCGATGCCGGTGTAGCTCTCGATCTGGGCGAGTTGTTCGGCCATGACGAGTTCGAGGATGACGGCGGTGAGGTAGACGCGGGCGGATTGTCCGAGGACCCCGCCGAGGGAGAAGAGTGCGGTGGTGACCCACTTGGCGGATTCGCCGAGTTGGTTGCCCATGTAGTCGTAGGGAGAGTAGATCTCGTTTCTGTAGTAGGCGGGGACGAGGACGAAGGCGACGATGAGCCGTGCGATGAGGACGCCGACGAGTCCGAGTTGGAGGTAGGTGAAGTTTCCGCCGAGTCCGTAGACGATGGCGGGTGCTCCGACGAAGGTGACGGCGGAGATTTCGGTGGCGATGGAGGAGCCGGCGACGGCGTACCAGGGGAGTTTTCTTCCGCCTAGGAAGAAGTCCTTGACGGTGGCCTGTTTTCCGGCGAGGAGTCCGCCGAGGATTGTGGTGATGGCGAGGTATCCGATGACGACGGCCCAGTCGATCCAGGTGAAGTGTCCTGCGATGGAACCGTTGGTGTGCGGGTCGGTGGCCTGCGCGAGGAGCGTGGTGGTCATCATGGGAGGAAGGTATCAGTTTTGGGGTGTTGAGACAGAAGAACTATAAGACTGGCGCATGATAACGGGCCGACGCGAGGGCGTTGGCCCGTTGGGGGGAGTCACAAAGTTCGAGGGGGGTTAGTTGCCTTCGAGCGTCTTATCGACGGGGGTCCACATGGCATCGAAGGTACTGGCTGGTGTTCCGCCTCTGACTTCGGTGACCAGGCTACCAGCAGCTTTCGAGGCCCCATGACCATCGGCATAGCCGATGTTGATGCTGGCTCCGGGCGTCACGGTCGAGGGATCATTGTTGCCCCCGTGACGGGTCCAGTCGAGTTCTGTTGCTGTGGCTATACCACTCCAGCCTTGGAAGTTGCCGACACTAAATCCGTCGAAGCCGACCCATCTGAGCCCCATGGCCCCTGGGATACGTTGTGAACCGTTGACGATACCACTCCATGGAATGGCGTAGCCAGCTTCTTCGCCGATGGTGGAGCGTGTGGTTGCACGTTCACCTTCAAAGTCTTCGGACCAGGCTTCTGAAATCAGCATGACGCTGCTGGCATTGTTGCTGTCTGCGTTGAAGTTCATTCCTGCTTGTACAACGGCATCTTCGGAGGTTCCGCTGATCCCGCCCATCAGTGCGGCTGCCCTTGCGGTTCCAAAAATATTCATAGCATAGGAGCGTCCGATTTCCATGTCGTTGCTTTGGGCATCGGTTCCTTGGGGACCGCGATCGCTTGGGCAGACCATGGCTCCGCCAACAATCGTCTGATTGGCGTCACTCTCAAGTTCTCCGGGCAGGTATTGTCCAAGGCGTTCCAGGTCATACCAAGAGATGGTGCCGCCAGCGGTATTGTCCGGGAAGGATGAGTCGTTATCTACAGCGTAGGCGTAGAGCGCGATCACAAGTTGTCGGTTGTTGCTGAGGCATCCCATGTTTCTCGCGGTGTTGCGTGCTGCGCCAAGCGCTGGCAGGAGTATGCCGATGAGGAGTGCGATGATGGAGATGACCACCAGAAGTTCGATGAGGGTGAAGCCGTGGGTGCGGCGTGGGGTGGGCTGTGACATAGCACGCTCCTGGGATGTGTGGATAACGGGTCTTGGATGTTGTCGGTTTGTGGGCAAAGTCTCATCGAGGCGTTTCCGCCTCGATGAGTGAGTGTTTCGTAAGGGTCAGCGACGGCGACCAATGGCGAGGGCGCCGAGGCCGAGGAGGCTGATAGCGGCCGGCTCGGGGATGGTCGTGGTCGAGCCGAAGTTAGAGGCGAGGAGTGAGAGGTCGATCAGGTCGACGATGGTGTCGGTGTTGAAGTTTCCGCCAGCCCAACCGGCGGTTCCGCCAAAGTTGGAGGCGAGGGCGGAGAGGTCGATGAGGTCGACGTTGCCGTCGAGGTTGGCGTCGCCGAGGAAGGTCCCGAAGAGGACGGTGACCCACTCGTTGAGGTCATCCGCGTCGATGGTGCCGGAGCTGTCGGCGTCGAAGTCGAGGTCAGTGGACCCGGCGCGGATGGCGGCGGTGAGGAGGTTGATGTCGGGCTCGTCGAGGATTCCTGAGTCGTCGTAGTCGCCGAAGAGACCTTCGCCGCCGGTGTCGAGGTCGAAGATGTGGATGATGCCACGGCCGAACTCGAGGATGGCCAGTGATTGAGTCACCGGGTCGTAGGAGAAGTCGTAGATGGGGTCCTGAACGCCGGGTGTCAGGTCACCGGCCCCGCCATCGACGAGGAAGTTGAACTGGACATCGACGGCATTGCCACTGGGATCAACCGCCTTCACAGCATCAGCAAAGCTCAGGTGCAGAGGCGTGAACTCACTCACTGAGTTCACATCGCGGTAGCGGCTGTTATAGAGGACGAAGTCATCGGAGATATCGGATTCTTCACCCATCACGACGTACTCGAGGTTCTGGCCGACAAAGAAGTCGCCCTGGGGCTCGCCGAGGTCGATGCGGGTGACCGAGGAGACGGTCCCAGCCGAGTCGCGGACGCCACGATCGAGGAAGTTGTTGTGGCGGATGTAGATGTCGCCATTGGGTCCGAAGTCGAGTTCGCGGTTGGTTTCGAAGACTTCGCCGGGATCGGTGACCGGCGGATCGCCCGGAAAAGCTGCGGGGTCTTGGTTGCCAGCCTGCACGACACCATCGGCAAGCGTATCGATGAGGTCGCCGGTGATTGGGTCGTGGAGACCACGTCCGAGCGTGAAGCCAACGCCGAATGAGATCCAAGCTGCGCCAGCACCTGCTCCGCCGAAGCCGGGGTCGAATGCTACGCCTCGGCCAGACTGTTCATTGCTGCCCGCTCCGACCTGGCTCGGTGAGCTTGTCGAGACATCCCAGATACTGAAGGGGGGCGTAGAGCCAGCACCTTCGTACCCTGCGATGAGGCGGTCGCCTTGGATATCGATGTCGTTGAAACCAATGAAGGCGCTGCCTTGGACCTTGGCAAAGGGTGTGCCGTATGTTCCCGCTGTTAGATTGACGGCTGCTCCGGCGTTGGTCACTTCAACGATGCCGGTGTTAGCGGTCTGCCCGCCAAGTCCAGCATTCTCGATGCCTGCGATGTACGCGGTGCTTCCGTCCCAAGCGACGGTAATGGGGCGCCCCACATAGATCGAGGGGTCGGCGGGGATCAATCCGATAAACGGGTTGCCGGAATTAACAAGGGCTCCTGCGGCGCTGACCTCGATGGCCGTTCGCTGGTTGAACGTGACTTGCGCGAGGGCGGGTGTGGCGGTGAGGGCCACGGCGAGCAGGGCTGATGTCTTGCGTGCTTTCATCTCAAACCTCCTGGGAAGAAAAAGCGGGGGACGGGGTCATGGGTTTCGGTACTCTTGGCCCGGTGACTGTGGGCGGGAATCAGTTGAGCAAACGAGAGCATGGGGCGGCGGGTTGAGCGCCAGCCCAAAGGATACTTATATAAGCTACCACCGGTTGCGGGTAAAAGCCAGAGAAAATCGTGGTGGTGTTTTGTTCGCGTTAAGTCTTTCAAGTCTTATACTGATCAGCACTTAGCAACCAGTAAGCATAGCCTGTGTTTGAGGGGAGGCTAGAGGAATCGCCACGATTGGGTGGCGATTGGCGGGGGTTGTCGTTTGTGGGGTAGCTGGGTGGGGTTAACCCTGAGAGGGTGCGTTGGCTGCGGAGTCTCGGGCGATGAGGTGGGTTCGCAGGACGGTGTCGGCGACGGTGGGGGTGGCCCCGCCATCGAGGAGTCGGACCATGGTGTCGACGGCGACACGGCCGAGGTCGACGAGGGGCTGGTGGATGGTGGTGAGTCGTGGGGAGAGGTGTTCGGCGGAGGGGGGGTCATCGACGGCGACGACGGAGAGTTGCTCGGGGACGGCGAGTCCGGCGCGGGCGGCGACTTCGTAGAGGTCGAGAGCGAGGTAGTAGCCGGCGGCGAAGACGGCGGTGGGCCGGTCCTCAGCGTTGAGCATGTCGGTGAGGCGTGATTTTTCGTCGGCGGAGAGCCGCCAGGAGTCGGCTTCGAGGAGGAGGGTGTTGTCGGTGTCGATGTCGAGGCGTTGACAGATTTCCTCGAATCCGCGGCGTCGGTCGCGGGTGTCGGAGAGGTCGGTCATTCCGCCTATGTAGCCGATGCGGGTGTGTCCCAGGTGGTGGAGGTATTCGACGGCCTGGCGGCTGACGTCGTGGTTGTCGATGCCGACGGAGGCGATGGAAGAGACGGCGGACTTGGCGCCGATGACGAGCAGGGGGGCTCTGCCGTCGATTTCTGAGGTGAGTCGTCGGACTTGTTCTTCCTGTGGGTTGATGAGGAGAAAGCCCTTGCAGTTGGGGGGTTGGCGGGTTCCCCAGGGGAGGATGGTGGGTTCGATGAGGCAGTCGTCGGCGCGTTGGCGGATGCCTTCGAGGATTTGCGAGTGGTAGAAATCGGCGATGGAGGCCTGTTCGGAGAAGAGGACGCCGATGCGTCGGAGCTGCCGGGGTCGATCTTTTCGGTCGATGACGAAGGTTCCGCGTCCCTGTCGGCGGTCGAGGATGCCGATGGTGACGAGGTCCTGGAGGGCGCGGTGGGCGGTGACGAGGGAGACGGAGAGTTGCTGGCTGAGCTCTTTGGTGGAGGGGATGCGTTCACCGGCTTTGAAGACCCCGGAGTCGATCGCGGCGATGACGGCCTCTTTGACGGTTTCGTAGAGGGGTCGGCCTTGTTGGGGCTTGACGGGTTTGAGTTGGGCTTCTTCGTTCAAGCTCGGTCTCGATCGGGGGTCAGGGTGTGTTGTTGCGGGGCAGGATGCGGACGCCCAGGTGGTTGGCCACGGCGCGCCAGCCTTTGGCGTCACTGGGGAGGTTGGTGACGGGCGGCTCATCGGTTCCGAGCCATGCGGCACGGTCAAAGTAGAAGGAGGAGGAGCCGCCGCCATCTAGGTTAACGGCATCGATGGCACCTGCGTCGATCATGATGTCGGCGAGTTCGGGGAGGGTAACGCCTACGGACCAGCCTTCGCGGCGTCCGTCGATGACGGCGAGGATAAGGGTGGAGCCGGAGGCATCGACGCCGGCGGCGGTGCGTGGGTGTCGGTTGGTGGGCTGTACGCGTGCCGTGTGGCCGGTGTTTTGTCCGTTGGTTACGAGGAGGGTGCCGAGTTGGTTGGAAGATGTTTCGGACCCGCCTACGCCAGCGACGGCGTCTTCGATGAAGGGGAGTTGAGCGGGTCCGAGGTTGGCGATGATGACTTTGCTGTCATGGGTGAAGGCGATGGCGGGGTCGGGTCCGTTGTCGGAGATTCGAGGGGGCGAGACGACGGTGCCTTCTGAGACGGAGAGGCCAATGAGATCGGTTCCGCCTTCTTTGAGGAAGCCGTAGAAGTTGGCGTTGGTGGCGAGGATGAGGTTGTTGTTCTGGGCCCAGGTGTTGGTCGGGAGGTTGGAGGCTTCGGCGGCGGGGTTGCCGGGGTGATCTTCGGGGAGAGGGGCGGTAACGGTGACATCGAGTGCGGGGTCGGAGAGGTCGATCCAGGCGAGGTAACCGCGGATGGGGCCGTCGGGGGTTTGTGCTGAGTAAGGGGAGACCCGTATCGAATCGGTTTTGGGTTCGGGGATGGGCTCGGGGGCGGGTTGGACGACGGGGGCTTGTTGACAGCCAGCGGTGATCAGCAGGGTGATCGCCAAGGTGGTCAGGCTCAGGATGCTTGTCGTCGTGCCCATCGCGCCTCGGTTGATCGGATATTGCGAGCCCGCGGCTGGTGCGGGCGGAAGCCTTGGGTCAGTTTAGCGATTCCCGGGGGAGGGGCGCGTGATCGGGGGGGGGTTGGGGTGGGTCAGAGGTCGAGGCGGTGCTGGTGGATGGCCCGGAAGATCGAGGCAAAGGCCTGCTTGGTGTTGCGGTGGGCGTCCTTGAGGGTGCCCTCGTGGTACATGGCGAAGGCGTAGTCGGCTTGTCGGTTGACATCGTGGATGTAGCCGAGTTCGAGGACGGAGCCGGAGCCGGGCCACCAGCCGGGTTTGTTGAGGACGATGAAGGGGGGGCGTGCGGGCTCGCTGGCGGTGACTTCGGCGAGGCCATCGGCGACGTAGCAGTGGTTGGTCAGCGCGAGCCAGTTGGCGAAGTGGTTGAAGAAGCGGGTCTGGCGTGTGGTTCCGGCGAGGGTGGCGGCGGCGAGTCGGGTCAGGTCATCGGTGGTGTACCAGTTGGACTTGCCTTTACCGCCTGAGGTGGGCTGGGTGTGGATCGGGGGGTCGGGGGCGTCGAAGGGTGGGCGCGCTTCGAGGGTCTGGGTGTGCCGACCGTTGTTGTAGACCTTGATCTCGCGGCTGTGGGTGTAGGTGGGGCGTCTGAAGTGTCGGCGGACGACAGAGTCGTGGATGCCCCAGCGTTGCATGGCCTGGTGGGTCTCGCGGGTGCCGACGAGTTCGTGAAGAGTGCAGAAGCCGGTGTTGGAGGAGAGGATGATGGTGGAGGCCATGAGGCGGCGGAGGGAGAGGGCGGGGTCGTCGCCTATCTGGATGACGGTGTCGAGGCCCCAGCCATGTTGGTCAATGAGTCCGAGAGTGAGGGCGACGGTGGCCCACTTGATGGACGAGGCGGGGTAGAAGCCGAGGCGGCCGGTGTCGCGCCAGCGGGTGGTGCGGAGTTGGCCGTCGGGTGTGATGCGCGCGAGGGTGAGGGCTGAGCCTACGGGGAGATCGACGAGGTCATCGATGGAGACGTTGGCGTTGACGAGCTCGACGGGTTGGGCGACATCGGGGAGGTCGAGCCACGGTGCTTCTGGGTTGCGCGGGCTGGTCATTGTTCGTCGGGCTCCGCTGGCGGTTCGTAGCGGGGTCGTCCGATGGGGGTGACGCCTGTCATGATGGTTCCGTCGTCTTCGGCGATGAAGGCGAGGCCGAAGCGTTGAGGGTAGTTGTGCTGTTTGTGGTAGTTGGCGTGGTGGATACTGATGGTTCGGGCTTCGAGGTCGCCATCGGGTAACAGGAGGCTGGCGGTGAGTTGTTTGGTTTCGGGGTCGAAGGTGTGGGGGATGGGGGTGCCATCGACGAGGACGCGGATGGTGGTGGAGAGGGTGCGTTGTCGGTCGGAGCCCCACCAGCCGGGCATGCCGTCGTCGAGGGTGGTGGTGATGGTCATCTCGTTGTCTTCGGCGGTGGCGACGGGGGTGGATTGGGTGGGTTGCCCGCTGTAGGCATGGTCGACGAGGCCGAGGTAGATGCCGTAGGCGGCTTTGAGGTTGTAGTTCGCGTCGCGGAGTCGTTGTTCTTCGGTGGGGTTGGAGAAGAAGGAGAGTTCGGTGAGGATGGCGGGGACGCGGGAGTATCGGAGGACGGCGAAGCCGGCGTTGTACATGAGCTGGTCGGAGAGGAGGGGAGAAGTAAGCCCGACTTCAGAGGTGCGCATGGTGCGGAAGGTGTTGAAAGCGATGTGTCGGGCGAGGTCGAGTTCGACTTCGGCCCAATCGACGTGTCCGTGGTACCAGATGGAGGTGAAGTTGGCGTCGGGTCTTGAGCTGGCGTTGTGGTGGATGGAGAGGAAGAGGTCGGCACCGAGGGTTCCGTCGGGTCGTTCGATGGTGTTGGCGAGGTCGGCGCGTCGCTGGAGGGTTCCGTCCATGGAGTCGTCGGCGATGTCGGAGCGTTCGGTTTCGCGGGTCATGTGAACGATGACGCCGGCTTGCTCGAGGAGTTCGCGGAGCAGGAGGCTGGTGCGGAGGTTCATCTCGGCTTCGCGGACGCCGGTCGGCCCGCGTTTGTAGCCGGCGCGGTCGGCGGCCCCGCCATGGCCGGGGTCGAGGACGATGACCATGCCTTCGAGGTATTTCTCAGCGGGGTGACGCGGGAAGTTGAGGTGTTCGCCATCGGGTGACCATTCTTCGCGGTGTTGGAGGCGGGCCATGGCCTCTTCGAGGGGCGCGGGTTGCCAGCCGGGCTCGCCGAAGGCAGGGGGTGCTGTGACCGCAGGTGGTGTCGGGTTTTCGGGCTGAGTCTGGCAGGCGACCGTGCCGATGATGGCGACGAGGATCAAGGCGAGGAGGGTGAGTGCTGTTTTGACGGCGGGCATGGGTGGTCTCACTTGGGGCTGGGTCTTACATAAGACTTGGGCTACACTCTAACCGTCTTAGCTTATCGATCCACGGTCTTATCTGGAGATCTCGCGATGCGTTCGATGATGAAATGGACTGTTGGGGGTGTTGTCGGCCTGGTGCTGTCGATGGGGAGTGGGTCGCTGGCGGCCCCGCCTGAGCTGCGGGGGACATGGATGACGACGACGGCGAACGAGGCGATCGCGAATCCGGCGAACACGGCGGAGAGCATGAAGCGGCTCCGGGCGATCGGGCTCAACACCGTGTACGTCGAGACGTGGAAGAACGGGTACACGCAGTACCCGTCGCAGGTCTTGATGGACACGATCGGCGTGGATCGTCGGCCGGCGCTGATGCCGGCGGACCCGAGCGATCCACCCGAGCGGATTCGGGAGGCGGGGCGTGACTTGTTGCAGGAGACGCTGATCGAGGCGCACCGGAATCAGTTGATCTACATCGCGTGGTTCGAGTACGGCTTCATGGCGGCGTACAAGGACACGAACAATCATCTCCGGCGGAGGAAGCCGGAGTGGTTGACGCAGACCAGAGATGGGGAGCTGGTGTCGGATCAGAACCCGTTTGTGTGGATGAACCCGCTGCACCCCGAGGTGCGTGATTTCTTGATGGCGATCATGCTGGAGGCGGTGGACAACTACGACCTCGATGGGGTGCAACTGGATGACCGGATCGCGTGGCCGGTGACGATGGGTTACGACCCGTACACGGTCGAGCAGTACAAGCTGGAGCACAATGGCGCGAAGCCGCCTGCGGATGCGCGGGACCCGGACTGGGTGCGTTGGCGTGCGGAGAAGGTGGGCGATTTCGCCGAGCGGTTCTATAAAGAACTCAAGCAGAAGCGCCCGCACCTGATCGTGTCGATCAGCCCCGCGATCTATCCCTGGAGTCTGGAGAACTACGCGTGCGATTGGCGGACGTGGTCACGGCGGGGGTGGATGGACGAGTATCTCCCGCAGATTTACCGGTTCAACTACGAGACGTACCTGCGGGACTGGCCGGCGCAGATGGATGCGGCGGGCCCTAATCGGTTGATGGACCTGGTGTCGGGGATCCGGGTGGTGGGTGAAGGGGATGACACGACGTGGCCCGAGATGGTGCAGAAGATGACGCTGCCTCGCGAGACGGGCGCGGGCGGGCACTGCCACTGGTTTAGCCGAGGCGTGCTGGACGTGTATGAGCAGGAGCTGACGGCGTTTTACGATGTGGCGAATCAGGGTCACGCGCCGCATCCGAAGCTGGGGACGACGTGGCGTCCTGCACCGATCGAAGCCGTGGCGGATGAGGTCGACCTGAATGCCTGGTCGGTGACGGTGGAGCAGCCGGGGCAATACCGGGTGATCGCGCATGATGGTGAGACGTGGGGTGTGGTCAAGAGCCGGTTCTTCTATGCCGGTGAGCACCGGCTCGTGATCAAGGACGCGGCGAAGGTGGAGTTGCTGGTGGATCGGCGGTAGGGGCTTTATCCCTTTGTCTTCTGCCAAGCCAATTGAGATACCCTTGAAAAGCAAGGCACGAAATATAGGCCGAACCCATCATGAAGTTGAGCAAGCCTAGCGCGGCCCAAAGACTCCAGACAACCGGATGAATGTAAAGGCTTGAGAAATCTCCGGGCCTAACATCTTCCGCTGGTGTCTGTAATATGGGTATGACCATAACGATGCCGCAAATCCCCAGATAGAACATAAGACAGTGGACTGCCAGCCGGTGGCGTTTGAAGTCATTCTGAGCCATGGCGTCATGCTACAGGCGGGTCCAACTCACTCCGAATCTTGTTCCCATAGATCCCCGGCGATGATCCCGGGATGGTGACGGCGTTGCAGTGTTTTTCGTAGAAGCCGGTGGGGCCTGCGCCACCGATGATGGCGTAGGCGTAGCCCTCGTGCCAGAGGGCCCAGAGGGCAGCAAGGAGCAGGGCTTTGCCAATGCCGCGGCCCTGAGCGGTGTCGAGGACAGCGGTGGGGCCGAAGTAGCTCTTTCGGGTGACGTCGTAGCAGGCGAAGCCGATGACGGACTCGTTCTCGACAGCGATGAAGCAGCTGATGGGGTTGCGGGTGAAGGCGACATCGCTCTCGTCGGCCCAGCCGGGGTGGAACTCTTCTTTGGCGAAGCGCAGGACGTGGCGTTTTTCGTGAGCAGAGGCTCGACGGACCATGACACCCGCCGCGCGGAGGTCTTCGAGGAGTTTCTCGTGCGGGGGGAGTTCGTAGAGTTTGACGAGCATGTCGGGCATGGCTGTCGGGTTCCGTGGCCGCCGGGCTTCCGCCCGAGGCTCGTTTCGTCGTGCTGCTTTATTCAGGCAGGTCCATGACGACTTTGGGGCTGCTGATGCCCAGGTCGTCGACGGTGAAGACAACGATGGCCTGGACGCCCTGATTGGGGACGCCTTGGGCGACGGCGCCTTCGGGGAGTGGGATGGTGATGGCGCGTTGTGATGCGGGGATGATCTGGTAGCCCCAGGTCTCGCCGCGCTTGATCTGGACGACCCAGTTGCGGATGCCTTGGAGAGACTTGGCGTCAAGAATCACGCGGGCACCTCGTGGGCTGATGCCAGCGAGGCGAGGAGTCGGGGCGGCGGGCTGGTCATCGGCGAGCCACGGGGAAGCGGGCACGAGGGCAGGTTGGGCGTAGACGCCTTTCATGGCCTTGTCCTGGAATCCGCCGAGGTCGTTGATGATGGACTTGGCGGAGAAGTGGACGTGCCCGTTGGTGCCGTCGATGTGGCGGATCCACTCGATTTGATAGAGAACCTCGTTGTCGTCAAACTGCCGTTCGGTTTTGTAGGTTCCGAGGCCGGGCCAGATGTTGCGGCCCTTGGGGTTCTGCTGGGTCCACCAGGTGAGCAGCGCGACGAAGGATTGCTGGGGCTTGGCGATTTCCCAGTAGAGCTGAGGCGTGTAGTAGTCGACCCAGCCTTCGACGATCCACTTTTTGGCGTCGGCGTAGAGGCCTTCGTACTGGTTGAAGCCCTGGACCTGTGCGGGGTAACCGGGCTTCCAGATGCCGAAGGGGGAGATACCGAAGCGGACGCGGGGGGCTTTGTCCTTGAGCTGGGTGTAGAAGCGTTCGATGAAGTCGTCGACAGCGGCGCGGCGGAAGTCGCTGATGGACATGGTTCCGCCAGCGGCCTGATAGGCGGCGTAGCTGTCAGCGTCGGGGAAGTCGACCACGTTGCCGTCGTCATCGCGGATCTGATAGGGGTAGAAGTAGTCGTCGATATGGATGCCGTCGACGTTGTATCGGGTGGCGACGTCGAGGAAGACGTCGAGGGAGCGTTGCTTGACCTGTTCCTCGGCGGGGTTCATCCAGCGGTGGCTGCCGTAGACGGGGGCGAGGTCGGGGTTGGTTTTGACGATGTGGTCGTCGGCGATCTCGCCCTTGTGAGAGGGGTGATCGGCGCGGTAGGGGTTGAACCAGGCGTGTAGTTCCATCCCGCGTTGGTGGGCCTCGTCGATGGCGAACTCGAGGGGGTCGTAGAAGGGTTCGGGCGCCTTGCCCTGCTCGCCGGTGAGGTAGTAGGACCACGGCTCGAACTTCGAGGCGTAGAGGGCATCAGCGTGGGGCCGGACCTGGAAGATGATGGCATTCATGTTGAGTTTCTTGAAGAGGTCGAGCTGTTCGATCAGCTCGGCTTTCTGCTGCTCAACGGGCAGGCCGGGTGCAGAGGGCCAGTCGATGTTGGCGACGGTGGCGATCCAGACGGCGCGGAACTCGCGGGGGACCTCGGGGATGACCAGCTCGGCGGCCGGTTCTGAGGCGGCATCGTTGCGATCGGTTTGCGAGACCGCAGAGGTCGTGCAGCCAAGCGGCAGGCTGATGATGGCGAGGAAGGCGGCGATCGAAGTGAGGGCACGCATGGAAGACCTCCGTATGGTTCTAGAACAGTTGTAAGTCTGCGGCAGAGTACCAGACTGGCACACCCGGTCCTAAGTGCGGTTCGACAAGGGACTCGAAGGTCTCGATGATGGCCGGAGCGTCCGAGGAACGCGTACGGATGATCCCTTATCTGGCTAGTTTTTTGCCGGCGGCCCAGCCGCTGATGACCCGCCCGAGCTATCAGCGTGAGCTGATGACCTCGACGACGCTGCCGATTGCGGTATCGATGGTCGAGGGCGGGGTGATCGGGGTGCTGGCGACCAAGGCGTTTGATGCGCCGCCGGTGATGTTCGCGGCGATCCAGGCGGCGCCGATGTTCGCGAATCTCACGAGTGTGGTCTGGGCGGTGCTGGCTCGAGGGCGGTCGAAGGTACCGTTTATCACCCTGCTGATGGTGGCGACGCTGGGGTGTATCGCGGGGATTGCGCTGTTGCCGGTTGGGGCTGAGGGGGCGCTGGCGTTGACGCTGCTGGTGATCGCAGCGCGGTGTCTCCTGGCGGGGATCGTGACGCTGCGGAGCGTGGTCTGGCGGAACAACTACCCCCGGCAGTCGCGTGGTCAGATCACCGGGCGGTTGACGGTGCTGGTGAGTCTGATCATGGCGGTGGCCCCGATGGTGGGCTACACGTTTCTGGATCAGAATCCGGAGAACTTCCGGCTGCTCTATCCGAGCGCCGCGGTGCTCGCGATCGCAGGGGTCTTCGCGTTTTCTAGGGTCCGGTTGCGTGGCGAACGTTCGCTGTTGGCCTACGAGAACCGGGTCGATGCCTATCCGCAGCCCAAAGGTGAGACGGGCGCGATCTATGAGTATCAGAAGAACGGCGAGCGCGATGACACGTTCTGGTCGGTGCTGCGGAATGACCCAGAGTTTCGGACGTACATGTTCTGGCAGTTCATCGCGGGGATGTCGATGATGTCGGGTGAGGCGGCAGTGATTTATGCGATCGCGGAGATGACCGCCGGGCGTGACAACGAATACTTGCTCTCGGTGCTGCTCTCGACGTCGATCCCGCTGTTGCTAACCGTGGTGACGATGCCCTACTGGGCGGGGTTTCTCGACAGCGTGCACATCGCGCGGTTCCGATCACGCCAGGGATGGTTCTGGACCGGCGCGCAGATCTTCAATCTGCTCGGGGCGGTGATGGGGTCGATCACGCTGATTGCTGTAGCACGCGTTGTGATCGGCATGACTCGGGCTGGCGGGACGCTGGCCTGGAATCTTGGACACAACGACTTCGCCGACCGTCGTTTGGTGTCGATCTACATGGGGATTCACGTCACATTGACCGGCGTGCGGGGCGCGACCGCGCCATTCATCGGTGTGCTGCTCTACACCGGCTGGGGTGAGATCCGGTTGCCAGCGGGCCTGAGCCTGCCGGGGTTCGCGGGCATGGGTGGTTGGTACTTCGCGATCTCGTTGGCGCTGGCGTGCGTCGCCTGGGCAGGGTTTGCACGGATGGCGCATCGTGTTGGCGATCGGCCCGCCGAGAAGCCGTGAATCAGGTGGCCGAGACGACGAAGATCGACGCGAGGATGAGCAGCAGGCCGAGCGCGGCGATGTCAGTGCAGGTGGTGAGGAAGATCGAGGAGGCGGTCGCGGGATCGACGCCGAAGCGCTTGAGCATGATGGGGATCAGCGCCCCGGAGAGCCCGCTGAGCAGGCAGCTCCCGACCATGGCGGTGAGGACGACGAGGGCGAGGACGACCGGGCTCTGCTCGGCACCGGCGAGGATGGCGTAGCCGAACATCACGAGACCGGCGACGACGCCGACGAACAGGCCGTTGAGCGTGCCAAGGATCATCTCTTTTCGCAGGACACGCATCGTCATGCCAGGCTTGAGGTCGCCCAGGGTGATCGCGCGGATCACGACAGCGAGCGCCTGGGCACCAGTGTTGCCAGCTTGTCCAGCGAGGACGGGGAGAAATGCGGCAAGCACGACGACCTGGGCGATGGTGCCTTCAAAGAGACTCACGACGGCGCCAGCGATGAAGGCGGTGAGCAGGTTGACCTGGAGCCAGGCGTGGCGGAGTCGCAGGCTGGTGAGGATGCTGGTGGTGAGCTTCTCTTCCTTGCCGACGCCGACGGATGAACCGAGCTGTGCCGAGATGGCCATTTTCTGGTTCTCGAACATCGATTGCCCGCGGACTTCGCCGACGAGGACGCCGTCGTCGCTGACGACGGGATAGACCGGCAGGTGCATGCGGACGAGTTCGTCGAGGGTGTCCTCCATGCGCTGGGAGGCGGGGACGGCGTAGGGCTTGCTGATCATGATCGAGCTGATGCTGGCCGCTCGGTCAGCGAAGAGCAGCTCGCGCATGGTGACGACGCCGAGGAGTTTGCGGTTTTCATCCACGACGTAGGCGTAGGTGATGAAGAACTCTTTGACGAGACCGCGGAGTTGTTCGACGGCGTCGCCGATGGTGATGCCTTGCTGGAAGACGGCGAAGGCGGGGCGCATGACCCGGCCGATGGTGCCGCGGGCGTAGGTGGCGTTGCGTTGCCACTGCTCGCCGACGGCGGCGGGGGCGGCACGGGCGATGGTGTCACGGTCGTTGACGCTCAACTCATCGAGGATCGGAGCGGCGACGGAGGGGTTGATGGTCTGCAGCGCCTTGGCGGCGTCGGCGGGGTCATTGAGAAGAAGGAGGCCGGCGCCCTCGTGGGGCGTGACGTGGGGCAGTGCTTCGCACAACTCTTCGACGTTCTGCGGGAACGATGCGACCCGGGGTGTGCTGGGTTTGATGCTCTCAGTTTTGCTCATGCTCGGCCTAGTTCAGACTTGATCGCAGGCACTACAGCATACGCCAACCTGGCTGAGTGCAAAGCGTTGCCCGTGCTTACCGGACCTTGATGTGAGTGAGGAACTCGAGGTTCTTGCCCTTCCCGCCACGAACCGGCGAGGCAATCACCCCCCCCAGCTTCACATGATCATCTTCAAGACCGACAGCAACTTCGCGAGCGATCCGCTCGGCTTCGTCATCGTCGAGCTTGTGCTGGCCGGATTCGTAGTGCGGTTTGATGAGGGCGATCACGTCGCCAACGGGCTGATCGTGGTCGCGCTTGAGCCAGCGGATCGCTGCGGGGATGGCACGCTGCTGCTTGGTCCAGCCCAGGTCAATCGAGACGAGGTCTGCGCCGGTAAAGCCTTCGAGTTCCTCGCGCGGATCAAAGTGCAGGGCGTTGGTTCGTTCCAGGACGGTGACGCGGTCGTGTTGCCGAAGTTTCCAGGCAAGCTCGCCGTAGGCCGTATCGACGGCGTAGACCCGCTGAGCCCCGCGCTGGATCAGGCAGTCGGTAAACCCACCGGTCGAGCAGCCAAGGTCGGCACAGGTGAGACCGGCGGGGTCGACCCCAAAGGATGTGAGAGCCGCATCGAGCTTGACGCCGGCGCGGGAGGCGAAGCCCTCCCCCCTCGTTGGACCTGTGGTGTGCGTCACGGCCTTATCATGACGCAGATGCAACGAGTCTGCGTCGTCGGTCCCTGTGGGGCGGGGAAGAGCACCTTTGCCCGCCACCTGGGTGCGGCGACCGGGCTGCCGGTGCATCACATTGACGTGCTTTTCTGGAAGCCGGGCTGGCAGGCGCGATCGACGGAAGAACTCGCCGAGCGTCTCGCCCCCATCGTCGCGGAGGACCAGTGGATCATCGATGGCAACTTCGCGCCGACGCTGCCGATGCGCTTGGCGCGTGCCGACACGGTGATTCACCTGGACTACGCCCCACACGTTTACCGCTGGCGGGTTCTCAAGCGGCAGATCACGGGCCGGTGGCGTGGTCGCCCCGACATGGCCGAGGGGTGCCGGGAGAGCTTTGACTGGGAATTCCTAACGTACGCGTGGCATTTCAAACGGACGGGAAGGCCAGCGCTCGTGGAGGCGTTGGAGAAGCGGCCGGCGGGGATGGCGTTGATTCCATTAAAAAACCCGCGGGAGGCGGTATGCTTCCTCACGGGTTTGGTGTGATTCACCTGGCTTCGATCAAGCGCTAAAGCTGCTCCCGCACCCACAGCTGCTGCTCGCATTCGGGTTGTTGAACACAAACCCGCGGCCCATGACCTCGTCTTTGAAGTCGATGGAGACGCCGTTGAGGTAGAGGTAGCTCTTGGGGTCACAGACAACCTTGACGCCGTGCTGGTCGAACATCTCATCGTTGTCGCGGGACGTCTCGGTCAGGTCGAGGAGGTAGGAGAAGCCGGAGCAGCCCCCGCCCTTGACGCCGACGCGGAGCCGCACCTTCTCGCCGTCGAGTTCCTGCTGGTCGATGATGGTCTTGATCTCGCGGGCTGCGGTTTCGCTTAGAAGAATGCCCATGGTGGGGTCCTTGTCTCTCATCAGGCGGCGCTAGGCCGCGGTGCGTGCTGGTTTCTTAAAAACCCGGGCCTTTCATCGGACTCGGGATGCGGATTATAGCCTCTTCCAGCGGGGGTCAAGCCGTGGCTTGGGCCTCGCTGTGATCGTGGTCATGGTCGTGATCCAGACCGTTCTTTTCCTCGTAGTCATGGATCGCCGCGCGAATGGCGTCCTCAGCGAGCACCGAGCAGTGGATCTTCACGGGCGGGAGGCTCAACTCCTCGACGATCTGGGTGTTCTTGATCTGCTCGGCCTCGTGGACGGTCTTGCCCTTGAGCCACTCAGTCGCCAGCGACGACGACGCGATCGCCGAGCCGCAGCCGAAGGTCTTGAACTTCGCGTCCTCGATGACGCCGGTCTCCGGGTTGACCTGGATCTGCAGTCGCATGACGTCCCCACACTCCGGGGCCCCGACGACGCCGGTGCCGACGGTCTTTTGTTCCTTGTCCAGCGTCCCGACGTTTCGAGGGCGCTCGTAGTGGTCGATGACTTTTTCGCTGTAGGCCATGGGTTGGCTCCTTACTTTTTTGTTTGCTCTTGACTCAAGGACCTGTTTCAGGTCCGGCTTATTTCCAGACTTACGAATGCGGGAGGCGGGGGTTAGTGGCTGCCCCACTCGACGGTCGAGAGGTCGATGCCTTCTTTGACCATGTCGTAGAGCGGGCTCATGGCGAGCAGGTGCTCGACACTCTTGTTGACCTTGTCGATGACGTAATCGATTTCTTCCTGCGTGTTGAATCGGCCCAGGCCAAAGCGGATCGAACTGTGGGCGATCTCGTCGCCAGCGCCAAGCGCCTTGAGGACATAGCTCGGTTCGAGGGAGGCTGAGGTGCAGGCCGAGCCGGAACTGACTGCAATTTCCTTCATCGCCATCATCAACGACTCACCTTCCACATAGGGGAAGCTGATGTTCGCCGTGTGCGGGAGCCGTCGGGTCTTGTGGCCGTTGAGCACGGCGGTTTCGAGCTTTCCACAGATGCCCTCGATCAGGCGATCGCGCAGAGTCGAGAGTTTCTTGGCTTCGGATTCCATCTCGTTAGCACAGATCTCGCAGGCGGCACCGAGACCGACAATCCCGGTGACGTTGAGAGTGCCCGAGCGCATGCCGCGTTCGTGCCCGCCGCCGTCGATGAGCGGGGCCAGACGCACGCGGGGCTTACGCCGACGGACGTAGAGGAAGCCAGCGCCCTTCGGGCCGTACATCTTGTGAGCCGTCGCCGAGAGCAGGTCTACGCCCGCAGCTTCGACATCGGTCGGCATCTTGCCGACCCACTGGGTGGCATCGGTGTGGAACAGCACACCTCGGTCTTTACAGAGGGCACCGATTTCAGGGATCTCGTTGACGGTGCCGACCTCGTTGTTGGCCCACATGATCGAGACGAGGATCGTGTCGTCGCGCATCGCCTCGCGGACCTGTTCTGCGTAGATAACACCGTCCTCGTTGGGATCGAGGAAGGTGACCTCAAAGCCCTCACGCTGCAGGCGCTTGCAGGGGTCGAGCACGGCCTTGTGCTCGTGGGACGCCGAGATAATGTGCTTGCCTTTGCTGGCGTACATCTCCGCGACACCCTTGATGGCCAGGTTGTTCGACTCGGTCGCACCGGAGGTCCAGATGATCTCCTTGGAGTTGGCTCCGATCAGGCTCGCGACCTGATGGCGGGCCTTATCGACGCCGTCCTCTGCCGCCCACCCGAAGCTGTGGTTGCGGCTCGAGGCGTTGCCATAGTGCTCGGTGAAATACGGAAGCATCACATCGAGGACCCTGGGGTCCATCGGCGTGGTTGCGTTGTGATCCATGTAGATCGGGAGTTTGGGGGCCATGCCTGAGAGTTCCTGTTAGCTCGTGGACGGTTTTGGATGGGACGTAGGGTTGGTGGTCGTGCCAGGGTCAGTGAGATGACCCGAACGGGTTAATGCTACCCGGTCGCTATTCATAGGCGCGTCAGCGTCGGAAGTGATGAGGTCTTGGAGGCTGACCGATCGGAAAAAGCTTTGCAGCCGCCGGTCGAGCTTCTGCATCGGGAGCCGGACCGGGCAGCCCTCGGCGATGCTGCAGGTGCCGTTTTTCTGACGGTCGGTGCAGCACTCGACAAGATGGATCGGGCCTTCGAGAGCGACAAATACATCGAGGAGATTGATCTCACCCGGCTCGCGGGCGAGTTCGTAGCCGCCTCGGGCCCCGCGGGTCGAGGTGACAATGCCCGCAGACGCGAGGTCCTTCATAATGTTCATCAGCAGGGCGGCCGGCAGATCGAACGACGCAGCGACCTGCCGGGCACTGGCCGGACCGGTCTGATCGTGCCACCTCAGGCCTAGGTAGGCCAGGGCGACGAGGGCATAATCGGACTTTTTGGTCAGGCTCAGCATGACGTTTCCATGGTTTGAGATCGTCTGCATAGTAGGACTGTTTTAGTACGCTTTCAACCCGGTCGATGTTCTCAATCTGCTTCTCGGGGTCGATTGGAGTCGTAAACCCCGTTAGGTTATGACGTTCCTCCCCCACAGGGCCCGGTCGGGCCTCGGGCTCGAAAGGCCGTGATCAGCATGAACCGCTACAAAACCATGCTCCTCTTTGGTGCCCCCGGGGCCGGCAAAGGCACCCAGGGCGCGATCCTCGGCCGCATCCCCGGCTTCTACCACTGCTCCTGCGGGGATGTGTTCCGCTCGATCGACGTGCAGTCCGAGTTGGGCAAGATCTTTTACGAATACTCGTCACGCGGACAACTGGTCCCGGACGAAGTCACCGTGAAGATGTGGGCCCAGGTGATCAAGGCCCACACCGTCCTGAGTCAGTTCAAGCCTCACTTCGACCTGCTGATCCTCGACGGCATCCCACGCACGCTCGAGCAGGCCAAGCTCATGGATGAGCACATCGACGTGCTCAAGATTGTCCACTTGGTCTGCAACGACGAGAAGGAGATGTTCGCCCGTCTCCGCAAACGCGCCCTCAAGGACAACCGCCACGATGACGCCGATGAAAAAGTCATCCGCAAACGCTGGCGCGTCTACGAAGAAGAGACCGCCCCCGTGCTCGCTCACTACCCCCAGGACCGCGTCATCCCGATCGACTCACTTGGATCACCTGCGGGTATCCTCCACGACATCCTCAAGGTTGTCGTCCCGATCCAGCAGAAGCACTTCGACGCCTTCGACGGCTAGAGCCCCCATCCCCCGCACCACTTACCGGCTCCGCAGCTTCGAGAGCAACCGGAGAACCTCCAGATACAGCCAGATCAGCGTGACCATCAGACCAAACGCCGCGTACCACTCCGCCCACTTCGGCAGGCCCTGGGCCGAACCCTTCTCGATGAAATCGAAGTCCAGCAGTAGGTTGAAGGCGGCGATGCCGACAATCACCAGGCTGATGCCGATGCCCAGCGGGCCGGTGTCGTGCAGGAACGGAATCCCCGCTCCAAACATGCCAAGTACGAACGAGGCCAGATATACGAGCATGACCGCCAGGGTTGCCGAGACGATCATCCCCCGGACCTTTGCGGTCACACGGATGATGCGAAACGCATACAGCGCCGCCATCGCACAGGCGACGGCCATGGTCAGCATGACCGCTTGCAGGACGATGCCCTGGAACTGGGCGTTGTACATCGCCGAGATCCCGCCTAAGAACAGGCCTTGCAGGACCGCGTAGATCGGTGCGGTGATCGGTGCCAGATTGGGCTTGAAGCAGGTCAGAATCCCAACAATCAGCCCGCCGATCGCTCCGCCAAAGAGCCAGGCCTGCGCATTGGGCGACCCGCTCATAGCCATATCCCAGGTAAAGCTGCCAGCGATCATCACCAGACCAAACATCGACAGCGTCTTGAGGCACGACCCGGTGATGGTCATCGAACCCGTCGCTCGCACCGGCGCGCTTTCCTGGGGCTCCGATGGCGATCGTAGGACGTCATCCGCCTGGGCTCGGATCCGATCCATCGCACGATCGCTGAATGCCGGGTTGCTGCTTGCCATGGGCTGATCTCCGGAAAGTTGGCTTCTGCGTCTGATGACCCGGATCACGCCGACCCGTCTGCATAATCATCCTTGCTCCCGGACCCCCGGTCAATCATCCCCTGCGAAATCCGGCCTGATCGCATCGCGGGTACATCCTGCGGCGGCCTGAAAGACCTGAGTGAGCATCGGCATCGTCAGCCGCCCGGTAAACGTGTTCTGCTGACTCGGGTGGTAGCTCGGCAGCAAGACCACCGCTCCGCCGGCCACGCAATGCTCCAGGCCGTGGCCAAAGGGCGCATCCTTTCGCCTCTCAATCCAGCCCCGCTCGATCGCCTGGCTCAGCACCGCATCGTGGGCGATACGACCCAGGGTGACGACAGCCTTCAGTTCCGGCATGAGATCAATCGTCGCGGTCAGGTGGTCCCGGCAGCAGATCAACTCCTCACCCGTCGGCTTGTTGCCGGGCGGGGCGCAGTGCGCCGCCGCCGTGATGACACAGCCACGCAGCGTCAGGCCGTCTTGACAATGCTTGGACACTGGCTGATTGCACAGCCCCGCGTGGTGCATCGCCTCGAACAGGAAGTCACCAGAACGATCGCCGGTGAACATCCGCCCGGTCCGGTTGGCCCCGTGCGCACCAGGCGCCAGACCCACGATCAGGATGCGAGCCGGTAGCTCATCCGAGGACAGCAGGTTCGGCACGGGCCGACTCCAATAATCCTCCTCCCGATAAGAAGCCCGCTTGCGCTCATCGACCTCTTTGAGATAGGCCGCCAGCCGCGGGCACCGCTTACAGTCCGCCACGGTCTGGTTCAACTGCTTAAGTCTCTGCTGCATGCACCGTTTGTAACGACTCTGGCGTCTATAGGCCTCTGATCAGTGCGGCTAACCATGAGCATGCATTCGTGTCGTCGCCAAGGGCTGCTGATCAACCGAAAGGCAAATCATCCCGATGGCAAGAGGCCATCGGTTCATCCAATGAGATAAAGAGTTACCGACGCGGAGATTCTTGGCCTTGGGTACGCCCGCGAAACCCCTGATCAGCACATACGCAGACGAACCCGAGATGCGCGAGCTCGCACGAATGTTCGTGGATGAACTCCCCGCCCGACTCGATCAGATCACCGCTGCCCTCAAAGCGCATCAGATCAGCGACCTGACCCGACTGGCCCACCAACTCAAAGGGGCCGCCGGCGGTTACGGGTTCATGCCCATCACCGAGAAGGCACGCGAGGTCGAAACCCTGGCACGCTCTGAGCAAGACATGGACGGACTCATCGCTCAGGTCGATCAACTCGTGCAGCTCTGCCAGAGGGCAACCGTCTAAGTGAAGAAACCCGCAACGCGTCACCGTCCCATGAACCAACGCCAAACCGTCCTGATCATTGACGACTCGCCCGACATCCACCGTCTCATCGAGACGCGCGGACAATCGCTCGAAGTCGATTTCATCTCAGCATTCGACATCACCTCAGGGCTTGAACTAGCTCGCTTGAACAACCCCGACCTGATCCTTCTGGACGTCGATCTGGGAGAAGGCGCCTCTGGATTCGATCTCTGCACTCAGCTCAAGGCAGATCCCGCGACCCAGGACATCCCGGTCATCTTCCTCACCGCTCAGGAGCACAGCGAGAGCAAGGTCCTCGCGTTCGAGGTCGGCGCCGTGGATTACGTCGTCAAGCCGTTTGACTACGGCGAACTGCTCGCGCGGATGCGTTCGGCCCTGCGAACACGCACCCTCCTGCTGATGCTCGCCGAGCACGCCAACATGGATGGCCTCACCGGGCTGCACAACCGACGCTTCTTCGACGAGCGACTCGTCCAGGAAATCGAGGTCGCCAGGCGGTACCAGTGCCCGCTCGCGCTGTTGCTCCTCGATATCGACCACTTCAAATCCATCAACGACAGTCTCGGTCACCCCCGAGGCGATCAGGTCATCCAGCGCATCGCCAAGCTCCTGATGGCCAGTTGCCGCACCAGCGACATCCCCTGTCGGCTCGGCGGAGACGAGTTTGCCCTCATCCTCCCCCAGACACGCTTGCCCCTGGCCGAGTCGGTCGCGCAGCGCCTATGCGGTGCCCTGCACACCGATGAGACCGTGATCCGCCTCGACCCCACAGGCGTGACGTGCAGCATCGGCATCGCCGGGACCGACGCCCGTCGCCCGCTGACCGCCGAGGAACTCATCACCACCGCCGACCAGGCTCTCTACAAGGCCAAGCACAACGGCCGCGACGGGTTCGCATCACTCAACCCCGCCGCCGCTGCGGCCTGACGCCCACCGGCCCCATGCCCTGACGGGTATAGTTCCGTCATGTCATCGATCCGCACCCACACGCTCGACAATGGACTCGCCGTGGTCCTCGAACCCATGACCGGCATCGAGTCCGTGTCGCTTTCGCTTCTGGTCCCCGCCGGAATTTCCGCCGAGCCCGAAGACCGCCAAGGTCTGGCCGGACTCCTCGCCGAGATGATCTGTCGAGGTGCTGGCGGGCTGAGCAGCCGCGAACACGTCAATCTTCTCGACCGCTTGGGCGTCCAGCGATCCACCTCCGCTTCCGTCCGCTACCTCCGCGTCGGGGCCACCATGGTCGCCGACCGGCTCACCGAAGCACTCCCGCCTCTGCTGGATATGGTCCTCCGCCCGAATCTTTCTGAACCCGACTTCGAGCCCAGCCGGCAACTCTCCCTCCAGACACTCGACGGCCTCCAGGACGACCCACAGCATCGGGTCATGCTCGACCTCCGCCGCCTCCAGTTCCCGCATCCGCTGGGCCGCTCACCCCACGGTCGCCGGGAAGACATCGAGGACGCCACGATCGATGAGCTCCGCGCGTTCTGGTCTTCGCGTTGCCTGCCCGCAGGTTCAGTGCTCGCCGTCGCCGGGAAGATCGACGCCGATGCCTTGCTGCAACAGATCAAACAACTCGTCTCATCGTGGACCGGCCAGGCCGATGACATCACGCTTGCCCCAGCCCCCGAGCCGCAGACTCATCACAGCAACGAGAAGACAGCCCAGGTCCACATCGGTATCGGCCTCGACGCCATCCCCGAGAAGCACCCCGACATCTGGTCGCAGCGCCTCGCCCTCGCCGTGCTCTCTGGCGGGATGTCCGCCCGCCTCTTCACCGAGGTCCGCGAGAAACGCGGGCTCTGCTACTCCGTCTTCGCTAGCTACGCAGGCGGGCCCGAGTTCGGTGCCATCCTGGCCTACGCCGGAACCACACCCGAACGCGCCCCCCAGACCCTCGAAGTCCTCTCCGCCGAGCTGCTCCGCATCCACGAAGGCGTCGAAGACGGCGAGTTTGGCCGCGCCAAGACCGGCATGAAAGCCCGCGTGATCATGTCCGGCGAGTCCACCAATGCCCGAGCCTCAGCCCTCGCTTCCGACCACGCCATCCTCGGCAGAGCCCGATCCCTGGAAGAAATCGCCGAGCAGATCGATGCCATCGATCTCGACACCCTCAACACCTTCCTCGCCAAACGCCTGCCAGGACCCCAGCGAATTGTCACCATCGGCCCCGAGCCCATCGCCGCACCCGCCGAATCTCCTGCCGAGCCAGCGGCATCCTGAGAGGACCGGCGATGCGCCTGCTCATCACCGCTGGCCCCACCCGCGAGCCCATCGACCGCGTCCGGTACATCGGCAACCGCTCCAGCGGGTCCCTTGGCGTCGCGCTCGCCGCCGCAGGCGCTGCCGCAGGTCATCAAGTCACCACGCTCCTCGGCCCCGTCTGTCCCGACCTCGCCGCGCAAGCCAGATCCGCTGGCCGTCTCTACCGCTTCGAGTCCTCCGCCGAGCTGAGCCAGCTCATGGAAGCCCACTTCCGCGATGCCGAGACCCTCATCATGGCCGCCGCCGTCGCCGACTTCCGCCCCGCGACGGTCGCCGAGGGCAAGCTCACTCGCCACACCGACCCCCACCACGAAACCACCCTCAAACTGATGCCAACACCCGATCTCGTCGCCCGCGCCGCCGCCACCAAACGCCCCGGCCAGCGGGTTGTCGCCTTCGCCCTCGAAGAGCCCCGGCACCTTGAACAACGAGCCGCCGAGAAGCTGCGCCGCAAGGCCGTCGATGCCATCATCGCCAACCCCCTCGGCACCATGGAAGCCGACGCCATCACCGCCACATGGGTCCCCGCCAACGGCCCGACCGAACGCCTCGAACGCCTCGCCAAAGCCGATTTCGCCGCCTGGCTCATCGCCCACATCGCCATTTGGGCCCACCAGGACTAAAAAAACCCCTTGTCCCCTAGAGCCTCCGGTGATACCGTGACGATACCTGTCTAGGACGCAGTCTGGCGTCAATGAATCACATTCAAGGGCTCTCCCGGCCCCCGGGCGGCCCACATACGAGGTTGGCCATGTTCTCCATCCGATGCGGACGCTGTGGGGCCACGATGCAGTTCGGCGAGGGTGCCTGCGGGCGCCGAGCCAAGTGTCTCAAGTGCGAAAACGTCTTCCGCCTGCCCACCCAGAAAGCACTCATGGAAGACACCGTCTCCGACTGGATCCTCGAAGACGTCGACAAGGTCCTCACCAAACGCGACGAGTTCTACGAAGAACGCAACCGCCCCGACCTCGACGAACTCAGCTACGAGAAAGTCCGCAAGACCCCAAGCTCCTTCGACTCCACCATCCAGCCCGCCGTCCAGACCCGCGCCGAAGCCCGCGAGACCAAAGCCAAAGCCAAGGCCAAGGCCGGTGCCAAAGCCCCTGTCTCCGAAGAGTGCCGCCAACGCCTCGAAACCTGGTCCCCCATGGCACCCGGCGAACGACTCCGCAAGTACTACCCCGACGCCGACTTCGGGCCCGAAGACGAGGGCTACAACGGCGTGCTCATCACCAACCAGCGTCTGATCTTCCGCAAAGGACACAACAACGGCGAAGTCTCCCTCGACGAGCCCGACGCCGTCATCCTCGCCCGCGTCCGCGGACACTCCGCCTCCCTCAACCTCATGATCGGACACGACCGCACCCGCATGGCCCGCATCGACCTCCACCACCTCAAACGACTCACCCGCGAAATCCACACCATGAACCGCGGCATCAAACTCCTCATCGGTGAGGGGCAGGGGGAGTGAGGGGTTAAGAACGACTTCAGAAATCGCTAGCGAAGTTGTGTAACCGAAAAGACTCCAACAACTAACACCAGCACGATCATACAGTTGGCCGTAAACGCAACACGCTTGATAGCGGTTTCTGACTCGAGCCGATCGATCCAATACTCAACAAGATGCAGTTCAATCGCGAACAGCAGAAGCATGAGCCCAAATACGTAAGCCGGCATGCCGTAATCGCTGCTGTTCTGGTCGTGCGTCCCCTGGCCGTAGATAGCATCGACAATCATTCGATTCCGTTGCTCGGTTCGTGAAGGACCGTCTATGAGAAGGTCGCCAAAAGACGCAAAGACCAGACCAGAGATGGCAAGAATCGACGGCATCACAAGGCCAAGAAAGATCGGCCGCCCACCGAAGTACGGCATGAACAACTTGAAGTGAACTTCTCTTTCATCTCCTTCTTGTTTCAACTGCCTAATCCCCGCCTCCCCTCCACCCGCTCCGCCGCCGTCTGCTTCGGCTTGCCGCGGAACTGCAGGTCGATCGGCACCTCGGCATAAGGCAACTCGTCCCGGAAACGGTTCATCAGGAACTTCCGGTAGTTGAGATTAAACAGGTCCGGGTCGTTCACGAAAATCGTGATCGTTGGCGGATAAACCGCCGTCTGCGTCGCGTAGTACAGCTTCGGCAGCTTCCCGCCCTTCGCACTCGGACCCCGCTCCGCCATGATCCGCTCGATCGCGCTGTTCAGCTCACCCGTCCCCACCCGATGGCCCGCCTGCTCATACAAATTCACCACCAGCGCCAGCATGTCCCGAATCCCCTCAGCGTTCTTCGCGCTCACAAACACGATCGGCGCAAAAGAGAACCCCTTTAGTTCACGATCCAGGTACTCAGCGTATTCCTCCTGAGTGTGCTGCTTCTCCACGATGTCCCACTTGTTGATCACCAGCACCGTCGGCCGGTGATGCTCCAGCATCTCGTTGCCCAGCTGCTTGTCCACCTGACTCAGCGGCAACGTCGCGTCGATCAGCAGCAGACACACATCCGCCCGCCGCACACTCCGCAGCGCGCGATGGTGCGCGTAGTACTCGATGTCCTGCTTCATTGACTTGCGCTTCCGCACCCCCGCCGTATCGATGGCCGTGAAGACGCGTGTCCCGCCATTGTCCGTCGTCACCTCAAACCGCACGTCCACCGAGTCCCGCGTCGTGCCCTCCTGCTCGGAAACAATCACACGCTCCGAACCCGCCAGCGCATTGGTCAGCGTCGACTTCCCCGCGTTCCGTTTGCCCACGATCGCGATCTTGATCCCCGCGTCCCGCAGGTCCCCGCCACCCTCTTCCACCACCACACCCGACAACGCTCGCGTCAGCGCCTCATAAAACAACCGCTTGTTGTGATTCGTCTTGGCCGACACAAACACCGGCTCCCCCAGCCCCAGCGCCGCCGCCTCCCACGCCTCCGCCTCAAATCGCTCCGAGTCCACCTTGTTCACAACCAGCAGACACGGCTTCGCCGCCGATCCGCGCCCCAGACTCTCACGGATCACGTCCGCCACCGTCCGGTCCAGAGGCGTCATCCCCGACTGTGCATCCACCACAAACAGCACCACGTGCGCCTCGGCCAACCCCGCCGCGATCTGACGCTCGACCTCCTTCGTCAGATTCTGACTGTCTTCAATCCCGTACCCCCCGGTATCGATCACCTCCACCGTCCGCGGCTCCTCGCCCGGGTGCCCCGGAACCTCCGCGATCGCCATGATCCGATCCCGCGTCACCCCCGCCTGATCGTCCACGATGCTGATCATCCGCCCCGCCAGCAGGTTCAGCAGCGACGACTTCCCAACATTCGGTCGGCCAACAATGACAATCTTCGGCAGCACAGCAGCACCTGATCAGAAGGGGGTCTTAGGAGAAAAAAGCACACGTTCACGCCAACTCAGCCCCGCGAACGCTGCTTCCACAGCGTCACAGCCTCAGGCTCTCGCCCATACGTCGGCACCAACGCGGATGGATCACTGTAGTGGCCCCGCTCCACCGCTGCGCGACCCAGCCGATAAACCACCCCTGCCGAACACACCGCCGACTCACCCTCGAGCACCTCAACCCCCGCCGACTCGAGCATCGCCCCCCACCCCTCCGGCAGCTTCTCCGCCACCACCACCCCCACCGACATCCCCACCAGGTCCTCCACCGACCCCACCTCCGGCTCCCGGATCGCCATCAACTCCGCCCCGCGCCGTTCGTATCCCCCCAGATAACCCGCCCGCCCTTTGCTGTTCAGCACCACCCCAACCCGCTGAACTGCCTCCGGTGCGTTGTGCGCCAGCACCTCCGCCGTCGGCACCACCACCACCCGCGCACCGGTCGCCAATACCAAACCCTGCGCCGCCGCAAACCCCACCCTCAACCCCGTGAACGACCCCGGCCCACTCGACACCGCGATCACGCCCACATCCCGCGCCAACCACCCCCCACGATCAAACACCTCCGACAGCTTCGCCACCAGACCCACCGAGTGCCGCCGCGACGGCTCAAACCGCTCCACCACCTCCGGTTGATCTTCAGAGCCCACCGCGACCGACGCGACCCTCCCGCTCGTCTCGATCGCCACCAGCAGCCGTGATCCCGATCCCGTCACCGCGCCCACCTCAACCCGCCCGCGACAGGTCAGCGAGCTTCGCCAGCGTCAACCGCGCCGCCCCCGAATCCAATGCCTCCGCCGCCATCACCACCCCCTCTTCAAGACCCTCCGCCACCTCACCCACGACCAGCGCTGCCGCCGCGTTGAGCACCACCGTGTTTCGCGCCGCCCCCGCCTCCCCATCAAACACCGCCCGGATCATCGCCGCACTCTCCGCCGGGTTGGCGACCACGATCGAAGACGGATCATCCCCCGCCAACCCCAGCCCCGCCGGATCAACCGTCATCGACTCGATCACCCCACCCTCCAGCTTCGCCACACTGATCGGCGCAAAAGGCGTCAGCTCGCCCAACCGACGCCCATCCGGCAGCTCCGTCGTCACCACCCACGCCCGTTCCGCCCCGAGCTGCTCCAGCGCTCGCACCATCAGGTCCTGCGTCGCCTCATCCCCCACGCCCAACAACTGATGCCGCGCCCCCGCAGGATTCGTCAGTGGGCCCAAGAGATTGAAGATCGTCCGAATCCCCAGCGCCGCCCGGATCGGCCCCGCGTGCTTCATGCCCGGATGATGAGCTGGCGCAAAACAAAAGCAGACCCCCGCCTCGTCCATTGCCTTGGGCAACGACCCCGCAGGCATCGGCAGCTCCACACCCAGTTCCTGAAGCACGTCCGAAGACCCCGAGGCACTCGTCACCGCACGATTCCCATGCTTCGCCACCGCCAACCCCCTCGGCCGACCCGCCGCCGCCACCACGATCGCCGCCGACGTCGAAATATTAAACACCCGCGACCCGGTCCCGCCCGTCCCGCACGTGTCCATCACCCGCAGGCCCACCGGCGTCTCCACCGGCACCAGATGACGACGCATCGCCCTGGCCGCCGAGACCACCTCCTCCACCGTCGCCCCCCGAGCCTGAATCAGCGCCAGCAGCGCCGCGATCTCCAGCGGCTCGGCCTTCCCCTCCATGATCGCATCAAAGATCGCCTCCGCCGACTCCCTCGACAGGCTCCGCAGCTTCACCAGATCTGGCAGCACCTCACGAATCACGATCAACTCCTACGGCGTTAGACCATCTCCGTCAGAATCCAAAGACCCACTGCCGCCAACGCCATGAACGCCAGGATCTGAAAGCCCAACAGCACCGATTCGATCCACAAACGTTCCAAAGTCGGCAGCTTGATCGCCTTGTAAACCACCGCCACCGCTAGCGACAACGGGATCAGAAACCACAGCCATACATCCTCGATCGGCAGCGGGTCCAGAAACGGACGCCAGGCCAACAACAAAACCATCATCATCTCAGGCATGCGCTGGCGTCCCTTCCGTTGAACCCTCAGCCTCCCGGTGCCGCCTCGGATCCCGGTACATCACATCCATGATCGCCAGCAGGTTCAGCAAACCCGCCATCGCCGTGAAAATCGTCCCCTGCTCATTCACCCGGTTATGACTCGGCTCATACGCTGGCGTCATCACGGTCTGTCCCCCGCCACCCGTGACTGAGGGCGAGGCTGGGGAGGGAGGAGAGGGCGGGGCGGGGGCCTTGCCGTCCGGGTCCTTGAGCGAGGCGTGAAATCGTTCCACCAGCACCGTCGGGGCCACCAGCACCTGACAGGCGTACCACGCCGGATGCTCCGCCCGATCAAAGACCGAGATGCCCCCCAGCAACGCCCCCGAAATCCACAACCCGCCGATCGACAGCAGCAGGACCAGCGCACGGTCCCGCTCGCCCAGAACCGCATGGCCGCCACCCGGAATCAGCCACCCCGCGATACCGGCCAGGACATTCCACTGCGGTCGATCTTCATCGTGCTTTGCAATCAACGTTCTGTTGCTCCGCTGGGGCTGGCCGGACACGCCGACAAGCCGATAAATTGATTGACATCCATAGCCTCTTCGTTAGTGTAACCGCCGCTTGCCGACCGATGGCGTTCGGACCGGGGCGCGTTCCCCCGATCACCGATCAGATCACGCCAAAGGTGACGTGGAGACAACGATGTCCGCAGCAACCCGCCCGCTCAGCGACACCACCGAACTCGAATCCCTCGCCAACCCCTGGACCAACCCATGGCCGCCCACCGACCCCTTCCAACTCGCCCGCGATGACGAGGACGACGACGATGAGGTCTTCGACGATGACGATGATGATGACGATTTTGACGACGACGATGACGACTACTTCGACGACGACGATGACGATGACCTCCTCGACGATGATGAAGACGACGATGACGATGATGATTTCTTAGAAGACGACGAGTGATCCCTCGCCCGGCTCACCCGTCGCCACACACGGGAGCCATCATGGGCAATAAGCAGCCGTCCGATCATCCAACCGCCCCCAGCAGCCGAGGCCCCGACCGCAGAACCTCCGTGGTCGATCTCCGATCACCAGGCTCCGGCACCGAACGCCGACGCGGACCAGGCCGCAGGCTCTCCGACTTCGTCAAAGCCGCCGAAGAGGGCGAACTCACCCAGGAACAGTTCCTCTTCGTCAAAGCCATGGACGCCTACAAACGATCCAATGACCGACCCTTCCCCGGCTGGACCGAGGTCCTCGAAGTCCTCCGCAAACTCGGCTACCGCAAGACCGCCACCAGCCAGCTCACCCTCCCCGGCACCGAAGACTGGACCGAAACCGCCGACGCCCCAGCCTTCCCACCCCCGACGATCGACGAGCACGACCAGGCCGCCTGACAACCCCGTCGATTCAACACATCCCATCACGCCCTCGACCATCGGGTATCGTCCGCCCTCACGAGAGGCCGACGCATGACCCCACCCATCGGCATCGATTACAAGATCGCCACCCTCTGCTACATCTTCGACCAGCAGGGCCGAGTCCTCCTCCTGCACCGACGCAAAGAGCCCAACCGCGACCTCTACTCACCCGTAGGCGGCAAACTCGACACCGTCTCAGGCGAGAGCCCCGAACAATGCGCCCTCCGAGAAATCCGTGAGGAAACCGGACTCCACCTCGAACACGATGCCATCCGGCTCACCGGCATCGTCTCCGAAACCGCCTACCGCGGCGAAGCCCACTGGCTCATGTTCCTCTACGAAGTCCACACCCCACAAAACGTCACCGAAGACCAGCACGATGAAGGCCGTCTCGAATGGGTCAACCCCAGCGACATCAGCCGTCTCCCCATGCCCGACACCGACCGACAGGTCATCTGGCCACTCTTCTGGGAACACCGTGGCGGGTTCTTCGCCGTGCACATCGACTGCACCACCAACCCCATGACCTGGTCCGTCGATCGTTCCGTCCGCCACTGAAAATCCCCTATCTTGAAATCTTGCTGATAAACTAAGTAGCCGACTTGCTCACACAAGTAGTTTTCCGCTACAACAGCAGCCCGGCGGTATTTTCTGGGGCGGGGACTCGAGAGGAAAGCACTCAGCTTGTTGGCTGAGAACGCTCGACCTCAACACCGCCTTACCCTTTTTTATTGCTTATTGCCTAGTGTCTCTGGATACCCGCACCCTCCGTGAATGGACCCCCTCTTGGCTAAGACTCGTGACATCGCACCCGATACCGCCTCTTTCGCTCCCTGGGACCACGGTTCCGAGCACCTCCACAAACTCCTCAGCAAGCAGGTCAAAGTCGACGGCTTTGTCCTCGCCATCCTCGAACCCAACAAGCCCCAAAGCGATGGCTTCGTCGCCGGCGCGGGGATCAAAGGCGACGCCGTCGATAAATGGTGCTCCTCGGGCTTCGGCAATGATGAGACCTACCAGGAGGCCATCAAAAAAGGCCTGAGCACCGGCAAAGCCCTCAAGACACGACCCTCGCCGCCCGTCCCCGGCAAGAACATCGTCATGGCCGCCGAGCCCGTCGCCCCCGGCTCCAAAGCCCACTGGGTCCTCGCCGCTGGCCGAGACGCCGCCTTCTCCGAAGACGAAGCCAACGCCTGGGCCCTCGCCCTCCGCGCCATCCGCACCGCCTTCGACTACGTCCCCGAACCCGGTATGGCCCGCGTGGTCCTAGGCGGAGATGACCGCCTCATCCACGCCGACCCCACCCTCCGTGCCCGCGCCATCACCCGGCCCGAACTCCTCGCCGAACTCTCCGAAAACCTCCGGCCCATCATCGAGCAACGATGGCCCGAAACCGAATACTTCCAACGACACGATCTCTCCATCGAACTCGCTGGCGACCCCACCTGGGTCCGATTCCACTTCGGACACGCCCCAGGCGACTCCGAGGGCGAACACCTCTACGTCGAGGTCCGACCCCTCTCCGAAGATGATGTCCCCCCCTCCGGCCTCGTCCCCGACGACCGCATCGCACAGGCCGCCGCCTACATCTCCGACCACTTCGCCGAGTCGCCCAACCTCACCGAAATCGCCGCCTCGGTCGAAACCAGCCCCTTCCACTTCCACCGGCTGTTCTCCAAACAGATGAACATCAGCCCCAAGCACTTCCAGCTCCGCCTCCAGATGCAGGTCGCCAAGTGGCTGCTCCGGGCCAGCCGAAAGCCCATCGGCGTCATCGCCACCGAAACCGGCTTCTCCAGCCATGGACACTTCACCGCCACCTTCCACCGCATCGTCGGCGTCAGCCCCACCCAATACCGCGAAACCAACTAACCCCACCCGCCCGGCCGTCCGGTAACCCACGCCCCCGATCCTTAGCCTCGCCCCCCGGCGTGGCCGATGGTAGATCAGCCCCCGGAACCGCTTGGCCCCAAGCGCCCAACCGTCTATCCTGTGGGCTCGCTCAGTCACCCCGAAAGGACTTTGGTACATGGCACGGATCGACCGCCCGACGAACCGGATCGCGATGATGACGCTCGCCGCGGCAGCCGCAGCCCTGCCCCTCGGCTGCACCGCCAACCGCACCACCTACCTCAGCACCACCTTCAGCCCGAAATCCGTTGAGGTCATCGACGCCATCAACGATGAAACACTCTGGACCATGGACGTCCCCGTCGGCCAGAAACTCGTCCTCGACTTCGACTCACCCAACGAAGACTCCATCTTCGTCTTCGACCCGGCACCCCCGGTCGTCATGACCTGGGAACTCCACAACGCCGGTCGGAAAACCATCTTCGGCCAGTACTACGTCTACGGCGCCCTCGATAAAGGCAAGGTCGAACTCCCCGGCCGCCCCGTCGTCGCCCGCATGACCATCCGCCCCCTCGACGCCGCCTTCGACGAACCCATGCCCGAACTCTTCGAGCAGACCCCCGCCCCCATGCCCGCTGCGGCTCCTGCCGCCGCGCCCGTCATCGTCCCCGCCGACCCCGCTCCGGCACCTTCACCCGCCCCTCAGGTTATGCCCGAGCCTGAGCCCGAGCCTCAGACGCTCGACCAGGCGCTTGATGAAGAACCCACGCCACCACCCCCGCCCCCGGCACCAGTCGTCGAAGAAGAAGCCGACCCCGTGCCATTGCTCGAAGGCGGAGCCCCGCCCCGCAGCCGTCGCCGCTGACCCGGCTCACCCTCTCAGGTGATCCTCACATGAAGTTCCAAATCGCCGCCATCCTCGCCCTGCTCATGACCATGGCCCCCTTGGCCCAGGGTCAGACCCAGGAGCCGAGGATGATCGACCGTGGCGTCGAGGACCTCGACCCCAACGCCGCCAGCCTCCGACGCATCGACATGGGCATCGATGCCATCACCAACCGCGCCCGACTCTTCGACCTCACCGATGACCACCGCGATGACCAGCGCCTGCCCGTTCAACCCCAGGGCGGGTACGTCATGGAAGCCGCCGGCTTCACCGCTGTCCTCGGCCAGATGGACTACCTCGTGCGCACAAGAGACGGCTTTACACACAACGTGGCGGGCGTTGATGGGGTCGAAAGAGTCAGTTTGATCGCACCCAACAGCTACTTCTCGCTCATTCCCGACACCTCCGAGCCCATCCGCAACGACCCCTTCCGCCCCGGACAGCTCGACCTCCGTCTCGACGCCTCCTACAACCTCGCCCCAGCCGTCGCACCCGTCGCCCTCGACCGCAGCGAGTCCGGCATCACCCCGATCTCCGCAACCCCTTTGTTTCAAGAGGCTTTCCGACCCTTCGAAGCCGACGAAACCCCACCGGGCGGCTGGTAGCTAACCCCCATCCAGCATCATGTTGTCGATCAGCCGCACCCCGCCCAGACGGGCCGCGATCAGCGCCACCGCACCCCCGCCATCACCCTCAACCCGCTCCAATCGCCCCAGCGTCACCCCATCTCGCACCACCGCATAATCCACCTCAAATCCTTGTTCAATAAGCACTTGCCGCATCCCCGACTCCAGCCGCCCCACCTCCCGCTCCCCCCGACCCACCCCCTCCACCGCACCCGTGAGCGCACAATAAATCGCCCTCGCTTTCGGCCTCTCCAACTCACCTAAGTACCGATTGCGACTCGACATAGCCAACCCATCCCCCTCCCGCACCGTCGCCACCGCAGCCACCTCCACCCCCATCGCAAGGTCCCCCACCAACGCGCGCACAACCGCCAGTTGCTGATAATCCTTCCGCCCGAAGCACGCCACGTCCGGCCGCGTCATGTTCAGCAGCTTCGCCACCACCCGGCACACCCCCGCAAAATGCGTCGGCCGCGCCGCCCCCTCCAGTTCCCCGGCCAACGCCGGCACCGTCACCAGCACCTCAGGCAGCCCAGGCGGGTACACCTCCTCCACCGCAGGCACGAACACCAGCTCCACCCCCGCCCTCTCGCACCGCGCCAGATCGCCCTCAAGGTCCCGCGGATACCGCGACAGGTCCTCGTTCGGACCAAACTGCGTCGGGTTCACGAAGATCGTCACCCACACATGCTCCGCCAGCTCGTGCGCCCGCTCCACCAGCCGCATGTGCCCATCATGAAGCGCCCCCATCGTGGGAACCACCGCCAGCCGCCCACTCAGCGTGCTCCGCACCTCTCTCAGCTCACTCACGGTCTCAACCACGCGCATCGCGGTCATGACGCCGCAGCTCCCGCCGCGATCGGGATTCCTTCACCCGTCAACGACCGATACGCCCTCAGCGTCCTCCGGATGTACGCCGACGCCAACCGGTTTTTATGCACCCACGCCTGAGCACGTTCACCCAGGCCCCTCGCGCTCGACGGGTCACTCAGGCACCGCTGCAGCGGGTCGAAAAAACCTTCCGCGGTTGGGTTGGTAACCACCCACGCGGTCTGGTCATCGATCAGGTGGTCGAGCCACGGATCGGCCATCGCGATCATCGGCAGCCCCTTGGCCATCGCCTGGAGCGTGATCCCCCGCGCCCGGCCCTGCGGCTGAGGGTGGATCAACACATCGGTCCGCAGCAGCATCTCACGATGCCCCAGCCGCCTGGGCACCAGCGACGTGTTCGCCGAGAGCCCCAGACGCTTGGCCTCACGCCAGATCAGCGACTGATCGGCCCCCTGACCATCGAAGAAAAACTGAACCTGCGGGTGGTGATGCTGCACCCGCTTGATGGCGTTGAGCAGCGCATCGTAGTAGCGGTCCATCAGGCCATTGCCGGAGATGACCACCGCGCGCGCCTCACTGATGTTGCAAGCCTTCTCATTCTTCGGGGAGTAGACACCCAACGCGATCTTCTGGACCTCGATTCGATCGCCAACCGCCTCGCGGAGCCCCTCGGCGATGGGATCGGTCGTTGGCAACAGGATCGTTCGGGCGGGGTCGAGCCGTGGCGCGAGTTGTCGGGCCAGGGGGATATCGAAGTGAGAGTTCGCAGTCAGGATGGCTGGGACCCCCAGTTCCCGCGAGAGATACCCCGCCGCGCGCCACATCCGCCCATCGAGCGCGTGCAGCGCGTTGACCTGCAGATCCATCAGCGGGTCCATGAGCTGTCGCAATCGACGCTGGTTGATCCAGTGCCAGGTGGTTTCGTTCCAAGGCAGCCTCTCGCCGAAGACGCTGCACTCCGAGACCGCCAGCGACGATGGCACCACCTGTACCACACGCACCTGCTCGTCGATGAGCCCGACGATCAGGTGCTGGAACATCGGCAGCTCTTCATCGAGCCATGCGGTGTTGGCGAGAAGGGCGACTTGCACGCCATCATCCTAGCACGCCCACCCAGCGGCTAGACTCTGGGGCTATGCCCGAGGCACCCGCAGAGATCTGGACGACCCGCAAGCTGCTGGCCTGGACCACGCAACGGTTCGAGCGCGACGCGATCGACAGCCCTCGGCTGGCGGCGGAGATGCTGCTGTCGCATGTGCTTGGCGTCGAGCGGCTCCGGCTCTACACCGACCCCGAGCGCCCCGCGAGCCACGATGAGCGGGCCCGCTTCCGCGAGCTGGTCGAGCGTGCCACCCAACACGAACCCGTCGATTACCTGGTCGGCCAAGCCCCGTTCTATGGCATGAGCCTATCCGTCGATGCGCGTGTGCTGATCCCCAGGCCATCGACCGAGACGCTGGTGGATGAGGCGGTCGCCTTCGCACGCGAGCGCGGGGGCAGTCTCTCGATGGCCGACATCGGCACCGGCACCGGCGCCATCGCGCTGGCCATCGCCAAGGCGCTTCCGGAGGCCAAGATCACCGCGACCGATCTCCACGAGGGCCCGCTGGAGGTCGCCCGAGCGAACGCGGCGCGTCTCGGGCTGACTGAGCGCATCACTTTTAAGCAGGGTGATCTACTCGATCCGCCACAAGGCGAGCGGTTCGATGTGTTGATGTCGAACCCGCCTTATATCCCTGCGGGCGATCTGCCGGGGCTTGATGCCAACGTGCGCGATCACGAGCCTCACGCGGCGCTCGATGGCGGCGAAGACGGGCTCGACCTGATCCGAAGGCTCTTAAGCGGGGCACCGGGCCACCTTGCGTCCAGCGGGTTGCTGCTTATGGAATACAACGGCGGACCCCAGACCGAGGTGCTCAGAAGCCTGGTGCAGCAAGCAGGATGCTGGTCAGACATGAGCGTCCTCAAGGACCACGAGGGTCTGGATCGCGTCATCCGGTGCGTGTTGTCCGAGTAAAACCTGCGGGGGATCAGCGCATCACGTCGCGCTCGTCGATGAGTTCGACGGGCTGATACTGCGGGTTCTCGAAGTAGCCTGGCAGGGAGAAGCGTAGCATCCGGGTCCTGCGGAGCTGGATGCGTTCATCGATCTCGGGGTCGGGGTGGGCGATGGAGGCGGTTTCGCCGGACAGCCCGCCAATGAACACGGTCAGCAGGTCGGCGTCCTCGAACGAGGCTTCCCAGACGGCGTAGGTCTCGCGAGCGAAGTCATCACCCTGGAGCAGCCGGCCCACCGACTCGGTTGGGCTCTGCAGGAGCTGGTTGTTGATCACGCGCTCGACTTCGGCGTAGACGGCGGGGGGGATGCTCCGGTTCGCGGCCACGATCCGACCGTTGTCGTCGGCGATATCGACCTCTGGCACGAACAGGCGTTCCTGACCGGTGTTGTTGGCGACTTTGTAGGTCATAAACCAGTACCAGCGGGTCACGCCGGCGGGGTCGGTCACGGCAATGGCCTTGGGCGTGTCGAAGGAGAAGTCGAGGTTCCAGGACGTGCTGATGATCTGGGGCTGAGGGTGCCCGCTGACCGGCTCGGCGTCCTGAGCGATGGCCGCTCCGGCGAGGGTCAGGGAGAGGGCGAGCATGGCGGTTCGGGCTGCACGCATGGGGGGCTTCCTTCCGGGGTGCACGGTCTCCAACGGGCCCGTTAGGGTACCGGTTTAACCGGTCGGCGTGAAGGGCGGGCCGGTAGACTGCTGACAACCCGATGCCGAGGAACCGATGACCCAGGACCCCACAACACCTTCCGCTGGACCGGCTTATCGGTTCGAGATGGTGCCTGAGGGGCAGCGGGCGCGGGCCCTGAGTCTGCTCCTGACCGGGCAGTGGGGCGAGCCTGGCACGGCGGTGGATGGCTTCCGGGCGTACATCCAGCAGCAGGGCTTATCGATTCACCGGCTCTGGGTCGCCTGGGAGGGCGAGACGCCGCGCGTGGCGGGCCTGGTGGTGCCGAACCCCGGGCGTTCGGCGATGCTGTTTCTCTCGCCCACCCGTTCGCGGGGTCAGATTGACGCCCTGGGCAGCCTGATTCGTCACGTCTTCGCGAACCTTGGGGACCTGCCCGGTCATCTGGTTCAGGTGCTGCTGGAGCCGTCTCAGCGGCTGGAGCGTGCTGCGGTGGATCAAGGCGGTTTCGAGCATCTGGCGGACCTGGCGTATCTCCAGCGGGGCTTGAAGGGCCCCGAAGAGCCCCTGCCCACGGATATGCCCGGTTTCCGCGTGCTCCGTGCCGATCAGGCTCCGGAGGGTTGGCTCGAGCGGGCTATTCTCGACAGTTACGAGCAGACCCTCGATTGCCCGTCGCTGGTGGGGAGGCGGAACGTCGAGGACATCGTCGCCGGTCATCGGGCGACGGGCGTCTACGACCCCACACTCTGGTTTCTAGTGGCCCCAGAGGGTTCGGATGAGCCGGTCGCGGTGTCGCTGATCAACCCGTTGATGCAGCCCGGGGGCTACGAGTTGGTGTACCTCGGGGTCTCGGTGCCGGCGCGGGGTCAGGGATTGGCGATGCGTCTGTTGCGGCTGGGTATGAGCAGGGTTGCTGAGCGATCACCCCACGGCACGATGTATCTCGCGGTGGACTTGCGCAACACCCCAGCGCTGCGTTTGTACCGGCGGTCGGGTTTTCGACAGACGGCGGAGCGCGCCGTGTTTCTGCGCACGACATAAACATTGCCTGGATGAAGAGCTGCGCCTTGTCGTGGGTGATCGGGTCGTAAAGAACCGTGTTTTTTCAGGTTTTTCCACGAGTACGGCGAGTGTGTGCGAAGAGTTGGTGGATAAAAGAAAAATCAAGTCAATAAGCCTTGATGAATCAAGGCGCTGGGTGCGCAGACGCGGAATGGACGCTGCGCATCGCTTGATGGTCTGATTGGGCTTGCCTATGTTGGGCCCCGCGTCGCGGATGGACGCGTGACCCATTCTTGAGGGTCAACGCCTAACAGGCCGAACGTTGTGCGAGCCCATGTGGCCCGGAACAACGCACGATTCATGGCCTCGGAGCACTCGCCGGACGGACCCGGCTCGACGGAGCGCACTCGTATGTTGTGTACGGGTGCCTGGAGGCACGGCGTAAGCCGGGCTGGTCCGGCGCGGGCACGCTGTTAGCCCCGCCTCAGAGCTGAGGACACCACCTTGACCGCGACTGACACAGTTGCCATCGATATCCCCGCGCGCATCGCTTCCCTGCTGGCCGAGGAAGTGGGGCCCCGGAAGTTCACGATGTGGTTCGAGGGCGAGGAACGCTTCGCCTTCCATCCCGAGAACAACCAGGTTCGGGTCTACGCGCCCCATCGTTTTGCCGCGGACTGGATCCGGCAGAACTTCAGCGGCACGCTGGATCGGATTGTGAGCGAGGTGGTCGGTCCGGAAGCGTCCGTTGATGTTCCGGTGGACAGCGATCGGTTCCGCACCGAGACGTCATCGAGTGATATGGCGCGTCCGCCACAGGCGGAGCGGGCAGCGGCTGGAGGCAAGACTCCGGCGCGGCCGGTCTCTCGTGGCCCTGTGCTTCGCCATCGTCTGGATCAGTTCATCGTCGGGCCTTCGAACGAGCTGGCGTACGCCGCAGCGACTCGCTTGGCCGAGGCCGAGGGCAACGAGTTCGGCCCGCTGTTCGTCCACGGGAGCTGTGGGCTGGGCAAGACACACCTGTTGCAGGGGATCTGTCAGCGGGTGCTGGAGCTCGATCCCGGGGCGTCGGTCGTCTATACGACCGGTGAGCAGTTCACCAACGAGTTCATCACGGCGATCCGGTCGAACAAGATCGATGCTTTTCGAAAAAGGATCCGGAGGCTGACGCTGCTGGCGATCGATGACGTGCACTTTCTTGCTGACAAGCAGGCGACGCAGGAGGAGTTTCTGCACAGTTTCGAGCAGATTGAGCTAGCCGGAGCACGCGTGATCATGGCCAGCGACAGCCATCCGCGGACGATTCATCGGTTTAGCGAAGCGTTGCGCAGCCGGTGTGTGCGGGGTCTGGTCGCGCAGGTGATGCCGCCGGATGACAGCACGAGAGCCAGGCTGATCGGCCGTCTCGCCGAGCGACTCGACCTTCGGCTGACGGATGAAGCGGTCTCGCGGCTGCTTGAGCGGTGGAACGGCTCGGTCCGAGACCTGGAGGGGTTGCTGCGGAAGGTTCAGGCGACGCTGATGATCGCGGCGCTCCGCCACGAACCGGTTGGGGGCGGGGTTGATGGGGCGATCATTGATCGAGCTTTGTCCGATGAGCGAATGAACACAAGGAAACGACCGGTGCGTTTTGACGAGATTGTCGCTGAGGTGGAGAAGGTCTCGGGGATCACGAGGGCGCAGATCGTCAGCAGCAGCCGTAAGCCGGCGGTGGTGATCGCCCGGTCGGTTTGTATCGCGCTGGTCCGGGAGATGACCACGCTGAGCTATCCCGAGATCGCCAGTGCGATGGGCAAGGAGAATCACTCGACCGTGGTCACGGCGTGCAAGCGCGTGCCTCGATTGCTCAGAGAGGGCAAGCCATCGCGATACCCCAGCACGGCGGAGGAGATCACACCCCGGCAGTTCATGGATCGCGTGCGTGGCGCCCTGTCTTGAACCGGGTGAGGCGAGGAGGCGGGGGGAAGGGGTGTGAAAATGGGCGAAGTAGGATTCGAACCTACGTAGGCTTACGCCAACGGGTTTACAGCCCGTCCCAATTGGCCACTCTGGCATTCGCCCAATGGGGAACCAAACCTTTTACATCGACGAAGGCCGAGGCGTCAACTAAGCGGGCGCTTTTGAGTGATCGGGGGTCATTTTCTAGGGTCTGAACGGAATCTTCACGTTGATTCTGGCCGGATCGAGGGTTACGCTTCATCAGCCCACGCTTGGGTCGGTTGTTTCACGGAGCAGGAGGCTCGTTTGACTGCTACCGCTCTCGATAGTCATGTGCTCGTGCTGAATCGGCTCTGGATGGCCGTTCGGGTGGTGGATGCGCGGCGGGCGTTCTCGCTGCTGGTGCGAAATCTCGCTGAGGTCGTCCGGGTTGATGACGGGTCGTACACGGCTCATGACTTTGATAGCTGGGCGGACCTTTCGGCGTTTCACGACCAGATCGGGTCTGAGGAGGACGCCTACGAGTGGATCCGCACGGTCCGGATGCAACTGGCGGTGCCGAAGGTGATCCGGCTCCTGGGCTACGACAAGCTGCCGAATCAGGCCGTGAAACTCAATCGGCGTAATATTTTCGCGCGGGACCGAAACCTCTGTCAATACTGCGGGCAGCACTTTCCGACCTCGGAGCTGAGCCTCGATCACATCCTGCCCCGAGCCCAAGGCGGGGGGAGTAGTTGGGAGAATCTGGTCTGCTGCTGCGTGGCGTGTAACTCGCGCAAGGGGGGGCGCACGCCCCGGCAGGCGAACATGCAACTGATCCGCAAGCCGGTCAAGCCGACCCGCAACCCGGTCATCAGCATCCGGCTGGGGCACAACAAGTATGCCAGCTGGCGGGCGTTCCTGGACCAGGCCTACTGGTCGGTTGAGCTGCGCTGAGGCTCACAAGCCTTCTCCAGCTTGACCTGTTTCACTTTTTTGTCTGAGGGATAACCCGGTTTCGGGCTGGGGTTATGACGCGTTGGCCTCGTCTAAGCGTGGTGTTTGTAGGCACTTGGGTATTTTTGAGGCAGACTTTGGTGGAGGGCCATTGGAGTCAAGCGTCATGGGTGCTGTTTCGGGTTGGTTTGTGACGGGTGGAACGGGTCGCGGGTCTGGCGCGGACCCGAGTCGGGGGGAACCCGGCGGGGACGGGCTGAGGGGGTCAAGTGCGGGGCAGTTGAACCCGATTCGGGAATCTGGAGCGAGTGGGTCGTCTGCCTTCTCGCGAGACCGCCATTCGACGCCCGGAGCCCACGGCTTCCGGACGGCAGCAAGGGGATCCTTCCGTGCTAGGGACATCAGGTATGAATGACCGCAACGGGACCACGACTGAACTGGCGAGCAAACAGGTCTTTACGACAGGTGAGGCCGCGACTGTCTGCAAGGTGTCGCAGCAGACGATCATCCGCTGCTTCGACAGCGGGCGTCTCAACGGCTTCCGCGTGCCGGGGAGTCGTTTTCGGAGGATCCCGCGTGAAGAGTTACTGCGTTTCATGCGAGAGAACGACATCCCCACGGATGAGTTCGAGCGTGCCCGCAAGACCGTGCTTGTTGTCGATGACGACCCGCAGATCCTTGAGCTGTTCCGCGAGATCCTTGGCGCGGACGAACGGATCGACCTCAAGACGGCATCGACCGGCTACGACGCTGGCATTCTCACCGAGCAGGTCCGACCCGACCTGATGCTGTTGGACTACATGCTCCCGGATGTCAACGGCAATGTCGTGTGCCACACGGTTCGCAGCAACGAGGCGTTAGCGCACATGAAGGTGGTGATCATCTCGGGCGTGGTGAATCAGGACGAGATCGATGGTCTTCTCAATGACGGCGCGGACGACTTTATTAAGAAGCCGTTCCAGGCCGATCGCCTGCTCGAGAAGGTTGAGTCGCTGTTGGGACTCGTTGAGGTTCGCTGAGTTTAGTTCGTCGTTGCGAGCACAACGGAGGGGTTTATGCCCGAGGCCCCCGCTAAGGCGGCCCAGTTTGATGACGCACGTCGTGTGGAGCTGATCCTCCGTCGTGTGGACACGCTGCCGACCCTGCCAGCGGTCGCCACGCGCCTGCTGGACCTGACGGCGCGTGACGATGCTGATGCTCAGGAAGTCATCCGGCTGGTCAAGGCCGATCCGGCACTGACCTCGCGTATCCTTTCGATGTGCCGGACCGCTGAGAAGGGCATCAGCGGGCAGGTTCTGACGATCGACAAAGCGGTGATGCTGCTGGGCTTCACGACGGTGCGCAACGTCGTGCTCTCGCTGCAGGTCGGCGCATATTTTGAACAAGCTGCGCCCGAGCGAGCCGACGGTGAGCAACTGCTCGATCGCGAGGCGTTGTGGATTCACAGCCTGGCCGTTGCGGTGATGGCGGAGCAGATCGCCGAGCTGTTTCCCGACCGGAAAGACCTGCGTGGGGATCGCGCTTTTGTCTGCGGGCTGCTGCACGACCTGGGCAAGCTCGCTCTGGACTACGTTCTGCCTAAGTCATATGGCCGGGTGCTGCGGGTCGCTGAGGAGCATCAGTGCGGGCTGGCCGAGATCGAGACGCGGATCCTGGGGATGGATCACCACACGGCGGGCAAGCGGCTGGCCGAGAGCTGGGGTCTGCCGGAGCTGATGCGTGACGTGATCTGGCTGCACGGGATGCCGGCGGAGGGACACGCTGAGCGCCCATCGGGGTCGCTGATCACCTTGGTTGCGTTGGCTAACGAGGCGGTTCGCACGCTGCACCTGGGGAACTCGGGGAATCACCATCGCCGGAATCGTCTCGCGGAGTACGCTGAAGAACTCAATATCCGGACCGAGCTGATCGACAAGATCGCGCCCCGGGTGATTCATCGGGTTGAGGAGCTTGGTCAGACGCTTGGTATGGGTAGCAAGCCGTCTATCGAGCTGCTGCTGGATGCGGTTCGGCAAGCCAACCGTGCGCTGGCCAAGTCGAGTCGTCAGAAGGCGCCGCCAACGGGCAATCCGCTCGCTGAGCGGGCGATCAAGCTGATCGGTACGTTTCAGGACTCGCTGAGTCCTCAGGCGAGTCTGACAGAGACCATCGCGGCGATTGGCGGATCGATCACCGCGTGGTCGTCCGGACGGGTTCGGGCCGCCTGGTTTGCCGGTGATGAGCAACGCAGGGGCCTCTGGGATGGTGCGTGGTTCCAGTTCAACGAGCAGGGCGAGCCGGTGACATCGGGACGCGTTGAGGCTCCTGATGATCTGGACCATGAGTCGATCGCCAGCATGTGGGCCGTGCCGGCGTGCGAGGCGGTGCCCTGGCTGGTGCGTGCCGTGGCTCTCGAAGACCAGCCGAGTTACCGGTTGCTGGTGATCGGACGTGCGCGTGAGCCGTGGGCGGGGTTCATCGTCGAGGCTGATCGATGGCCGGCGCGCGATCCGTGGGGGGGCTTGTTGTCGGTCTGGGCTCATGCACTCGCGGCGTCTGCGGCGATGGAACGCAGCCAGCAGCTTAGTGAAGAGGTGATTCGGGTGAGCACGCAGCTCAGCGACGCGCAGGATGAGCTGATTCGTCAGCGATCGCTCGCCCGGCTTGGGGAGGTCACGGCGGGCGCTGCGCACGAGATGAATAATCCGCTGACCGTAATTTCCGGTCGGGCGCAGTTGCTGGCGATGAAGTCTCAGCCAGGGTCTGAGACTCAGAAGTCGGCTCAGTTGATGGTCCGGGAAGCTCAGAAGTTGACCGATCTGATCTCGGGGTTGCACCTGATGGCGCGGCCGCCAGTGCCCTCGCGCTCGGCATCAGACCTGGGTCAGGTGATCCAGCAGGCCGCCGGCCATGCACGAGAGCGAGCCGGGAAGTTGGCGGACGATGTCGAGCTGACGCTGATTATTCCGGAGGGCTTGCCCAAGGCGGCGATCGATGCCGACCTGATCCGGCAGGCATTGACCGAGGTTATCCAGAATGCATTTGAAGCGCCCGCCAGTTCCACGGTCCGGGTGTCATTGGAATTGGCTGCCGGTGGGCGTCGGGCGCAGGTCCGCGTGCAGGATGATGGCCCAGGCATGGACCTGCACACGCTTGAGCACGCCTTCGATCCGTTCTTCAGTCGTAAGCCCTCGGGAAGACGGGTGGGGATGGGGCTTTCGAGGGCTCGCACCTTTATTAACGGTCACGACGGTCGGTTGGTCCTTGACAGCGCGCCGGGGCGCGGAACGACGGCGACCGTCACAGTTCCGCTTGACCGAGGTCTCTAAGCCGTCGATCGGTACTTCAACGCCGTCGCATGCCGCGCCGGGTGGACCTGATTTGGGGGTCTCCTTGAGTACACGATCGACCATCAGAAATCAGGCTGGCGTTGATGTCGCTGTGCCAACCCGACCGGTCTCGTTGCTGGTCGTTGAACCGCAGGCCGTTGCCGGGCCGACGCTTGCCGGCATCACCAGCGTGGATCGACGACCGATGCGGGTTGAGCAGGCTGTGACGGCTGCGCAGGCCAGGCAGGTTCTGGACAAGGGGCGTTACGAGGTGGTTTTCCTCGCCGCCGACTTGCAGGATGAGCCAGCCATCGAGCTGGCGGCGGAGCTGACGCGAAACCGTCGGATGACCCGAGTGGTTCTGCTGAGTCCGGGGAACGATCCGGATCAGACCCTCGCGGCGCTGCGGGCTGGCGTCGTGGATGTGATTGACCCGTCGGCCAAGCCCAAGGCGTATCAGGCGACCATCCGGCGCGCTCTGGATCGTCTGGCTCCCGACCATGCGAGTGCGGAGCGCATCCGCCGTCTCCGCAAGCTGTGCAAGAAGCTCAACGAGGCCAGGATCGAGGTCAGTCAGCAGGTGGATGTGCTGTGTAACGACCTTGTGACCGCCTATCAGGAGCTCGCTGTGCAGATGCAGCACATGGTTCAGAGCACCGAGTTTGGCACGCTCATCAAAGAGGAGCTCGATCTCGAAGGGCTGATCCGAAAAACCCTCGAGCATCTGGTCGAGAAGTCCGGCCCGACCAACGCGGCGATCTATCTGCCGTCGTCGGCGGATGAGTTTTCGCTAGGCGGTTATGTGAACATCAACCCGGACACCGGCGAAGGGGCGGGCGACATCCTCCTCGACCTGATCGCAGACAGGATCCCGCCGACGCTAGGCGATCGTGATGAAGTTGTTCATCTCACGGATGACCAGGCCATTGGTTCGTGGATCGGTCAGGACGGCAGCTTCCTTAGCGGGACCGAGCTGGTCGCCATGCCGTGTCGGGCCGAGGACGAGACGCTGGCGGTGCTGGTGCTGTTCCGCGAGCGATCTGAGCCTTTTGACGACCGCATCCTGGAGACGATCGAGGCGATCGGCCCGCTGCTGGGCGAGTCGCTGGCGAAGGTGATCCGCGTCCACCACCGGCACATGGGCGATGAGCCTTACGAAGGCGAGGACGACGAGACCTTCTCGTTCTAGCGGGAGAATCGAGACGAAATGACAAGCCCACGGACCGGTTCCGTGGGCTTTTTTTCTGGCTCCGATACACTCAGCGATATGAGCAACCCGAAAGCATCGACCTCCAAGCCCTGGGAGCACGCCAAGTCGTCCGGCAGCGAGACCGACCCGCTGGCGGCCCGCTTCGTTTCTTCCATCGATTACGACTGGCGTCTGTACAAGCAGGACATCAGCGGCTCGATCGCCCACGCCACGATGCTCAAGAAGGTCGGGCTGATCGCCGCGGAGGATCTCTCGGCCATCGAAAAGGGCCTGCGCCAGATCGAGGGTGAGATCGACGAGACAGGGCGAGGCTGGCCCGGGTTTACGTATGAGCTTGAGGACATCCATATGTGCGTCGAGGCAGCGCTGATCGAGCGCATCGGCGAGCCGGGGCGCAAGCTGCACACCGGGCGGTCACGGAATGATCAGGTGGCCCTGGACCTGAAGTTGTGGGTCCGGGACGCGGTGGAGCAGAGGGTGATCCCGCTGATGCAGCGGCTCGAGGATGCCTATGTTGCACTCGCCAGTCGTGACGGCGAGATTGTGATGCCGTCTTACACCCATCTTCAGCGGGCACAGCCTGTTTGTGCTGGGGCCGAGATTTTTGCATGGCATTCGGCGATCAGGCGGTGCGGTCAGCGTCTGGCGATTCTTAACGCGGAGGCGACGAGCGATAACCCTCTCGGGTCGGGTGCGGTGGCTGGTTCTTCTCTTCCGCTAGATCGCGGGTTGACGAGTCGGCTTCTCGATTTCCCACAGACCGCCGGTAACAGCATCGACGCTACCGCGAATCGAGACGTGGCTGTTGACTTTGTCTATGCCTTGTCGATGACGGCGATGACACTGTCGCGTTGGGCGGAGCAGTGGATCCTGTATGCCTCGACGGAGTTTGGTTTCATCAAGCTCGCCGATGCGTACACGACGGGTTCATCGATGATGCCTCAGAAGCAGAACCCGGACATGCTGGAGCTGGTGCGCGGCAAGTGTGGGGCGGTTTACGGCTCGCTCGTGGCGTTGCTCACGACGCTTAAGGGTCTGCCGATCGCCTACAACCGTGACCTGCAGGAAGATAAGAAGCACGTATTTCGGGCTTACGATGATGTGTGCGACTGCCTGGAGATGGCCGCGAAGATGGTGGCGGGCACGACGTTCCAGAAAGAGAGGATCGAGGCGTCCCTGAGTCGTGGTTACCTCGACGCCACGTCGCTGGCTGACTATCTGGTGACGAAGGGGGTTCCGTTTCGCACGGCGCATCAGATGGTTGGTCGACTCGTTCATCGGTGCGAGGCGTTGAGGCTGGGTGAGTTGCGCAAGCTCAGTCTGGAGCAGTTCAAGGCCGAGGTGGAGCAGATTGAGGATGACGTTTATGAATGGCTCGGTGCTGAGAATGTTGTGAAGCGTTATCAGAGTGAGGGGAATGCGGGGCTGTTAGGCTTCCAGGCTCAGCTTGAGTCTGTGAAAGAGCGGGTTCACTAGATGCTTTCTCTGACCGTCCTCCAGGGACCGGACAAGGGCCGCAGGTTCGAGTTGCCGGATCACGAGCCGCAGATGATCGGGCGATCGTCGGAGTCGTTGCCGCTTTTGGATCAGACGATCTCGCGTCGTCATGCTTCGCTGACGCCTGACAACGGGCAGTGGATTATTCACGACCTGCGCAGTGCGAACGGTACGTTTGTTAACGGCGTGCGTGTTACGACGCAGCGGACGCTGCGGCCTGGGGATCAGATCCGGACCGGCTCGACGCTGATGGTGTTTGGTGAGGAAGGGGAGCGGGCTTTTCAGCATCAGGTCCGGTTGTCGCGCAAGGGAGAGATGGATATCTCGGTCGAGCACACGGTTGATGCGAACGATGAATCGATGATCATGGCGGTTCCTGAGCCGGCGCAGGCGGCGGAGTTCCAGCTCAAGGTGGTTTACGAGTTGGTGGCGCTGATCGGGTCGGTCACTGAGAAGCGTGAGCTGCTGGAGAAGGTCATGGACGTGATCTTCGCGTACTTCAACGCGGACCGCGGGTTCATCATGCTCAAGGAGGGGGAAACCGAAGTCCTTGAGCCAGTGGTGATCCGTAAGAAGGACCCGGAGAACACGCGGGGCAAGGAGGTTGATCCGACGCTGAGGCCGAGCACGTTCACGGTGAGCCGGACAATCGTTCAGTATGTCATGCGTAAGGGCGTGGGGGTGCTGTCGGCCAACGCGATGAACGATCAGCGTTTTGCGACCGGCGACTCGGTTCAGGCGTACAGCATCCGCTCGACGATGTGTGTGCCGATTAAGTACAAGGGCAAGCTTTACGGCGTCATCCAGCTTGATTCTCAGGTCGCGAACTACACCTACACGGAGGATCAGCTCACGCTGCTGACGGCGATTGGCGTCCAGACGGGCTTGGCGCTGGCGAATCTCGAGCTGGTTGATGCTCGTCTGCGCAGCGAGCGGCTTGCCGCGGTGGGACAGACGGTGGCGTCGCTGTCGCACTCGATCAAGAATATTCTGCAGGGTATGCGTGGCGGGGCGGACGTGGTGGAGCTGGGCCTGCGGAAGCAGAACCTGAAGGTGATCGGTTCGGGATGGGAGATCGTCGCGCGGAATCAGGAGCGGATCTATGAGCTGGCGATGAACATGCTGGCTTATTCGAAGCAGCGTGAGCCTGAGCTGGAGATGGGTAATCTTGAGCCGCTGCTGCAGGAGCTGGTTGCGTTGATGCAGCCGCAGTACGACGGCAAGAAGGTGGCGTTGATCACGGACTTTGGGGATAGCGTTCCGCCGGTCCCGATGGACGCTTCGGGGTTGCATCAGGCGGTGTTGAACCTGCTGAGCAATGCGCTCGATGCGGTGGAGCCCGAATCGGGTGTGGTGGCGTTGCGGGCGACGTATGCGGCGGAGGATGCGAGTGTGCGCATCTCGGTGGTGGACAATGGTGAGGGGATGACCAAGGCGACGCAGGCGCGGTTGTTTGAGCCGTTTCACTCGACCAAAGGGCTTAAGGGGACGGGGCTTGGGTTGGTGGTGACCAAGAAGATCATTGATGAGCATGGCGGGCGGATCGTGGTGGAGAGTGATCGGAACGAGGGCACGACGTTTACGCTGGTGCTGCCGGTGGGTGAGCTGCCGGAGACCTCGGCGGGGGACACGATGGGGCCGGCGCTGACGCTGCTGGAGCCGGATGAGGATGAGTTGTGAAGCTGGGGGGTCTGAGTTTTTCTCTTGCTGCGGGGTGGGTGTCGATGCAATGATGGTTGGTTGGGGTCGTTGATCCGGAGGCGGCTGTGGTGCCGTCGGGATTGGAACTGTTGATGGATACGTCGCTTAGCCCGATTTCCGATGATCGTTTTGGTCCTGCCGAAGCGCGGCATCTGCTGGTCAGGACGGCGTTTGCGCCGGACCGACACAGGGCTCGGGCGTTGGTGGGTCTTGGGGTGCAGGGTGCGGTGGCTTGGGTATTGGCTGGCGGGGATGATTCTGGCTTGCCGGGCCCGCCTGGGGGTCCGGACATCCGGCGGCCGTTTACGGAGGAGGAGCGGCGCGCTTATCGGCAGGCGTTGGGGTCGGACGATCCGGCGCTGCGAGAGCGGGCGCGGGCCTCGCGGCAGCAGATCGATCGTGATGATCGGCAGATGCATAAGGACCTGCAGACCTGGTGGTTAGGGCGGATGATCAAGACGGCGTCGCCGATGCGGGAGTTCCAGACGCTGCTGTGGCACGGACATTTCGCGACGGCGTATCAACCGGTGCAGGACGCCTGGCTGTTGTATCAGCAGAACGAGATGTTCCGGCGGTATGGGCTGGAGAGCTTTGCGACGCTGGCGCGGGGGATCGTGCGTGATCCTGCGATGATTAAGTACTTGAACAACCATCAGAACCGTAAAGGTGAGCCGAACGAGAACCTGGCGCGGGAGTTGATGGAGTTGTTCACGCTTGGCGAGGGGCAGTACAGGGAGGGCGATATCAGGGAGGGAGCGCGTGCGCTCACTGGGTTTACTTATGATGACAACGCTTTCAGCTTCAATCAAACGCGGCATGACGATGGTAAGAAGAGCATCCTTGGGCGCACAGGACGGTTCGATGGGGACGACTTTGTCGAGATCCTTCTGAGGCATCCGGCGTGTGCGCGGTACATCGCGCTGAAGCTTTATCGGCACTATGTGGCGGATGTGAGCGACCGATTTGGTGATCTCTCCGCGGCGCAGAAATCGGTGGTGGATCAGATTGCGAAGAGGCTTCGAGCGGACAAGTATGCGCTGGGTCCGACGCTGGGGGTGCTGCTGAGCAGTCGGCATTTTTATGACGCGGAAGTTGTCGGGAGGAAGATCAAGAGTCCGGCGCAGTTGGTGGTGGGGACGGCGCGGTCGCTGGGGACGCCTGAGCGTTCGACGTCGCGGCTGCATGAGAACATGCGGATGATGGGTCAGTCGTTGTTTGATCCGCCGAGTGTGGCGGGCTGGGGTGTGGGGCGGTCGTGGATCAATACGTCGACGTTGTTTGCGCGGCAGAACACCTGTGTGTACATGATTACGGGGAAGAATCCGGGTCGGCGGTGGGACAGGGGTGCGACGAACTACGACCCGATGTCGCTGGTGGCTGATCTGGACGCGGCGAAGCCAGCGGAGGTGTCGCGGGTGCTGATGAATGATCTGTTGGGAGCGCATGTGGCGGAGGATCGTCGGGCGCCTTTGGAGGCGTTTTTGAACGAGGGTGGTGGGCCGGTCACGGGTGATCGGCTGATGGGTTTTTTGACGCTGGTGACCGCGATGCCTGAGTATCAGCTCTGTTGAGCTGGGTGAGGATGATGTGATGAGCGAGAAGATGCCTTACACCCGACGCGAGTTTTTGCAGGCGAGTCTTGCGTTGATGTCGACGCTGGGGACGGTGCCGGGATTTCTCTCGCACACATCGACGGCGATGGCGGACCCGGCTGCCTTGCTGGACGCGGACGCGGTGAATCAGGGGCGGGTGCTGGTGGTGATTCAGTTATCCGGTGGCAATGACGGCTTGAACACGGTGATTCCGGCGGGGATGCCTGAGTATTACCGGATGCGGGGCGGTCTGGCAGTGGCGGAGCGTGATGTACTGGAGTTGGATCCGCGGGTGGGTGTTGGGCTGCATCCGTCGCTGCGCGGCGTGCAGGAGATGTATCAGGAGGGACAGGCGACGGTGGTGCAGGGGGTGGGTTATCCGAATCCGAATCGTTCGCATTTTGCGTCGATGGACGTGTGGCACGCGGGTGACACGAAGGCGGCGGATGGTCACCGTGGGGTGGGTTGGATCGGGCGGGCGATGGATGCGGAGGCGAAGCGTGGCGAGCATGATTGCCTGTCGTGCGTGACGGTGGGAGAGGAAGCGCCGATGGCAACGCAGGGTGTGGAGGCGAAGCCGGTGTCGTTCTCGCGGGCGGAGTTGTTTGAGTGGTCGGGTAAAGGGCTTCACCCGAAGCTGGCCAGGGCTTACGAGCAGATCAATGCGGGGGTTGAGCCGGTGACGACGGCGGACCCGGCATCGTTTGTGTTCCGCACGGCGTTGGATGCGCAAGCGGCTTCGGATCGGGTTCGGCGAGCGGTGAGTCGCCGTGCCGAGACGGAGTTTCCGGCCAATGGTTTGAGTCGTCAGCTTCAGGCGGTGGCGTCGATGATCGCGGCGGAGCTGCCGACGCGGATTTACTATGTGGCGCTGGGTGGTTTTGATACGCATGCGAATCAGGCGGGGACGCATGCGAGGCTGCTGGACCAGTTTGCTTCGTCGGTGCGGGCGTTTTATCGCGAGCTGGCGGCGATCGGCCAGGATCAGCGGGTGGTAACGATGGCGTTCAGTGAGTTTGGTCGGCGGGTGGATACGAATGGGTCGAACGGCACGGATCACGGTGCGGCGGGGCCGATGTTCCTGTTTGGCCCGAAGGTGCGTGCGGGTTTGATTGGCCCGCACCCGTCGTTGACGGATCTGGACAACGGCGACCTGAAGTTCAGGGTCGATTTCCGGTCGGTTTATGCGGCGGTGCTGGATGACTGGCTGGGTCTGGACAGTCGGGTGGCGCTGGGGTCGCGGTTCAGGGCGGCTCCGGTGCTGGAGGGTTGACCCCACTCTCCCATGCGTCCCGCATCACGGCGGCGATGTTGATCAGGTTTTTGGGCGTGGGCGGGTGACTGCCATGAGTTTGCCAGTGGCGATGGTGCGTTGTTCAAAGGCGAAGCGTTCTTCGATCATGGTGAGGATGGTGGGTCCTGCGGCGAGCCATGCTTCGTAGGTGGTGCGTTCGTTGTCGATCATGACGGCGAGGGCATCGAGTTTGGGCCAGAGGTGCCGGAGGGGTGTACGGGACAGACGGTGGACAAATCGGAGAAAGGGGGTTTCCCAAGGTTCGATGATGAGGAATCGGCCGGTGGGTTTGAGCACACGTCGAGCTTCGTCGAGAGATTGGGCGAGGTGGCTGGTAGAGGGTAGGTGATGGAGTCCGCCTTGGACGCAGAGGATATCGAAGGTGTGGTCGTTGAAGGGGAGATTGCAGGCGTCGGCTTCGTGGGTTTTGAAGGGTCCGTCATATTGAGCCAAGAGCCTCGGGGAGAGGTCGAGGCCTTCGACGTTGTTGAAGCCGAGGTCGGCCCATGCGTTCATCCCGTTGCCGCGTCCGCAGAAGATTTCGAGGATTCGGCTCGAACGATCGAGGTTGAGGGCGTCGAGTTGGCGGAGGCGTTTGCGAAACTTGGCGCGTTCCTGGAGTGGGGTTTCGAAGCGTGCGTAGGCGGCTTCCCATGTAGCGAGTGACGGGTCGATGTCGGTCTGTCTCATGGTGCCTGCTCGGGTCTTAGTCTTGCGACGAAGTGGAGTCCGGATTCGAAGAGCCAGTTGGCGGGCGCGGGGTAGAGCCCGAGTCGAGTCTGGTATTGGTCGGGTGTGAGGCTAAGTTGTTTCCAGGCGCCCGACCATTGCCTGGCGTTCCAGTAGTTGTAGGGGAGGGTGACGCCATGGGGTTTGTTGCCGACCCAATCCATGAACCGGAGGGTCAATCCGGCCAGGGGTCGTTCCATGCGGTGATCTTTGATGATGACGGCTGATCGGGCCACGCGGGCGGCCTCGCGGAGGAGGATCATGGGATCGTGGGTGTGGTGCAGGACATCGACCATCATGGCGACATCGACGGTGTTGTCGTCGAGCGGGATGTGTTGGCCATCGAACACGGTGACGGGGATGGCGGCCTGGGGTCTTGCGATGACCTCGAGTCCGGTGAGTTGGAGGTTGCCGACCCGCTCATTGACCTGAGCGGCGAGGGTGCCGTCGCCACAGCCGATGTCGAGGAGAGATTGACCTTGGCTCATGAGCGGGGCGATGGCGTTAGCGATCGCGGTGACGCGGCGGCCGTGGACGAGTCGGCCGTGTACGGCCCCGACGCCGCGCAGCAATCCTGAGGCGGCGTGATGATCAGGCTTTTTCGGCATGGCTATCGGCCGGGAGAGCGAAGAGGTTTTCGTCGTGCCTGATGTAGTGCAGGCGGTCGGCGAGGAGGCTGAGGCAGTAGTCCATGGTGCGCGTGATCAGGAGGATGATGGCGGTCCAGATGAAGAAGGACATGACGATGAATCGTGACCAGTGCTCGGTGACTTTGCCTGTGGTGAGGTAATCGATGAAGGCGTCGCCTACGAGGAGTGCGGCGCTGGCGAAGCAGAGGGTGATGATGACCCAGAACCATCGGCTGGTCATGAGCCAGCCGATGACGCCGTGGTGCTTGTCGCGGGCGGGGTTGTCGGAGAGAGCGATATCGACGGCTTTTCGGCCGAGGTACCCGGCACACCAGAGGAGTATGGCGGAGCCAGCGAGGAGGTTGGAGGCTACGAAGCGGTAGATCATCCATTCTTCGACGCGGCCGTCGTTGAGATAGTGCCAGATGGGGTAGAGCATCATCAAGAAGGCCAGGAGGGCGGCTGCGGTGGCGATGATGCCGAGGGGTCTTGAGGGTCGGTGGAGGAGGGCGTTGGTGATGATGACGTTGAGGAAGCGGATGCCATCGCGGACGACTTTGAGTTTGGATTCGCCTTCGCGTTCGTGGTAGGGCATGTCGCGTTCGATGATTTTGAGGTCGCGGGCGAGGATGGCGCGGCTGCTCATGGCGGGGGTGAAGTGGAGACCGGTGGGTAGGGGCATGAGTTTGCGGAGGCAGGATCGTCGGACGACGCGCATGCCGGAGGCGGTATCTTTGATTCTGCTCAGCGAGAAGAGGGTCATGATGGTGGAGAAGCCGAAGTTGCCGATCCGACGGGTGAGGGGCATCTGGCTCTGGGGGTTGATGCGACAGCCGAGGGCGATGTCGGCTGAGTCCTGATCGAGTGCGTTGCAGAGGGTGATGAAGAAGAGGGGATCGCAGGTGCCGTCGGCGTCGAGGAAGGAGAGCAGTTCGGCGTCGGATGCTGCCCAGCCGGCCATGATGGCGGCGCCGTAGCCCTTGTTCTTCTCGAAGACGATGAGGTTGATGCGGTCCTGGTATTCGCGGGCGATGGGGACGGTGTTGTCGGTCGAGCCGTCGGAGGTAACGGTGATTGAGACTTCGGTGACGGAGGTCTGGGCGGTGATCTGTTCTCGTGCGGTTAGGCAGCGTTCGATGATCGAGCGGATGCTCTGTTCTTCATCAAGAGCGGGTATGACAATTTCAAGCTTCATCGTGTTCCTACCACCCCCCGCATAGGGCTTTTTTGGGGTTGAGGTCGATCTAGAGGGTCACTGTACCGGATGCGGTGAGGGTAGGGTTGGATCTTTGGTGTCGGGGCGTCGGTAGAAGCGGATGTTGTCGATATTGGAGACTTCGAGCCAGCCTGGGGGTGCGGGTTTGTTGTCGCCTACGGCGATCCAGCGGGCGTCGGAAGTCTTGAGTTGTTCATCGGTGCGGGCGAAGGCGATGTTGCGGTTGGTGATGAACCTCAGGCGGTACTGCCAGGGGGTGGAGACGCCACGGACGACGATGCTGTCGGGATCGTCTTGGGTCTGGTCGGCGACGGCCTGAGCGGAAGCCCATTGCGCGGTTGTGTTCATTCGTGTGAGCTCGATACCCCAGTAACCGAGGGTGACCAGGAGGTGGAGGGTGGCTGCGACGGCGAGGATGGTGAGACGGCGGTTTTTGAGTGGCACGACGGCTCCCCAGAGGGCGAGGACGAGCATGGGGAGCAGGGGGATGGCGTAGCGCGTGGCGGCTTCGTAGGGCCAGAAGAGGAGGAAGCCCAAATAGAAGGGGAGGAACCACATGAGCACGTCAGCGCGGCGGCTGATGATGCGCCACCATCCCCAGGCTAGGAGGAGGAAGAGGGCGGAGTAGATGAGCATGTTGATGTCGAGCCAGTCGCCTTCCTGTGCGTAGGAGGTTCGCATGCCGGGCATCATCATGCGGCCGATTTCGCTGATGCGGAGATGGGTGCACAGGGCGAGTCGTTCGAGAAGGCCCACGTCTTCGCGGAGCAGGTGATCGACATAGGACATTTCGTTGTCGGTGGATGCCTCAGTATTGGCTTGTTCGAAGTGGCTGAGGGCGATGATGGAGAGGCATGCGGGCAGGGCGGTGAAGGTGAGTCGGAGGGCGGCATCCCACCAGCGGAGGGTGCCCTGGAGGGTTCTGATGAGAAGGACGACGCTTAGCGCGGCGAGGAGGAAGACGCCTAGCTGCCGGATCATGACCAGGAGGATGGTGGCAAGCATCGCGGCGATCAGCCATGGGAGGGCTTTGGACAGGCGTGGAGCGTCGGCGGATTTCTGGAGGAGGAGCCCGGTCAGGATCAGCCAGGGGACGAAGACGGCTTCGCTAAGGGGTCGCTGGGTATAGAACCAGAGGCTGAGGTTGACCACGACGAGGGCTGTGAGGAGGGTGGAGGCCTTTCCTGCGTAGGATTCGAACCAGCGGGTCATGGGTCGGATCATGGCGAGGAGGAAGGCGGTGTGGATGAGGTTGATCAGGAGGAAGGGTCGTTCCATGATCCAGAACGTGGGAGCGATGATGAGGGCGTAGCCGGGTGCGTATCGGAGGGTGGGTTCGTCGAATCGGGCGATTTCGCCTAGGGCGAAGTGGCGTGCGATGGAGAGGTAGTTCATCTGGTCGCCGGAGCCGTGCCACCACCACTGGAAGTGGGTGATGATGATGAAGATGGCGAGGGCGGTGAGCCAGAGGTTGTGGCGGTTGGTAGCGTGCTCGAGGTGTGATTCGAGGCTGGTTCGAGCGGTCGTCATGGGCGGGTCACTTGCTCAGTTGCGGGAACACATGGTTGGGGTGCTTGGCTGCTATCAGGTTGGCTGAGTCTTGGTAGTGATCGTGGTCTGGTTCGGGCGTCAGCGAGATGTGGTGAAGGTCGAAGCGGTAGAGACTGTAGCCGTAGTTGTTGAGCAGATTACGGATGGTGGCTGTGGAGCTGCCAGCGCCCCGGGCGGCGGTTTCGTTGAACTCACAGAAGATAACCGGGGCGTTTGGTTGGCCCAGGAGTGTGGCTCCGCCTTGGAGGACGAGGGCTTCAGCGCCTTCGACGTCGATCTTGAGGATGTCGGCGTGATCGATGTGTTGTTCGTGACAGAAGCCGTCGAGTGTGGTGGTGCGAACGGTTTCTGAGCCTGTGACGCGGGCTTCCTGGCGGTCGGGGCGGCCGATGGAGTTGAAGGCCTCCTGACCTGGGACACAGGTGTTGAGCTGGATGGTTCCTTCGCGGTCTGAGAGTGCCAGGTGGTGTGTTGTGGCCTGATCGAAGGCGTTGAGCTGGAGGTTGTCGACGATCTGCTGGTGCATGACGGAGGCGGCCTCAACGGCATGGACGGTCCCCGTGGGGCCAACGAGGCGGGCGGCGAGGACGGTGAACTGTCCGAGGTTTGCGCCGATGTCGATGAACGTCATGCCGGGTTGGAGTGTGGCGTAGAGGAAGGTGGCGAGCTCGGGTTCTGAGTAGCCGTCGAGATAGATACGTCGCCCGATGCGATCGATGTGGCGAACGCGGAGGCGGAGTCCGTGGTCGAACGGGATGGTGTGGAAGCCAAGAGGGTTGATGCGTCGAAGCAGCGACGTGTGGGTCTTGCGTATCCAGCGCTGGAAACCTTTGCTCGGTGGCTGGATGTTGATTGGTTTCATGGGCATTGGGATATCTGCCTGTCGTGGTTGCTGCTTACCCTACGAGCATGTGTTCGAGTTTAGCGATCAGTCGTGTGCGGTCATACCGTTCGGCGATATGGGAACGAGCTTTTGCGGCGATCGTGCTTGCAAGGTTTGGGTTGATGGCGAGTTGATGGATGGCGTTCATCCAGTCGTCAACGGTTTGAGCGCACCAGCCTCTCGGTCCCTGACCGGGTTCTGAGACCCCTGCGACGTTGAGGTTTTCGCCAACGGCCGAACCGATCCAGGGCATGGCATAGGCCATGTACTGGAGTACTTTGTAGGGGCATTTGCCACGAGTCCAGGGGGTGTCGGGCATGGGGCACAGGCCGATGTGGGCTTCACGGAGCGCTTGTTCCTGCTGCTGGAAGGACCAGGGCCGGAAATCGATGTTGAGGTTGGCAAAGGTCATGGGTTGGTGGGCGACAAGTCGGAGGGTGAAACGATGATCCAGGCTTTCGAGGATGGGGCGGATGAGTTCGAGGTAGGGCTGAGTGGCTTGGGAGCCGAGCCAGAGGAGGGTGACTTCTCCGGGCCGGGTGGTTGTCGCGTTGCGGCTGTCGAGTGGTGGTGGGTTGTCGGGAAGATCAACGGGCATGGGCACGACTTCGACTTGTTTGCAGAAGGGTTGTGCTGATTGGGCGAGGTGTTCGCTGGCTGTGGTGACGGCGTCGCAGGTGCGGAGCATCCATGCGAAGCGGGTGCGTCGGGACCAGCTTGGTGACCCGCCTAAGCGGGCGCTGTAGGTAAGTGGGTCGTCGAAGTCGAAGACGAGTCGCTTGGCAAAGGCTGCGATGATTGGGAGGTCGTAGGGCATGGCGAGGTGGCGTTGCCACCAGATGATGTCGTAGTGGCGGAATGAGGTGAAGAATCGGGTTTGGGCGAGTCGCCCTTCGGGGATAACGGTGAGGTCGATGGCGTGTCCGCGATTACGGAGTGCGGGGAGGCAGCGGAGAACCCGCTGCTCGTAGCTGGCGGCATCGGGCTTGCGGGTGACGGAGAGGATGCGTTTTGGGGTGGTCATCGGGTGAACATCAGCCGTAGCCGCTGGGTGAGCGAGGGGCTGGGGTTGAGGATGGGGTAGCCGTGTTGGGTGAGCCAGTCTGTGGTTTTGAGTTCGATCTTTGCGGCCTGTTCATCGGTCAGGGTGTCGGACCAGCCGGAGCCGGGTTTGGCGGTGAGGTGGTTGCCGTGCAGGAGCATCTTGGGGTCGAAGTTGTCGTCATGCTGGGCCCGCTGGTGTTCGATGCGTTGTTTTTGCTTATCGAAGCTGTAGCGATCGGCGATCTCGGTGCAACGATCGTCTGTGATATCGATGTTGAAGAAGGTTGCGAGTCGGCTGATCTCGCGGGGGAGATCATTGATCATATCTTCGTAACGGGTGATGTAGACGGGGGAAAGGGATCGCCACCAGGCGTCGTCTTTGAGGCATTTGTCGAGGAAGTTTTCGTTCCAGACGGTCTTGAAGGTGTCTTCACGCATGCGCATGCGTGAGGCGTAGACATCTCGGAGGTCACGAAAGGTGTAGACGGCTTTGGCGTTGCCGGCGGCAAACTGGGCTTCAATGTCCTGGGAGCAGTGGTGGGTTTTGAAGACGAGGTGCTGATGCTCGTTGTGGTGTTGGTCTCTGATGGTTGGGAACTCGGCGGTCCGTGCGTACTCCAGCCTGCGACCGAGCCCAGCGGACTCGATGAGTTCAGCGGTGATCTGGAACTGCAGGGTGGAGCCTGATCGAGGCATCCCTGCGGAGAAAACCCACATACGAAGGCTCCTAGCGCGACTAAGCATCCGACTCGTGGCATGATAGGGGCCATGGCTAAGGATGCATCTCGAATCTTTCGTCGGCTTCCTGGTTGGTCCTGCCAGGAGGAGGTGGTGTTCAAGGCGGATGGGCGGAGTCGGGTTTGGTTGGCGCGGGATGGTGAGGGGGTGGGGTGGGTGGTCAAGCGGTTTGAGCACGAGGTGGTGCGGCAGCGGCTGGCGTGGGGGCTTGGGGTTCATCCGGCGCAGCGGGAGGCGAGGGGTGCGAGGCGGCTGGTGAGGGCGGGGATTGCGGTGGTGCCGGTGGTGGGGTTGGGTATGGAAGGGGGGCGGGGGTGGCTGATGACGCGATGGGTGGGGGATTCGGTGCAGCGGGTGGTTTCGAGGGGTGGGTTGAGTGTTGAGGCGATGGAGCGGTTGATGATGGGTCTGGGGCGGCTGGCGGGTGGTCTGCTGGCGGCGGGGTGGTGGAACCGGGATCACAAGGCGTCGAATCATGTGATGGATGGGGATGAGGGGTTGTGGATGATTGATGTGGGCGGGGTGCGGCCGAGGCTGGGGCGGGAGAGGCGGCCGGTGCTGGCGATGGCGGGGATGTTGGAGGAGACGTTGGAGGCGGACCTGGGGCGTGGCTTGACGGAGCGGGAGCGGGCGATGTTTTTATCTGGTTTGGGAGAGGTTGATCCGGGGGCGATCGCGGTGCTGCGGGGGCGTTGGGGCACGCTATGATGTCTGATTCGCCGGGTCACGGGTCTGGCGGAAGATCCTGAGCAGTCCTCACCTTGGAGATGGCCATTCGGCTGTAGCGGTCATCAGCATGAACATCCGCAACTTCTGCATCATTGCGCACATTGATCATGGCAAGTCGACGCTTGCGGACCGGATGCTCACGGGTACCGGGGCGATGGATGCGCGGACGCATCAGGATCAGAAGCTGGATTCAATGGATCTTGAGCGTGAGCGGGGGATCACGATCAAGGCGTCGGCGGTGTCGGTGGAGCACACGTACAAGGGGCAGATGTTTGAGCTGAACTTTATTGACACGCCCGGGCATGTTGATTTTCACTACGAGGTGTCGCGGGCTTTAGCGGCGTGCGAGGGTGCGCTTCTGGTGGTGGATGCGACGCAGGGGGTTGAGGCTCAGACGGTGGCGAATCTGTATAAGGCGGTGGATGCTGACCTCGAGATCATTCCGGTGATCAACAAGATTGATCTTCCTTCGGCTCAGCCGGAGGAGCGGGCGTTGCAGGTGGAGCAGGTGCTGGGGCTTCCTGCGGAGTCTTGTGTGTTTACGTCGGCGAAGACGGGGGAGGGTGTCAAGGAGTTGCTGGACGCGATCTGCGAGCGTTTTCCGGAGCCGAGGGGGAAGATTGATGCGCCCTTGCAGGCGCTGGTTTTTGACGCGAAGTACGACGACTACCGGGGCGTGATTGTGTACTTTAGAATGATCAATGGGACGATGAAGAAGGGGGATCGAGTCCGGATGATGAAGGTGGGGCGGGTGTATCAGATTACGGAGCTGGGGAAGTTCCGGCCGACGATGACGGCGACGGACGAGCCGTTTGAGGCGGGGGATGTGGGGTACATGGTGGCGGCGATCAAGACGCTTGAGGATGTGCACATTGGTGACACGATGACGCTGGACCTGCGGCCCGCCGAGAAGGCGTTGCCGGGGTACCAGGAGCCGATGCCGATGGTGTACTGCGACTTTTATGCGACGGGTGACACGAACTTTGACGATCTGCGTGATGCAGTGACCAAGCTGCACGTGAATGATGCGTCGTTTACGTTTGAGCCGACGTCGTCGGAGGCGCTGGGGTCGGGTTTTCGCTGTGGTTTTCTGGGGATGTTGCACATGGACATCATTCAGGAGCGGCTTGAGCGTGAGCAGGATGTGTCGATCGTGCAGACGGCTCCGACGGTGACGTACGAGGTGGCGTTGCGGGACGGGTCGGTGATTCAGATCACCAATCCGGCGGACCTGCCCGACCCGTCGCAGATTTCAGCGATCCGCGAGCCGATTGTGAAGGCTGAGATCATTCTGCCGACGGCATCGATCGGCGACATCATGAAGCTGTGTGACAACCGGCGGGGTGAGTACAAGGGGCAGCGTTTTCTGGCGGATGATCGTCAGATTCTGGAGTACGACCTGCCATTGGCTGAGATCATTTTTGATTTCTTCGACAAGCTCAAGTCGATCACGTCGGGGTACGGCACGATGGACTATCAGGTGTCGGGGTTCCATGCGGATCAGCTGGTGAAGATGGATATTCTGGTCAACGGGATGCAGGTGGATGCGTTGTCGGTGATCGTTCACCGGACCAAAGCGGAGCAGCGGGGGCGAGCGCTGCTCAAGAAACTCAAGGACGAGATCGACCGTCATCTGTTCGAGATCCCGCTTCAGGCGGTGATTGGCGGGAAGGTGATCTCACGCGAGAACATCAAGGCGATGCGGAAGAACGTGACGGCGAAGTGTTATGGTGGGGACGTATCGCGGAAGCGCAAGCTGCTGGAGAAGCAGAAGAAGGGCAAGGAGCGGATGAAGCGGATTGGCACGGTGGATATCCCGCAGCAGGCCTTTATGGCTGTGCTTGATACGGGGGAGTAGAGCCTGATGGATCGCGATCATTCGTGTGGGATTATTCCGGTTCATGGTGGTGCGAATGGTGAGCCACGGCGTTATCTGCTGGTTCAGCACAAGGCGGGTCACTGGGGGTTTCCCAAGGGACATCCGGAGATGGGTGAGAGCGAGCTCGAGACGGCGCTGCGGGAGTTGGGTGAGGAGACGGGTCTTGCTCCTGAGCGCGTGCTGGAGGCGACGCCTTTTGCCGAGCGTTATGTGTTTCGCAAGCGATCCGGGAAGGTCGTAGACAAGACCGTGACGTATTTCGTAGGGTTTGTGAGGTCGCGGTCGTTTCAGGTTCAGGAAGAGGAGTTGCAGGCGGCCGCCTGGGGGGATGTTGAGGAGACGGTGGGGCGGATGAGTTTTGAGGAGGGGCGCCGATTATTGCGTGAGGTGGACGCGTATCTGGACCGTGATGGCGGTGAGGTTCGCCAGGTCGGCTGAAACATCCCAGACGCTACATCCGGGGGAGTCGGTAAAGGTCTGACTGCGGGTCATGTTTCTGGTTGATTGCGTTTGCCCGGCGTGATGATCCCTAATGTTCGGGTCGATTCTCCTGTCAGCATGGGGTTGTCCGTGCATTGAGCCTTGAAGGCACTGGTTGTGCCTTGCATGGGCGGCCTGGACCTTGTTATGGGAGATAACAGATGAGTCTTGTAGGACGTGTTGGCCACGGTTTTACGCTGGTTGAGATCCTGATCGTGGTGGTGATTCTCGGGATTCTGGCGGCGGTGGTGATTCCGCAGTTCAGTGATGCGGCAGAGACAGCTAAGGCATCGAGCCTGGTGTCGCAGCTGCAGACGGTTCGGTCGCAGCTGGAGCTGTACATGATCCAGCACAACGGTTCTTATCCGGACCTTTCGTCGAACTGGAATCAGATGACGCAGACGACGAACATCAGTGGTTCGACGTCGGGTTCTGACTTTGGGCCGTATCTGCAGAAGTCCCCGATCAATCCGTTTGAGAACAGCTCGACGGTGGATCAGGGTGACGACGTGATCGGGACGCCCGGTGCTGGTGTGGGTTGGGTCTACGATGAGTTGACCGGTCGGATCAAGGCGGTGACGACGGATGCGAAGGCCACGGCGTTATCGTTCTCGTCGGAGGATGTGGCGACGTACACGCCATAACTTCTGGCTCCGATAATCGAAGCTTTCTGAGGCGGTCGGCTGATGCCGGCCGCCTCTGTTAATTGATGTGCTCGATCCCCTAAGCCCCTGATCCAACCAGCCGATACCAACGGTGTAGTTGTTCCATGGTGCCCAGGAGATTGAGTCCTTGTCCGCCCGACGCCCCGTACATCCTGCATGGTGGTTAAGTGGTGCCGCGATCGCGGTGGCGGCGTGGTCGTTCTGGAGTGCGCAGCCTGATCGGCCCTGGTTGAGTCAGGCCGAGGCGGTGCCGAATCCGGCGGAGCAGCGTTTGGAGCTGATCCGGGAGTTGCGCTTACTGCGGGCGGAGGTCGAGCAGATTGGTGGGCAGCTTGAACGGGGCATTGTGATTCATTTTGAAGAAGCGGCGGGGCGGTCTGAGGGGAGGGGTCATGCTCGGACAGAGTAGGACCAGCCCGATCGGGGTTGATCTCGCTGACGATCGTGTGCAACTGACTCAGCTGAGGCGGGTGTCGGGTGGTGGGCTGACGTTGCAGGCGTTTGGCGGGTGGAACTGGTCGATGGTGCCTCATGGGGCGGTTGATCTTGAGGACCTGCGCAAGCAGGCGGAGTTGATCGCGGAGGCGATCAAGAAGGGGCGTTTTGTCGGGCGTCGGGTGGTGGTTCGTGTGCCGGACAAGCTGTTGATGATGAAGAATGTGCGGGTCCCGCCGATACCGGATGAGGATTTGTTCGAGGCAGCGCAGTGGGAAGCCGCTGAGCGTTTTCAGATTGATCCCGAGCAGTCGGTGATCCGTTATTACGACGTGGGCGAGGTGACGCAAGGCAGCGAGACCAAGCGGGAGATCATCCTGATGGCTGCGCCCACGGAGCCGTTGCTGGAGCTGGCGCGATCATTGGATGGGGCTGGTCTTGACGTGGCTTCGTTTGATCCTACGCCTACGCTGCTGACGCGTTTTCAGCACGTGATTGAGAAGCATGGGGTGAGTGACGGCGAGGACATGAGTGCGCCGAGGCTGATCATTCAGGTCAGCCCGGAGCATACTTGGGTGTTCATTTCCGAGAACGGGCAGGTGGTGTTTCTCAGGCGGATGGAGTTTGGTGCCAAGGACTTCGAGGAAGCTGTGGCGCCGGCGATCAAGTCGAACCAAGACGATGGAACCTATGGGCTACGGGTGTCGATTGATCGGGTGGAGGCCGAGAAGGTCGGGGTGAAGAAGCGTGTGGACCTGGCTCAGGAAGTGGCGTTGTGTCTTCGGTACTACGGCGTGACCTTCCCGGGCAAGCGGCCGGAGATGGCCTGGCTGATTGCCCCGGAGACGATCGCTCGATGTGTTGCGCCCTCGCTGGCGGAGCGGGCATCGGTCCGGGTGATGCTGCCGCATGAGTTTGATGTCCGACTGCCCCAGCTTTTTGATGCGATCGGTCAGCCCTTGGCGTCGATGGCCTCATCGATTGGGCTGGCGATGAACTGGCCGGGCGGGAGGTTGGCGGCATGACCGGCATGAACTTCCTGCCTAGGGCTTTTGTGGACCAGCGGTCTCGTCATCGGATGCGGCGGGTTGAGATCGTGAGTGTCGTTGTGCTGGTCGGTGTGTTTGCCAGTGCGTGGACGATGCTGTGGGAGCGGCGCGGGGGAGTGGTGGCACACGTTGAGGTAGCCGAGCGTGATGCGGCGCAGGCGTTTTCATTGCGTGAGGAACTGCTGACGTTCGAGAAGGAGCGGAGCAAGCTCTATCAGCAGTCGAGCCTGTATCGTCGGCTTGAGCCGCGGGTTCGGTTTTCGCAGGCGCTGCGGATCTTTAGTCGGACGCTGCCTGAGACCGTTGGTTTGACTGATCTTCGGGTGGCTCAGGCGGATGACAAGCGGCCGCGAATCGAGTTTTCGTTCCGAGGGTTGTGTCGAGATGATCGGCAGGTCGCGGAGGCGGTGGGGCTGCTGGCGGCGAACCCGTTGTTTACTGATCTTGAAGTCGGTTCGATCGGGCCGATCGAGTCGGATGATGGCCCGATGCGTGAGCTGAGTCTTGAGGTTCACATTGATCTGATGCGTCGGCTGACGCTGGTTGCGGAGGAGGTGACGCCATGAAGCATAAGAAGAGTGTGCTGCGAGACTCGTGGCGGCTGCTGGTGGCTGTGCCATCACTCGGATTGCTGTTCCTGGTGAGCGCGTGGCTCCCGCACGCGGCTGAGTTGGATCGTCTGAATCAGCGGTTGGATGAGGCGCGGGATGCTCAGTCATCTTTGGCGAGTCTTGAGGTTCAGGTCGAGCGCGCACGGCTTGAGATTGCTGATCTAAGCGATGCCTATCGCGATCGTCGGCAGGGCCTGGTGCCAGACACGGACCCGATGCCAGAGGTGTTGGGATGGATCGCGGAGATCACGGAGCGTCATGCGGCGGGTGATCCTGAGATCACGACCCAGGGCGAGCGGTTGGGTGATGGTTTTCGTGCGAAGCGTTTTCGGCTGGGTTTCCGGGCTGATTTTCAGCGTGCTTACCGGATTCTTGATGAGATCGAGAGTCTGCCCTATCTCGTCGCGGCGCAGTCGATGGCGGTGAGTGGTGGGGACCCGGATGAGCTACCGCGGATTGATCTGGAGCTGCTGGCTTATGCCCGGCACACTGCTGCTCCAGCAGCGAAGGAGGGCAGCCCGTGAGTACGTACCAGCAACGCTTGTTGGCACAGTATCGAGCGCAGCCGAGCAAGGTGTGGGTGCTCGCGGGCATGAGTGTGTTTGGCCTGTTGTTATGGGGGCGGTTGCTGCTGAAGGACCCGCCTCGTGTGGCGACGGCGGAGCCCGGGACCGTTGCGGCTTCGGTGGAGTCATCCGCCGGCGATGCCGAGTCGGGTGATCGTGCTGGTCCAGCGGAGGGTCCGGAAATCACGGTGATGGTGCCGAGTCAGTTGCCGCGGGATTTGTTCCGGCTGCCGTCGTCTGCCCAGAGCCCGGGCTCGGCAGAGTCGTCCCAACAGTTGCAAGTTGAAAGCACCGATACCCCACGAAGGAGTCTGGTCAGGGATCGTGCTGAGGCGCTTTTGCTTCAGGCAATCATCCTCGGCGGCGAGCCTCGTGCGGTCATCAACGGCACGAGTCTACGTCCTGGGGAGAGCATCGAGGGTTTCAAGCTGCTGAGGCTTGAGCGTCGTCATGCCGACCTGGAACTCAATGGCGTGGTTGTGAGGCTTGGTCTTCAATGACGCGGCGAGGAGAGATTGATATGAATCATCGGACACCCCATCGTCTTGCCCGGCACAGTCTGTTGGCATTTGCGTTGTCGTGCTGGGCACCGGCCCTGGCGCAGCAGGGTGGTGTTTCGGCTGTGCCTGATGACGGCGAGATCGTTGAGCTGATTGACCTGACGGCAGATACACCCAGCGGATCGACGCCTGGGATCGTCAGCGTCGGCGCGTTTGGCGAGATTGACCTGAGCGTTCAGAATCTCGAGGTTGACGCGGTGCTGAGCCTGCTTAGTGAACAGTCGCGGCGGAACATCGTGGCCAGCCCGAACGTACGTGGGACGATCTCAGCGAGTCTCTATGGCGTGACCTTTGATGAGGCGCTCGACGCGCTGATCAGCGGGAACGGGTACCGGTACACCGAGCGTGGCAACTTTATCTATGTCTACACGGCTGAGGAGATGGCGGCTATCGAGGCGTCAGAGAATCAGCCGGTGACTCGGATCATTCGGCTTGATTTTCTGAGTGCTGCGGATGCTCAGGCTTTTGCGGAGCCGCTGCTGTCACAGAATGGTGTGATCGCGGTGAGTCAAGAGGTCCCGGAGGGTTTCCAGCCGTCGATCTCGGATGGCGGGGCGAACACGTTTTCGCATTCGGACACACTGATTGTCCGTGACACGCCTGATCGGGTCGAGGAGATTATCGCGACGCTCAAGGAGCTTGATCGCAAGCCAGAGCAGGTGATGATCGAGGTGACGATTCTTCAGGCGCGGCTGGGTGAGAACAACGCATTCGGTGTTGATTTCGCTATTCTGACGGACCTGTCGCTGGCGTCGGCGACATCGCCCCTGGCCGCGGTCAATGAGTTGATCACAGGCACGCTGGCAGCTGACTCGGGGACCGCGATCAGTTCGACGGCGGGCAACACGGCGACGGGCGATTCATCGATCAAGCTCGGCGTGATTGGGGGTGACGCGGCGGTCTTTGTGCGTGCCCTTGAGACGATCACGGACACGACGGTGATCTCGACGCCTAAGGTGGTCGTGCTGAATCGTCAGCGGGCGACGATCGACGCGACGGAGCAGCTACCGTATATCTCAACGACGGACACGGAGGTGTCATCGACGCAGACGGTCGAGACGATCGATGTCGGTACGCAGCTGATCGTGCGGCCGTTCGTGTCGAGCGATGGGTATGTCCGGCTGGAACTCAATCCGATTCTGTCCGAGGGCAGCACGGAGTTAAGTCCGATCGGGGTGATCCTGCCGAACACCTCGACGCAGGCCCTGCAGACAAATGTTCTGGTGCGCTCGGGCCAGACCGTGGTGCTCGGCGGGCTGTTTAAGGAAGACACGACCAAGACCACGAATCAGGTGCCGTTCCTGGGTCGGCTGCCGGTGCTTGGCAACTTCTTCCGCGGGACGGACGACAGCTCGGACCGGGTCGAGATTATTTTCCTGATCAAGCCCACGGTGATTCGTGATCGTGCTCTGGCTGCTGCGGGCGAAGAGGCGGCTCGCGGGATCGAGCGGATTCGTTTGGGTGCTCGAACCGGGCTACTGCCCAGCTCGCGACTGCGGATGGTTCGTGGTCACCTGGCTGATGCGGAGCGGCATGCCCGTGAGGGAAATACGAGTAAAGCGTTGTGGCATACAAACATCGCGTTGTCGCTGGAGCCGATCTCAACGGAGGCGTTGAAGCTCAAGAGTCAGCTGGTGGGCCGGTCGTTGCAGGATCAGGAGCGGGGTCTTCTTGAGGGTCCTGTCCAGCGTGCGCTTGATGCGGCGATCCTGCAGTTCAAGAGCGAGCCCGAGCCTGTTTCGGCTCCGCCTGCGGTCTCTGAGCCTGCTGGTGCTCCGGCAGCGCATGAGCAGGGTCAGGTGGCGGAGGAAGTTCCCACGTCGGGCGCGAATCGTGCGGTGAGTCTGGATGCGGTTGATCTGAGTGACGTGCCACGGGGTGATGTGCCTGCGCCACCAGCGGAAGCAACGAGTGCGGACTGGGTTCGTGTGATGATCGATCAGCTCCTTGAGGTGCGTGATGAGGCGCAGCGAGGTCTTTGGACCGAGGGTGATGCGCCGAGTCAGCAGCAGGCGCAGGTGGAGACCAGGCCATGATGAAGCTAAGTCGACTACCCCATGAAGTCCGATCAGGGCTCTGTCTCCTGTTCGTAGCTGGCGTGCTTGGCGGGTGTTCAGGTGTACCGGGCATCGCGGAGCACCGTGAAGGTGCCGAGAGCCGGTGGTGGACGCTCCGGGGCTCGATGGTGCTTGAGCAGGCCGAGCAGCACTTTGATAACGGCGATCTGGGGCAGGCCGAGGCGGCGCTCAATGAGGCGGCCCGGATTGATCCTGACAATGCGGAGGTGCTGACCTTAGCCGGTCGTATCGCCATTGAACGAGGCGAGCTGGAGCGGGCTGCGTTGACATTGCGGACGGCGATCGAGGCCGTGCCTGAGGCGGCTGCGCCCCGTTATTACCTGGGGATTATCGAGCAGCGCTGGCAACGGCCGCAGGCTGCGCGTGAGCGTTATTCGGAGGCGGTCGAGCGGGCACCGGACAATCCTGAGTACGTCTTAGCGTTGGCTGAGTCTGAGGTGGCGCTTGGTCGTGATGACAAAGCCGTCGAGATCCTGGCCGAGCGACTGGATTACTTTGCGCAGCCTGCGGAGTTGCATCACGCTCTGGCTCAAGTCCTGCTTCTAAAGGATCGCAAGCGAGAAGCGATCGACCATCTACGTCAGGCGGTGACGCTTGATCCGGATCGTGTTGAGTTCCGCGCGGAGCTTGGGATTCAATTGGTGGCGGCGGGGCGTTCGGTGGAGGCGATTGATCTGTTGACGCCTTTACTCAGCGATCCGAACCAGCAGACGCGGCGTGATCTTCGGCGCGCGCTGGCCCGTGCGAATCGTGATGCGGGGCGTTGGTCGGAGGCGCGACGGCTGTACCGTGAGTTGGTGCGTGAGTCTGAGCCGTCTGCGGATGACTTGATGCATCTGGCTGCGGTGAGTTGGGAACTCGGAGACTTCGGCGGTGCCGAGACGGCAGCGGGTCGTGCTCACGATCTGAGCCCGCGTGACCCTGAGGCGATGATCTGGCTCGGGCTTGCTGCGCGGCAGCGAAATGATCATCAGCGAGCGCTGGGCTGGTTCCGATCGGCGACTGAGGTCAGCCCGAATCATGCGAAGGCTTGGGCTTTGTACGGCGTCGGACTTGAGCAGGTCGGGCGCCGCGATGAGGCGGTTGGAGCCTATCGGCGAGCCAGTCAGCTTGATCCGACGAACGCGCGATTCAGGGCGTTGCAGACGCTGCGTCCTGAGGGTCGGCGATCGCGACCATCGTGAATCTGCGTTGGCCTCGAGCGACCGGCTTGAACCGCAGAGTGGGGTCCTTCGATGAATGAGTTTAATCGAGATTATAAAACGGCTTCGTCGGAAGACGGGTTGCGCGCCGAGTTGGGTCGAGTCAGTCGCGAGCTGGCGGGGACGTATGAAGAGTTGAGTCTGATACACCGGCTGTCGGCTCACGTTGAATACCACCACGCGGCAGAGCCTTTACTTGATGAGGCGGTTAACGACCTGCGCGAGGTCGCGCGACTGCGGGTGATGGCGTTGTGTCTTGCTGATGATCGCCCGAGGCTGACCTCGTTGCGTGGGAAGGTCTACTTTCCTCCCGATGCGGTCGGCGACATGCGGTTGATTCGCTCGGTGGGGCAGTGGTTTATCAGGCGGATTTCTGGTGAGCGTCACGCGATTCATCTCGGTCAGAATGGCCTGCCGGTCCCTGATGAGTTGACGGGATTTGGCCGGGATCTGGTCGCCGTCGCGATCCGTCATCGTGAAGAAGTAGTCGGCGTTTTGTTTGGCGCGGATCGTTTTGATGGTCAGCCGATCGACGCGGTGGATATTGATCGGGTCGAGACGCTGGCGTCGAGCCTGTCGATCTTTCTGCATAACGCGATCCTGTTCGCCGAGATGCGGTCGATGTTTCTCGGTACGTTGCGGGCGTTGTCGGCATCGATCGACGCGAAGGATTCGTACACACATGGTCATTCTCATCGTGTGGCACTCCTGACGCGGCTGCTCGCGGAGAAGATTGATCTTGATGAGCACCGGATCGAGAGGCTCTATCTCTCGGCATTGGTTCACGATCTGGGCAAGATCGGTGTGCCCGAGGCGGTGCTAACGAAGGATGGCCCGTTAACGGATGAGGAGTACGACGCCATCAAGCTGCACCCGCAGATAGGTGCGCGGATTCTCGCTGACATTGAGGCGATGACGGACCTGATGCCGGGTGTGCTGTCGCATCACGAGAGGTGGTCCGGCGGTGGGTATCCGCAGGGACTGAGCGGGAATGCGATCCCGTTTGCCGGCCGTGTCATCGCGTTGGCGGACAGCTTTGACGCGATGCGTTCCCGCCGGAGTTACCGGCGTGCGATGAATCATCAGGAGGCCCTCGACCAGATCAGGCAAGGCACGGGGATGCAGTTTGACCCGGAGTTGGCCGATGCTTTTTGTGAGCTAGATTTTTCGACCTACAACCAGCAGACGGACCCACCCGCGGCTCGTGCGGCCTGAGAGTGAAGCATGAAGATCAAACTGAAACAGCAGGGTGACATCGCGATCGTGACGCTGACCGGCGAGTGCATTGAAGGCGATCATGTGCAAGTCCACCAGAAGATCACAGAGTCCCTGGGCAATGGGGGGCGTGACATCGTCCTTGATTGTTCGCAGCTGCAATCCATCGACTCAAGGTGCTTGGAAGCGTTGCTGAGCCTTCAAGAAGAAGTGGCTGACCGCCTTGGGCGTTTGGTGATCGGCGACTGTTCTGAGGTTGTCGATCGGATTCTCTACGCGACTCGGCTCACGAGTCGTTTCGACCGTGAGGCGTCGATTGAGAAGGCACTTGAGACGTTGGGAGCCGCGGCATGAGTGATGCGAGCATTGACAGTGTTAAACCAACCATGCGGCCGCTGCGCATCGGTGATGTTCTGCTGGCCAAGGGTCTGATCAGCCAGGATCAGATCAATCATGCGCTCGAGCACCAGCGGTCAGAGGGCAGCGGGAAGCTGCTGGGCCAGGTGCTGATCGAGCTTGGGATGATCACGGAGCAACAAACGCTTGAGGCAGTCGCCGAAGCCCTGGAGATCCCGTTTACCCGGCTCGGAAACGGGATGGTCGATGTCATGCTGGGCGAGACACTCCCGACGAAGTTTCTCTCGGAGAATGTGGCGGCGCCTTTGTTTCTGATCAACGGCGTGTTGACGCTCGCGGTCAACGAGCCGACGGACGTTTTTCTGGTCGAGGAGGTTGAGAGACTCACGCAGGCAAGCGTCCAACTGGTTGTGGCCACCGAAGACGACATCCGTGACGCCCAGCGGTTCCTGACCTCGGGGACGATGGCGACGTCGATGGAGGACATCGTCAGGGACACTCAGTTCGAGAATGAGCTCGATGGCGTCAATGTCGCGGAGATCTCTGCTGAAGAGATTGCTTCGGGCAGTTCGCCGGTGATTAAGCTGGTGAATCACATCCTCTTCGAGGCCGTTCGTGAGGGTGCGTCGGATATTCATATTGAGCCGGGTGATAAGTCGCTGCGGATCCGGTTTCGTGTCGATGGTCAGTTGACCGAGAAGATGGCTCCGCCTCATGGGATGCAGGCACCGATGGCGAGCCGGATCAAGATCATGGCGGGGATGGATATCTCCGAGCGGCGCATCCCGCAGGATGGCGGGATCTCGATTCACTGCGAGGGGCGTCAGGTAGACCTGCGTGTCTCGACGATGCCGGGGCGGTATGGCGAGAAGGTTGTGATCCGGATCATCGATGCGCGCAACGCGATGGTTGGTCTGGATGCGTTGGGGCTGAGCCCGAGGATGCTCGAGCGGTATCTCGATATCGTTGCTCAGCCCAATGGAATTGTGCTGGTCACCGGCCCGACGGGCTCGGGTAAGTCGACGACGCTTTACGCCACACTTCGGCGCGTCGTCGATCCGACGCGGAATGTCTCGACGGTGGAAGACCCGGTCGAGTACGCCATTGACGGCGTCAATCAGTTTCAGGTCAATGAGAAGACGGGATTCACCTTTTCCTCAGCATTGCGGGCGCTGCTCCGCCAGGACCCGGACGTGATCATGGTGGGTGAGATTCGTGATGCGGAGACGGCACGTATTGCCACCCAGGCCGCGCTCACCGGGCACCTGGTGCTCTCGACCCTGCATACGAATGACGCACCGGCAGCGGTGACACGGCTGATCAATATTGGTGTGGAACCTTATCTGATCGCCGCCTCCGTGCGAGCGACACTTGCACAGCGGCTGGTACGCAAGCTGTGTATCTCCTGTCGTGAAGCGGGCCCGCCAACGGATGATGAGAGTCGGCTGCTTCGCCGCTTCGGCCCGGAGATCGCAGGTCTAACCGAGATCTACCACGCGGTTGGGTGTCGGAGTTGCGGGAACACCGGCTACAAGGGGCGTCTGGGTATTTATGAGTTGTATATACCCACAGATGAGGGGCTTGACGCGGTGTGCCGAGGTGCGAGTCTTCAGGAACTGCGCGAGCTTGCGATCAAGAGTGACAGCTACATCACGCTGCGCGATGACGGCATCGAGAAGGTTTGTGATGGTCATACCACGTTGGCTGAGTTGCTGACCGCTACGGCCCTGTAGCGCGGAGAACAGACTATGCCTTCTTTTGCATTCAAAGCTCGAACCAACACGGGCGGTCTTGACCTGGGTGTCCTTGAAGCCTCGTCGCTGACCGAGGCGGGGGTTCGATTGCGTCAGAGGGGTCTGTTTCCCGTTTCGATTCAGCCCTCAAAGGGTAAGCCAGCTAAGGCCGAGGCTGATACCCCGGTGTCCGCAGCAGGGGGTACGGTCAAGCGAGCCCAGGTGATCGCGTTTGCTCACGAGTTGTCGGTGCTGCTTGATGCCGGAGTCACGATTCGTGATGCTCTGGACTGTGTGACGGATCAGGCGAGTTCGCCAGCGATGCGGGCGCTGCTCACAGAGATCAGCGAGAAGGTACAAGCGGGCGGAACGCTGTCGCAATCGATGTCGAAGCATCGGAAGGTATTTCCGCCTCTGATGATCAGCATGATCCAGGCCTCGGAGGCCTCAGGAACGCTTGGGGAGATGCTCGATCGGGTGAGCAACTACCTGGAGCAGGAGCAGAAGATTCAGCGGACGCTGCGGTCGGCGATGACGTATCCGGCGGTGATGTTCGTGGCAACGTTCGCGATCACGGGGTTCCTGATCGGTTTTGTTCTCCCACGATTCGCTGCGATTTACGCCAGTCGTGGGGCGGACCTGCCGTTGCCGACGCAGGCGCTGCTGGGGATTTCTTACGCTGTCACGACGTACTGGCCGCACATGATCGCTGGCGTGATAGCGGCGGTTGTTGGCCTGGTCCTGTTTTTCAAAACAGAAACCGGTGGCTCTCTTATTGATACGGCCAAGCTCCGGCTGCCTCTGATCGGCCCGCTGTTCAACAAGCTCTATCTGACACGGTCATTCCGAACGATGAGCGTGATGATCGATGCGGGGGTACCACTACTCGACCTGATCGCGATCACCCGAGAGGTGACGTCCAATCGGCACATGTCGAGGCTTTGGGATGAAGTCGCGGAGAAGGTCAAGCAGGGCGGATCGATCTCGTCGGTGCTGACGGCATCACCTCTGATCCCGAAGTCCACGGCGCAGATGGTGTCTTCTGGTGAGCGTGCCGGACGGGTCTCGGACGTGATGCGGCGAATCGCCGATCGCTCGGAGGAGGAGTTCGAACGTGGGGTCAAGTCGATGACTCAGTTTGTTGAGCCCGCGATGATCGCCTGCCTCGGATTGGTCGTCGGCTTCGTCGCGATCGCGCTGCTGCTGCCGATCTTCTCGGTGGGCAAGGTCGTCTCAGGGGGTTAGGCCAAGCCGATCCAGATCTCTGAGCACCTAGACGTCGAGCGCCTCGGCTGTCTCGGCGCGGTCCATGATGAAACGGAAGCGGGCGGAGGCGTCTTTTCCCATCAGCTCGTTTACGACACGGTCGGCTTCGATGGCGTCGGGGATTTCCACGCAGAGCAAACGACGGGTCTTGGGGTTCAGGGTCGTCTCCCAGAGGACTTTGGGCATCATCTCGCCGAGGCCTTTGAAGCGGGTGATCTCGATCTTCGCACGGCCGTTGGCTTCGCTGAGGATTCTTTCGCGGTCGGTCTCGTCGGCGGCCCAGTGGGTCTCCTGGCCGACATCGATGCGGTAGAGGGGCGGGACGGCGATGAAGAGCCGGCCGTCCTGGATCAGGCCGGGCAGGAAGCGATACACGAAAGTAAGGAGCAGGGTGGTGATGTGGTGGCCGTCGGAATCGGCGTCGGCGAGGAGAATCAGTCGCTGATACCGGAGTTTGCTGAGATCAAAGTCTTTGCCGATTCCGCAGCCCAGAGCGGTGACGAGGTCGGCGAGCTCTTTGTTGTCGAGGACTTTTTTGAGGGTGGCCGATTCGACGTTGAGCACCTTGCCGCGAAGGGGCAGAACCGCCTGATGCTGGCGGGCGCGCCCCTGCTTGGCTGATCCGCCAGCGGAGTCGCCTTCGACAATGAACAGCTCGGTTTCATCACGGTTTTTGGCGAGACAGTCGGCGAGTTTACCGGGGAGCATCAGGCGTGCGGTCGGGGTTTTTCGTGAGACGGCAGCAGAAGCCGCGCGGGATGCTTCGCGGGCACGGGCGGCGGCGATGATGCGGGCAACGATCGACTGGGCGGCTGTTCCATTGGCGTTGAGCCACTGCTCGAGACTGCTGCGGACGGTGTTGTCGACCATCTGAGAAGCTTCGGCGTTGTTCAGACGGTCTTTGGTCTGGCCCTGGAACTGCGGTTCTGCAATGAAGATCGAGACGATAGCCAGCAGGCCTTCGCGGATGTCCTCGGCGGTGAGGGTGACGCCTCGGGGTGCGAGGCTGTGGGTTTCGATGTAGTTGCGGACGGCCTTACCGAGCCCGGCGCGGAAGCCATTCTCATGCGTCCCGCCATCGCCGGTGGGGATGCCGTTGACGTAGCTGCGGACGTGTTCGTCGGTGGACTCGGTCCAGCGGAGGGTGAGTTCGACACGTCCGCCGTTGTCTTTCTCGGTCCAGAAGCTCGTCTCATGGATCGGTCGGGCGGCGCGGGCTGTCATCAGGTGATCGAGGTACTGGCGGATGCCCTCGTCGTGCTGGTAGATGACCCTGCGTTCCTCACCATCGCTGCCGGAGGCCCCCTGGTCTTCAAAGATCACCTTGAGACCGCGGTGGAGGTAGCTGATCACTTCGAGACGTTCACGGATGGTCGTGGGATCAAACTTTGTTTTCGGGAAGATCGTCGGGTCGGGCGTGAAACGGATGGTGGTCCCTGTTCCGCGTGCTCCCGGTTTCGCTTTGAGCTTGCCTGTGGGTTTACCTGCGGCGAAGGACATCGTGAAGAGCTTGCCATCACGGCGTACCTCGGCGTCGAGTCGTTTTGAGAGCGCATTGACGACCGAGGCCCCGACGCCATGGAGCCCGCCGGAGGTCTTGTAGTTCTGGCCCTCGAACTTCCCGCCCGCGTGGAGCGTGGTGAGAATGATTTCGAGGGCTGATTTTTTGTGTTTGGGGTGGATGTCAACGGGGATGCCTCGGCCGTTGTCAGAGACGGTGATGGTCTCGCGTTCGGCGTCGAGGGTGACCGAGACCTCGGTCGCGTGGCCGTTCATGGCTTCATCGACGGAGTTATCAACGACTTCCCAGACCAGGTGGTGGAGTCCTGCGGTGCCGACCCCGCCGATGTACATCCCCGGTCGTTTGCGGACCGGGTCGAGCCCTTCGAGGACGGTGATGTCCTTGGCGGTGTACGCGGCGGCCGCTGGCGGGGGGGGTGGGGGGGGCACGGGCGTCCTCCTTGACGTCGGCGAGTCCCCACCAGACTACGAAAAAGGTGGACGGGCCGTTGGGCCCATCCACCGGGAGACACAGCCGATCATGACCTGACCAGCCCGCACGTCGAGTCAAGCGTCATCGGTCGAGTTTGACCGAGACGGTTCGGTCCCTGTGAATGACGAAGCGGATCGGGCCGGTATAGCCGTCTTTGTAGAAGCGGCCCATCTTCAAAGGACGCCAGAAACGGCCCTTGCCGGGTTCGGTCCAGTGCACCTCAGCGTGGCGGGGCGCGGTCAGAGACGGGTGCTTGAGGTCTTCGTCCTGATCAGGTCGGATGGTGCCGAAGCTCATCGGCATCTCGGTCCCGGTCACGACGACCTCGCTGATCTCAAATGGCGTGTCGTTCTCGACCAAGAACACCAGCTTGCGATCCGGCTGGCTCGACTCGGCCTCTGCTTCCTTGGGCCCACACCCAGTGAGCAGGGCGGCCATCATGGCCCCTAGGGCAAACACAATCACATACGGCTTGAACATTCGATATCTCCCCTGACTATGCCCGCCGGACCATCCGGCTTACGGGCGACAGGATGAGTTATCGGCCCTTACCCTTCGGACTTGAGCTCGGGTGCCTGAACTTCGTCCGGAATTACCTCGGTGAGGGTTCCGGTTTTGATGATTTCACGGCCTTTGCCGCCTCGGGAAGTGAGTTCGTACTTGGCGGTGTTGATCCGCTGCTCGGCCCCGCGCCCGGTGACGGCGGTCAGTGTGTCCCGTTCGCTCTCAGCGACCCGAGCGCCGATGAGCCGGTCAGCTGAGGCGAGCTTGATGACGATGACCCCGCGCCCGGGTCCTGACAGGGCGTTGACCTCATCGACGCGGCAGAGCAGAGCACGCCGTTGCTCGGAGGCGACCATCAGGGTCTCATCGTCTGCGGCGTAGGCCACCGCCAGGATGCGGGCACCCTTGCCCAGCTTGGCGAACCGCCTGCCCGAGCGGGTGCTCGGCTCTGCGTACCCGGCCAAGGAGAAACGCAAGCCATAGCCATCATCACTCACGGCCAGCGCATGCGGAACATCCGGCTCAGACGCGACCTCCGTGATGAACCGAGGGTCGAGGGAGATGGCGGAGACGATGCGTTCGCCGTCGGCGAGTTTGAAGAGCTTCTGGATCGGCTCGCCGTAGCCCGTGGTCGCCGGGAGGTCGATGATGCGCGCGGTATAGGCCACGCCACGGCTGGAGAAGAAGACGACCGTCGATCGGGTGGACCCGCCCACACAGGCGAGCACGCGGTCGCCGTCGCGCACCCGGGACTTGCCCGGGTCTTTGATCTCTTTCTGGCGTTTGATCCACCCGTCGGCGGTGACCAGGACGTGGTTGTCTTCATCGACAATAAAGTCCTCAGCGGCAAACTCCGGCTCGTCCCCGCCATCGGCCAGGAGCGTTTGTCTGGGATGGGCTTTGCCGAACTGCTTGCCCAGCTCGGTGATCTCCCCGCGCACGATCTGCCAGATGCCGGAGCCGGTATCAGAGGCATCGGACTTGAGGAGCTGGCGGATCTCTTTAGCGCGTTTGTTCTTCTCTTTCAGTTCCTCACGGATGATGTTGATTTCGAGCCGAGCAAGCCGGTAGAGCTTGAGTTCGAGGATCGCGTCGGTCTGCTCCTCGTCGAGCCCGTTCTTACCCCCAAACTTCTTGAGGATCTTGGTCGCGGCATCGGCCTTCCCCTCGGAAGCGCGGATGATCCTGATGATCTCATCGAGGGCATCGAACGCGATCGCGAAGCCTTCGAGCAGGTGAATTCGTTTTTCGAGCTGGGCCAGCTCGTGCTCGAGCCGACGCGTGACGACCCCAAGCCTAAAGTGCAGAAAGTGCCAGAGCACTTCTTTGAGCCCAAGCCGCTGCGGGGCGGCGACCTCAGGATTCTCGGTCGGCACCAGGCAGGTCATGTTGACGGAGATATTGACCTGCAGCGGCGTGTGCTTGAACAGGTAGGCCATGACCATCTGTTCGTCAGCATCACGCTTGAGTTCCAGAACGATCCGGACATCGTCCGTCGAGAGGTCCCGAACATCCAGCAGCAGTGGGAGCTTGCGACCGACAATCAGCTCGGCGATGCGTTCGACGGCGACGGCCTTGTTGACGCCATAGGGAACCGACGTGACATGGAGCACCTTGGTGGTGCGCGAGCCCTCGGCGACAGTGCCGGGTTGCCAGGTGGCCCGGAGCTTCACCCCGCCGGACCCATTGAGGTAGATGTCGCGGAGGGTGGCTTTGTCGGCGAGCAGTTCGCCACCTGTGGGGAAGTCCGGTCCCTGGACAGCGTCTTTTCCGACGAGTTGGTACGGCTTGATCTCGGGGTTGTCCAGGAGCTTGAGCAGGGCCTTACAAACCTCGCCGGGATGATGAGGCGGGATGCTGGTCGCCATGCCCACAGCGATTCCGGACGATCCATTAATCAGCAGGTTCGGGAGCCTGGAAGGCAGCACGACCGGCTCGCTCTTGGTTCCGTCGTAGTTCGGGCGGAAGTGGACGGTCTGCTGGCCGATCTCGCGGAGGATCTCGCTGGCCACGGGAGCGAGGCGGCACTCTGTGTAGCGCATCGCCGCAGCAGGGTCGCCATCGAGTGACCCGAAGTTGCCCGAGCCGTCAACCAGGGGAAGCCGCAAGGAAAAGGGCTGAGCCATGCGAACCAGGGCGTCGTAGATCGCTGAATCGCCGTGGGGGTGATAGTTACCCATCACGTCGCCGACGACCTTAGCGCACTTGCGATGCTTGGCCTCAGCGGTCAGTCGCTGCTGCCACATGGTGTAGAGGATCCGCCGCTGGACAGGCTTGAGCCCGTCGCGGACATCCGGCAGGGCTCGGCTGGTGATGACCGACAGGGCGTAGTTGAGATAACGCTCGCTGGCGGCGTCGTGCAGGGAAACCTGTTCGACGGCAAGACCAGCGGCACTATGGTCTCCGGCGAGGGAGCCGAAGAGGTCCGAATCATCCTTCTTTGTTCGCTTACGCTTGGCCAAGTTGCCCTCCGTGGCGGGACCCGGCTCCGAGTATACGCGCCCAGCGGGTACTCTTGAGTCATGTCGTCCACTGAAAGCTCTTCAACCGAATCGCCAGTGATCCTCGGGATTGATCCTGGTTCGCGCATCACGGGCTATGCCGTGCTCTGCGAATCAAGCCGCCGGGGTGAGCCGCGTGTGCTCGAAGCCGGCATCATCAAACTCCCAGGAACGGATTCGATCGAGTCGCGTGTTGCTCAGTTGCACGCCGAGACTCGTGAGCTGATCGCGCGACTCCAGCCCTCCGTGATGGCGATCGAGAAGCTCTACTCGCACTACGCCCACCCGCAGACTGCGGTCGTGATGGCTCACGCCCGAGGTGTGATCCTTCTGGCGGCGCAGCAGGCCCGGCTGCCGATTGATCATCTGCCATCAACCGAGGTCAAGAAATCAATCACCGGCCACGGCCACGCCTCGAAGGAGCAGGTGCAGCTCGCCGTGACAACGCAACTCGGCCTCGCCGAGCCGCCTAAACCTGTAGATGTCTCGGACGCGCTGGCGATCGCACTCACGGCATTTCGTCGGCGGGTGCTGCTGGCGTTATAGAGATCAGTCCTTGTAGCGCAGCACGGCGATGACCGGGTCGTGGTCTGAGGCGAGCACGCCATCGACCAGCCGCTGGTCGATCTCGCACGCGACGGTTGATAAAGCATCGTTGTGCAAAACCCAGTCAATCCGACGCCCCCGAACAGCCTCAGCGTTGAACCCGCTGAACGTCCCTTCGTCCCCCTCGGAGATTGGTTTCGCGGATCGATAAGCATCAATCAGACCGTCACCCGGACCGGCATCATCATCAACAAGAGCCTGATAGGGGGCGGAGCCCTCTGCGGCGTTGAAGTCGCCCATGACCACCACCGCAATACCCGAAGCAATCTCCTGGATGCGCTGTCGGATCAGTTTTGCCGACTCGACTCTTGACACTTCACCAACATGATCAAAATGCGTGTTGCCGACCACCACAGGTCGTCCGTTCTTCCGGTCACGCAGCACGACCCACGACGCCATCCTGGTGATGACCGCATCCCAGCCAACCGATGCGATGACCTCAGGCGTATCACTCAGCCAGAAGTGCCCGCCGTTCTCGATCACAAAGCGGTCACTGCGGACAAAGATCCCGCAGTACTCCCCAGCTGCTCCCCCGTCATCGCGACCGACGCCATGGAATGCATAGCCCGGCAAAGCGGCGCTGAGTTCATCGATCTGAAACGAGAGCGCCTCCTGGACGCCAAGGACATCCGGGTCGTGCCTGCGGATTATCCCGATCGCCGCATCCCGTCGGTGTTGCCAGGCATGCTCGCCATCGTTCGCGGTGCCGAAGCGGATGTTGAAGGTCATCACCTTGAAAGATGCCGCTTCGTTATCGTCCACAGCCGCGGCACTCGTGAGGCTCATCGCTGTGATCACCCCCACCAGAAGTCCGGCTAGTATTAAGTCTCTGATCATTATTATGCTCCACGCTTCACAGAAAGAGATGACGCCATGACCTCGATCATCGCCGCGCAGAACTCCGGCAGGTCGTCCGGCCTGCGGCTGCTGACACGCGGGCCATCGACGACAACCGGCTGGTCGTGCCAGATGGCTCCTGCGTTCACGAGGTCGTCTTTGATCCCAGGCGTGCTGGTGTAGTTCACACCCTTGACGATGCCCGCGGAGATCTCGATCCACGGGCCGTGGCAGATCGAGGCGACGCACTTGCCAGCGTCTGCGATAGCTCGCGTCATCTCCTTCACCTCATCGTAGCGCCTGAGCTTGTCGGGCATCCACCC